>JAIXWZ010000045.1 GCA_027491035.1 Comamonadaceae bacterium | reverse complement strand
GCGGCGCTACGCGCCTCGCAATGGCGGACGTGGGTACGTCAACGCCCCTGCCCCGCCATTGCGCCCCTCCCCGTCATTGCGAGGAACGAAGCAATCCATCGGCGGTTGCACGAAGACATGGATTGCCACGGCGCTGCGCGCCTCGCAATGACGCAGTGGGGCCGTCATTGCCCCCGCCTCGTCATTGGCCCCTCTCCCCGTCATTGTGAGGAACGAAGCAATCCATCGGCGGCTGCACGAAGACCTGGATTGCCACGGCGCTGCGCGCCTCGCAATGACGGCAGGGGCCGCCGCTGCACCCCGTCCTGCCACGTCGCGAGCTCCTCGCGGCTAAGGGCCGCGCCTCGCACCAACGAGGCGAGCCCCCTTACATTTGCTTGCGTCTGCATGACAGTTGTCACTGCCGCTCAGGATGCCGCCTGGGGTTAAATTGGCGCAGTCATGATCAGATCCATCCCTTACCGCATCGACCCACAAGCGAGCTCGCTGCAATCTTGGAGTGGCTCCTGGATTGCAGCGCAGGCGCGGCTGCCTCGCCCCAACGGCCACAGCACCGTGGCTGGGCTCAATGCAGCCGCGGCAATGGGCGCTGATCCAGCAGAAAGCAGGCCTGCAGCAAGTGCGCCGCCTCAGGCCGCGGCGGGGCCCGATGAGCGGCTGCGGCGGCGGGTGCAGAGATGGCGCGGCATTGCACGTCAGTTGCAACAGGTCAACCGGCGCCAGTCCGAATTTCTGGCGCGGCTCAGCCATGAGCTGCGCAATCCCCTTGCACCCTTGATGCACGGGCTGCAGTTGCTGCAGCGTCAAGCCGACCAGCCCGATCGGGTCAGCAGCTCCTGCACCATGATGCAGCGCCAACTCCACCACCTGCTCAGCCTGGTCGACGATCTGCTCGATCTCGAGCGCATCGCGCAGGGCAAGATCGAGTTGCAGCTGCAAACTCTGACCTTGCGCGAGCTTGTCGTCGGTGCGATCGAATTGAGCGAGCACCCGATGCGCGAGCGTGAACACCGCTTGAGCGTGAGCCTGCCCGATGAGACGGTTGCGCTGCGGGCCGATCCGCCGCGGCTGACCCAGGTGCTGGTCAACCTGCTCAATAACGCAGCCAAGTACACCCCACCGGGCGGGCAGATCGCGCTCAAGGCTCACCGGCGCGAGGAGCGGGTTGTCTTGCAAGTGGAGGACAACGGCATCGGCATTGCCGCCAGCGACCTGCCGCATGTCTTTGAGCTCTACAGCCAGGTCGATCGCAACTTGCACATGGCCCAGGGCGGTCTGGGCATCGGGCTGGCGCTGGCGCGTCAACTGGCCGAGCTGCACGGCGGGCATTTGGCCGCCGAAAGCCGCGGCCGCGGCCTGGGCAGCGTGTTCACGATCGACCTGCCCGTCTGCGGATCGAGCGCGATGCCCCCACCGATCCGCGCGCCCGAGAGCCGGCCGGTGGCCGCCTGCGGCAGCTCAAGCTGGCGCATTTTGGTGGTCGACGACAACCCGGACGGTGCCGACACCCTGGCCAGTGCCTTGAACTGGAGCGGCCACCAAACCTGGGTGGCCTACGACGGCCCGAGCGCTCTCGGCCTGGCCCGCTTGCACCGACCGCAAGCGGCCCTGGTCGACCTGAGCATGCCAGGCATGGACGGCTTTGAGCTGGCGCGTCTGCTGCGCGCCCAGGATGCTGCGCTCACCCTGGTGGCAATGACCGGCTGGGGCACGGCCACAGACCGCCAACGCTGCACAGCCGCGGGGTTCTCAGCCCACCTGGCCAAGCCAGCCGACCTCGCGCGGATCGAGTCGGTGCTACAGGACTTGATGGGTGCAACCCGTCTTCACGCAGCGCAGACGGCGCAGAGCTTCTAAAGGGCTGTTAGCGCGCCGAGCGACGCAGCACCTGTTGGCGCTCGAAGAGCTCGATCATCCAGACCACCCGCTCACCCACGGGCCGGCGCAGCGCCCGGCCTGGGCGCAGCTCAGCCGGCGCCGCACCCGCATCGACACAAATGTCGACGAGGTAGGCAATGGCGGGCAAAGGCGGGAGCGCAGCCAGCCCAGAGGAGGGCAGCAAGGGCCACCAGGCGCGGCTGAGCAAGGCCAGCTTGCGCGAGCGCCCCACCACGGCGCGTTGATCGACCGGATTGAGGCCGTCGCGGCGCAGTTGATGGCCGATTTCGGCGTAAATCAGGCGGGCCGCGACGATGGCGGCGCGGCAGTCGCGCGGCAGGCCGGCCACACCGGCAGTGGCCTGCTGATACAGCCGGTCGGCCTCTTGCAGCAAGCGCTCGACCACCGCTTGCAGGGCCGGGCTGATGCGCGGCTGAGCAAGCCAGGTGTCGGGGTCCAGACCGGCGTCGCGCAACCATTGCCTGGGCAGATAAAGGCGGCCATTGCGCGCATCTTCGCCCACGTCGCGGGCAATATTGGTCAGCTGCATGGCCACGCCCAGCTCACAGGCACGCGCCAGTGTGCTGGCGCTGCGCCCACCCATGATCCAGCACATCATCGCGCCCACACTGCCGGCCACCCGCGCGCCGTAGGCCTGCACATCCTCCAGGCTGTCGTAGTGGCGCGCTTGCGCATCCCAGGCAAAACCCTCGAGCAAGGCGTCGAGCAAAGCCCGCGGCAAACCGTACTGGTGAACCACCACGGCCAGGGCTCGGTCCTCAACGAAGGCCTGCGGCCGGTCGTCATAGATTTGATCGAGGCGGTGATGCAACTGACGCAGGCTCTCGTGCATGTCATCGCCCTGGGCCTGATCGACCAGGTCGTCGGCCACCCGGCAAAAAGCATACAGGGCGATGCTGGCCGCACGCATGCGAGCAGGCAAAAGGCGGCTGGCGGCAAAAAAGCTCTTGGAGCCGCCGCGCATCATCTCGACGCAGGCCAGCAAGTCCTGCTCGCGACGAAGGGCCTGGGTCTGGGCAGTGGGCATCAGCATTCAGGCTCCTGTCAGCGAGGGCAAGCCCCGCGTCAAATAGTCCAGCGCATCGGGCACCACCTGATCGAGTGCCTTGGCCGACATCAACACACCGGGCACGCCCGCGCCCGGATGGGTGCTGGCGCCAACCATGAACAGACCGGGCACATCCTCGCTGCGGTTGTGCGGCCGAAAGTACGCGCTTTGCAGCAGCAGCGGCTCCAAGCCGAAGGCAGCGCCTTTGTAGGACAGCAGACGGTCCTGGAAATCGAGCGGCGTGGTCATCAGCGAAGCGCGCACATGCTGGGACAGGCCCGGCAGCACGGTGCGCTCGAGCGCCTGCTCCACCGCTTGCCGGTAAGGTTCGGCATGCGCCCGCCAGTCGGTGCCGCTGTCCAGATGCGGCACTGGAGAGAGCACATAAAACGTGTCACAGCCGGCCGGCGCCATTGAAGGATCGGTGGCGCTCGGGCGATGCAGATAAAGGCTGAAGTCGCTGCTGAGTCGGTGGCGCTTGAAGATGTCGGCTAGCAATTCTTTGTAGCGCGGGCCCAGCACCATCATGTGATGCGGCACCTCGTCATAGCGACGGTCGGTGCCAAAGTACCAGACAAACAGACTCATGGAATAGCGGCCGCGGGCAATGCGCCGGTCGGTCCAGCTGCGGCGCAGCTCGCTGGCCACCAGGTGCTTGTAAGTCCAGGCGGCATCGGCGTTGGAGACCACGATGTCGGCTGCCAGTTGCTGCCCGCCAGCCAAGGTCACGCCGCTGGCACGCCCGTCCTGCACATCGATGCGATCGACCTGCGCGTTGCAGCGCAGCTGGCCGCCCAGACTTTGCAGCAGCTTGACCATGCCCTGAATCAGTGCACCGGTGCCCCCCATGGTCCAGTGCACCCCAAACTGGCGCTCCAGCGCATTGACCAGGCTGTAGACACAGGTCACCGAATACGGGTTGCCGCCAATCAGCAGACTTTGCAGGCTCATGGCCATGCGCAGCTTGGGATGCTTGAGGTGACCGGCCACCATCTGGTGCAAGCTGCGCCAGCCGCGCATGCGCGCAATGGCGGGCAAGGCCTGCAGCAAATCGACGACGGTGCTAAAGGGCCGGGTGCCCAGGACCTCGAAGCCACGCAGGTAGCAATCGTCAGCCTCGCGCATGAAGTTTTCAAAACCCGCCGCATCCGAGGGGCTGATGCGGCGCACCTCGGCGCGCATGCGGTCGATGTCGCCGCTGTAGTCAAAATGGTCGCCGTCGTCAAAGCGGATGCGGTAAAAAGGATCGAGCTGCTTGAGCGTGACATGGTCGCTCATTTGCTGCCCGGCCAGCTGCCAAAGCTCTTGGAGCAGCGCCGGCACCGTGATGATGGTGGGGCCGGCGTCAAACACATGTCCGTTGACGCGATGCACATAGGCGCGCCCGCCGGGCGCATCTAACTTTTCCAGCACAGTGACCTGCCAGCCTCGCAGCTGCAAGCGAATGGCCGCTGCCAGCCCGCCAAAGCCGCTGCCTATGACCAGGGCCTGGGGCCGCTGCCCCGCCCCGATCAGCTGGCGGGTCTCGAGCATATTGACCGCATTCATGACGCATCCCCTTTGCTCGCCGCCACCGGCACAGGCGGCACCGCCGCAACGATCGGTCGCGCCATCACCGCGCTTTCGCGCGGTGATGGCCGCTGACGCATGGCCCAGCCCCAAAGCTTTTCTATCGACAAGGGAAAAGCCATGAGCACATGCTCGACGATGGCCAGACCCAGCAAGGCCGCCAACAACACCCAGCCGGTGCTGGCCGCCACTTGACCGCTGCGCACCTGCCAAGTCAGCCAACCCAGGGTCAGGGCCGACGCCGCCAGGGTCAAAAAGAAAAAGCCGCGCACCGGCGCAGTCTTGAAGTAGCTGCCCAAATAGCGCAAGTGCTCCGGCAGGTACTGCACGCCCGTTTGCGGCACACCCACAAAGAGGTTGAGCTTGGCCGACAGGCGCATGCACCACAGCAAGGCAAAGGTGCAAAGCGCCACATGGTTGGGCTGCCCCACTTGCAGCATCCACAGCAGCGCAAAATTCACGATCAAGGCCAGCTCATGGTAGGCAATGGCTTGCACCGATTGGCTCAGCCGCAGCCAGCCAGTGGCGCCGCTTTGCAAGGCCTGCCGCCTGGGACCGGCCAACACGCCAGTCAGAAAGGCCAGCTCATGCCAGCTCCACATCAAGATCACGCTGGCAAAACCCAAATAGGCCGAGGCACTGCCTGTTGTCTTCATGCTGTGCGCGCTGCCCCACAAGCCCAGCAGCAGCATGACCGTGGCAAGAGCCAAGCTCCAGCGAAAACTGGCCGCGGGCCGGCGCACCAGCCACAAGATGACACCCGTGCCCAACCACCAACTGAGCAGCGCAAACAGCGCAGCAGCGGCAATCGGGGAGGCGAAGTCCATCATGGGCAATTGCGGGCTGGGCTGGCCTGGCCGTGCTGGGTCACCACACCGGGACGCTGCGCACCTGAGCGGGCAACTCCTGCGACTTCACGGGCAGAAAGAACAGCCGCGTGAAGGTCAGCGCCGCCCGCGCGGCATGCACGCCCTGCAGCAACAGGCCCAGCGGGCCGCCTCTGAGCTTGGCGCGGCTGTGCGCGGCAGAGATCTCGACCAATTTGTCGAGACCGCGGCGCATGGTGGGATGGTCCATATCGAGCTCAACAGGAAAGACCTGCCGGCAGATCTGCGAGGTGATGCGAAACACCTCGTAGTCGTACTCGCCCGAATTGAGACCCATGGCCTCATGCAGCAGGGGCCGGTTGTGGTCGCGCACATACATGGTGGCGTAGACGGCCAGGATGAAAAAGCGGATCCACAGCCGGTTCACGCCGGTCAGCAACTTGGGGTTGGCGCGCATGATCAGCGCGAAGGACTCACCATGGCGAAACTCGTCGTTGCACCAGCGCTCGAACCAGCGAAAGATCGGGTGAAAACGCTTGTCAGGGTTGCGCTCGAGCTGGCGAAAGATGGTGATATAGCGGGCGTAGCCGATCTTCTCGGACAGGTAGGTGGCGTAGTAGATGTACTTGGGCTTGAAGAAGGTGTACTTCTTGCTGCGCTTGAGGCCGCCCAGATCAATGCCCAGGTTGAAATCCTTGAGCGACTGGTTGAGAAAGCCCGCATGGCGCGACTCGTCGCGCGCCATATAGGTCATGAGCTGACGAATATCAGGGTTGCGGATGTTCTTGCGAATTTCGTTGTAGAGGATGCAGCCGGAAAACTCGGAGGTAAGCGAAGAGATCAGAAAGTCTAAAAACTCCTGCCGCAGCTCGGGGCTGAGCTGGGGCATCAGGCGCTTGACCTCTTCGGCGAACTGGGCGTCGCGCTGAAAG
This sequence comes from Comamonadaceae bacterium, assembly GCA_027491035.1. Taxonomy (GTDB): domain Bacteria; phylum Pseudomonadota; class Gammaproteobacteria; order Burkholderiales; family Burkholderiaceae_C; genus Polaromonas. The sequence continues at coordinate 43,535 of JAIXWZ010000045.1, read as the reverse complement.
TGGTCGTGGTTGTTGTCGCCCTCGTACTCGGCCATCATGGCGTCCCATTCGGCGCGCACGGGCTCGATGTCGAGACGATCAAAGGCCTCAAAGTCGGTGGTGTAAAAGCGCGGTGACAACACGGTGTTGACCAGCGCGCGGGCGGTGGCATCGGCCGAGCTCTCGACCCGGTCCATCAGCAAGGCCACATGGTCGGTGTTGCGATCGTTGGCGATGGAGGCGTTCATGGTTGGACTCCTGGAGATGTAGGCATGTGGGGCAGCCCCACGGACTGCAATTGGGCAAAGACGGCGATGTTGCTCGCACCGAACGCTTCAAGGTGGATGCGCTCGCCAGTGGCCGGATCGCGCAGCACCAGCTTGCCGTCCCGGTGGGCCGACAGCTCAAAGGGCAGCTCGGGGCCGAGCTGGCGGCGCATGCGTTCGCGCGCCAGCGTGCGCAGCGCGCCACGGGCAAAACCCTGCTCACCGCGCAAGCGGGCGGCCTCGCGGCCGGTGGCGGCATCGATGACCGCGATATCGCCATTGGGCCTGTCCTCAAAACGCAGCAGACGCTGCCAGCGCAAATCAGCTTGCGGCTCGGGCGGTGCCGTTTGCTGGCGCTGCCAGGCCACCGACAGCAACGTCAATACGACCAGCACCAGCGCCATCCACAACGGCCAAGGCCTGCGGCGAACAGTGGGCAGGGGTTTGACGATGCTCATCGCGGCCAGGGCTTTCATGCGGCAATGGGATCGCGCATCGAGGACGAGGGGCCATGCTGCGAGGCGCCTTGAGCGAGCACAGCCTCATGGGGATTGGCAGTGCGCCAAGCCTGCAAGATGAGCGCTCCGACCGCATCGGCGTTCTTGACGCAGCGCAAGCTGGGCTCTGGGCTTTTCAGACGCCAGGCGCGTGCATGCGGCCACAGATGCAAATAGGCGATGCGGTCGGGCTCGCGGATCTGCAGGGCCACGTCGCCACAGCCTCGCCCGCGTGGCTTAAGTGCAGCGCCAGCGATGCGCACGAGCGGCAGGTTGAACGTCATGGTCAGCACGATGCCCACGCGCATGACCACGCGCTTGTTGGTCAGCGTGTAGAGGCAGGTGTGCGAGGCGAACCAGGCAATGGCCGTGAGCATGCCCACGGCGGTCAGCGCCAGCATGGCACTGGTCCCAATGGAGGCCAGCACCACTTGCGGGTTTTGGCCCTGCAGCACCCAGGCTTGCAGCGCGATGATGAGCGCAAAGTAGATCGTCAGCTTGCGCACATGGAAAGCATGCAGCGCCAGCTGCCGCCAGTCCGGTGCGCCCTGCCAGAGGATCTTTTCACCCGCTGGCAGCGCCTCGGGCAGCCCCGGGGCTGCCTCGAACTCGTGTTCGTGTTGGGCGCTCAAAACAGCGGCTCCTGGCGCTCGGGCGCGGCATAGAGCAGTCCGGCGCCAAAGTAGGCGGGGATCTTCTCTTCCTCAAGCATGGTGATCTGCTCGGGATGGGCGGTGGCGGGCACGCCCTCGAACTGATCGGCCATGAGGGCATGAACATGCACGCCGGTGCGCTTGATGCGCGCAAACATGATGGGCACCAGCACCCGGCGGCCGCCCTGGGTCTGCACTTCCAGGTAGCGAAACATCATCTCCATGCGGTCGACCCAGATGTCGGTCACTGTGCCCGCTTGCTGGCCGTCGCCGCCGTAGACGGGCAGGCCGCGCGGGTCGGTGTCGCGCAAGGCCACGCTGTGGTCGCTTGCCACGCGCAAGGGAACGATCTTGGCCTCACCGTGATGGGTCAGATCGGGCGTGTCGGCGCGCATGGCCCAGGCACCAGGGCCCACGCCAGCGAGCAAGGGATTGCCCACCGGCTCGATGGGCGCACCGTTCCAGCCGTGCGCGGCTTGGGCGCTGTACTGGCCGTCAGGGCGCTGCGGATCGGGGGCATGCACTTCGCGGCCGTCGTGCAGCTTGTACGTCACCGGATCGGGCACCGGCCAGCCGGTGATCTTGGGCCCATTTTCTCGGCCCGCATCCATGGGATAGCCCTCGCGATGGTTCTCACGCGCAAGGTAATAGATCAGGCCGAAAAAGAAAATCCAGAAGGCATAAAGCACAAGCTGGGCGACGTCGACGTACTGGGTGATGGCTCCTGTTCCCATGATGGGTCTCCTTCAGTCAGGGCGGGCTGGCAAAAATCGGTTCAAAGGCTATCCCGGCATTTCGGCCAAGCCGATGCGCCGGGGGCTGCGGGGCAGGTCCTGATGGCGCTTGACCAAGGGGCCCAGCGCAATCAGCACCACAAAAAGCAGGTACATCTCAAGGTGAAAGACAAAGCTGTAGCCGGTGACCGGCGAGGCCAGGGCCTGGCCCAGCCAGCCCGACTCGGCCAGCGCGCCCACCAGATCGCGCAGCACGCCGCCGACGACCATGGCCAGACCGGCGGCGCTGGCCTGCACCGCGCCCCAGGCGCCGAGCACCAGCCCGGTCAACTCACCCTCAGGCATCTCCATCGCATTGAGCAGCATGCCCACTGAAAAAAGTCCGCCGGCAAAGCCAATCAAGGCAGCGCCAAAGCGGAACATCCAGGCCGACTCGAGCGGCGCTGAAAAAATCACACAAGCAAAAGCGGGCAGGCCGAGCAAGGCGCCCAGGCCGGCCAGTCGGCCGGTGTCGAGGCCGCGCGCAGACAGGCGCGCCGAGATCAAAAAGGCCAGCAGACAGCCGCCAGCGGTCAGGGCCGTCAGCGAGGAGGTCCAGCTCACGTCGAGCCCCAGCACCTGTCCGCCATAGGGCTCCAAGATAATGTCCTGCATGCTGAAAGCGGCAGTGCCCAGGCCCACCGTCCAGAGGAATCGCCGCATGCGCGGCACGGCCATCAGGCGGGCCCAGTTGCGAGAAAAGCCGCCGACCTCGCGCTGGCCACGGCGCTGGCCGCGCGCCTCCTGCTTCCACAGCGAAACCAGGTTGAGCACAATCACCAACACCGCTGAGCCCTGCACCACCTGGATCAGGCGCTTGGGGCTGAAATCTTGCAACAGCCAGGCCAGCAAAGCGCTGCCCACCATCAACCCGACAAGAAGCATGGCGTACAGCAGCGCCACCACCCGGGGACGCTTGTCGATCGGCGAGACATCGCTGGCCAGGGCCAAGCCGGCCGTCTGTGTGATCTGCATGCCAGCGCCCACCAGCAAAAAGGACAGCGCCGCGCCGAGCCGGCCAAACCAGAGCGTGCCCTCGGGCGCGTCGGACAGCAGCAGCAAAGCAAAAGGCATCATGGCCAAGCCTGCAAACATGAGCAGGCTGCCCATCCACAGGTAGGGCAGCCGTTTGAGCCCCAGGGGTGACGGATGGGTGTCGCTGCGGTAGCCGATCAGGGCGCGCGCCGGCGCAAACAGCAGGGGCAAGCCCACCGACAAGGCCACCCACCAGGCCGGCACGCCCAGCTCGACGATCATCACCCGGTTGAGCGTGCCCACCAGCAGCGCCGTGGCCATGCCGATGGCCGCCTGAAACAGCGACAGGCGCAGCAGACGGGCCAGCGGCAGCTCGTGCGAGGCCGCATCGGCAAACGGCAGATGGCGGTTGGCAAAGGCCACCAGCCAAGCCGGCGGCTTGAGCAGGCGTGGATTCAAACGTGCCACTCCCAGGCCTGTGAGGTGTAGAAGCCGCTTTGAATGCGCAGGGTGCGCCCCTCGCGCCAGCCCAGGGGCCCCAGGCCCTGTGCCAGCCCTGCGCGCAGCACGGGCTCGGAAACCGGAGTGAGGGAGGGCGAACGATCGCCGCGCGGAAACAGCCGCCCCAGCGCATGCATGGCGGCCAGCGCCGGTGTGCGCGGCGCAAAGGTGAACAGGATCGAGGCTTGCGTGCGCGCAGCCAGGCGCTGCATGGCCTCGACCATGTGCGGCACGTCATAGTGAATGAGCGAGTCCATCGCCACCACATGGTCGAAGCGGCCGAGCGCATCGGCCAGCATGTCACCGCTTAAAAATTGCACACGACCGGTGCCGGCCTGAGGCAGCTGCTCATAGCGTTGGGCAGCGAGCTTGACCAGCGTGGGCGACAAGTCGATGGCCACCACCTCGGCGCCACGCGCGGCCGCCTCCATGGCCAGCGCCCCGGTGCCGCACCCGGCATCGAGCAAGCGCAGCCCGCGCATGTCCTGCGGCAGCCAGGACAGCAAGGTGCTGCGCATCTGGTCACGGCCGGCGCGCACCGTGGCGCGAATACGGCCCACCGGCGCGTTGGAGGTCAGCCGCTCCCAGGCCTTGGCCGCGGTGCGGTCAAAGTAGGTCTCGATTTCTTCGCGGCGCTCGATATAACCGGTGCTGTTCATCAGTCAAATCCCAACAGATCAAAAATATCGCGGTCTTTCATGGGCACCGCCGGCAGCGGATCGGAGCCCTTCCACAGCGAGGCGGCCAGGCGCATGTACTCGTCTTGCACCGCCTTGACCGCCGGCGTGGCCTCGAGTTCGAACATGGTCGACTTCGACAGCCGGCTCTTGCGGATTTCGTCGAGCAGCGGAAAGTGCGCCATGCTCTTGAGTCCGGTGACTCCATTGAATTTGTCGACTTGATCGGTGGCGTCGCTGCGGTTGACGATGACGCCGCCCAAGCGCACGTTGTAGTTCTTGGACTTCGCGCCGATGGCCTGCACGATGCGGTTCATGGCAAAGATGGAATCGAAGTCGTTGGCCGTCACGATCAGCGCGCGGTCGGCATGCTGCAGCGGCGCGGCAAAGCCACCGCACACCACATCGCCGAGCACATCGAAGATCACCACATCGGTGTCTTCAAGCAGGTGATGCTCCTTGAGCAGCTTGACCGTCTGACCCACCACGTAGCCGCCGCAGCCGGTGCCTGCGGGCGGGCCGCCGGCCTCGACGCACATCACACCGTTGTAGCCCTGAAAGCAAAAGTCTTCGACGCGCAACTCCTCGGCATGAAAGTCGACCTGCTCGAGCGCGTCAATGACGGTGGGCAGCATCTTCTTGGTCAGGGTGAAGGTCGAATCGTGCTTGGGGTCGCAGCCGATCTGCAGCACCCGCTTGCCCAGATGCGAGAAGGCTGCCGACAGATTAGAGGAGGTGGTGCTCTTGCCGATCCCGCCCTTGCCGTAGACGGCAAAGACCTTGGCATTGCCGATCTTGACGCTCGGGTCCAGCTGGACCTGAACGCTGCCCTCTCCGTCCTCGCCCTTGGAGGACTTTTTGATGTTGCTGATGGGAACAGTGGCGATGCTCATGCAGTGGCTCCTTCGTAAACGCCTTCAAGACGGTCTTCCAACTCTTCGCTGGCCTGTCTGAGGGCCTGCAGAACCTGGGGGTCGGGTTGCCAGTACTGGCGGTCTGATGCTTCGATCAGCCGGTGGGCCAGCCTGGCCGAAGCGGTCGGATTGAGTTCGGCCAAGCGCTGACGCATCTGCGCATCGAGCACAAAGGCCTGGGTGAGCTGTTCGTAGACCCAGGGCTGCACCTGCCCCGTGGTGGCCGACCAGCCCATGGTGTTGGTCAGGTGCACTTCGAGTTGGCGCACCCCCTCGTAGCCGTGCTTGAGCATGCCTTCGTACCACTTCGGGTTGAGCATGCGGGTGCGCGTCTCCAGCGCCACTTGCTCGCCCAGTGTGCGCACGGTGCCGCCGCCGTGGCTGTCGCGGGTCTGGTCGCCGATGTAGACCGGCGCCACCGCCGCCGCCGGCCCTGCCCCCTTGAGCGTCTTGGCTCGGGCAATGGCGCGGCTGACGCCGCCCAGGGTGTCAAAGTAGGTGTCCACCGTGGTCACACCCAGCTCGACCGAATCGAGGTTCTGATAGGCCAGCTCGACATCGGCGAGCATGCTGGCCAAGAGCTTGCCCTGCTGCACCGGCTTGCCGGCGCGGCCGTAGGCAAAGCCCTTGCGCCGGCTGTAGGTCTCGGCCAGTTCGTCGCCGCTGTCCCAGCGGCTGTTGTCAATCAACAAATTGACATTGGCGCCATAGGCCCCCTCGGCATTGCCAAACACACGCAAGGCGGCCGTCTCCAGGTCGCAGCCGTGTTCGGCCTGATAGGCCAGCGCGTGCTTGCGGATGAAATTCTCGTGCGGCGCCTCGTCAGCACTGGCGGCCAGGAATGCCGCCTCGGCCAGCAACTTGATCTGCAAGGGCAGCAGGTCGCGGAAGATGCCCGAGAGCGAAATCACCACGTCGACGCGCGGCCGGCCCAGCTCCACCAGGCTCATCAACTCGGCGCCGGCCAGGCGCCCGTAGCTGTCAAAGCGTGGCCGCGCACCCATCAGCGCCAGCGCCTGCGCGATCGGTCCACCCTCGCTCTTGAGGTTGTCGGTGCCCCACAGCACCATCGCGATCGACTCGGGCAGGCCGTGGCCGTCGGCCTGGTAGCGCTCGAGCAGCCGCTGGGCTTGGCGCGCGCCGTCCTTGACGGCGTAGGCGCTCGGAATGCGGAAGGGGTCAAAGCCGTGCACGTTGCGGCCGGTGGGCAGCACATCGGACGTGCGCAGCAGATCGCCACCGGGGGCCGGGCGCAGAAAGCCGCCGTCCAGAGCGTGGACGATGCCAGCGATCTCGTTGTCCTTGAGCAGCTCAGCGCGGGCGCTGACCAGCTTGTCCAGTTGCTCGAGCGTGGCCCGATGGCCATCGGCGGGGCCTTTTTCGATGAGATCGAGCGCCTGCCGGGCCGAGCCGCCTTGGGCCAGCCGCTGCAGCACGGGCGCGGGCAGCACCAGCTCGTACCAGGCCTTGGCGCAGGTGCCGAGCATTTGCACCAACTGCTCTGGGCTCATGGGCTGGCCGACCACATGCAAGCCCTCGGGAATCAAGGTGTAGGCGAGCTCCAAAACGGCTGCCGACAGCTGCTGCACCTGCTGCGGCGCATCCCCGTCCCATGCCGGTTCGGCGGCCACCAGGTCAAGCGCGGCGGCTTGGGCCTGAATGGCCTGGACCAATTCGTGGGCCTCCTGATCGGCTTGCGAGTCCAGGCTGCGATAGCGCTCCAGCAGCTCTTTGAGGCCGTTGAGCCCCTTGTACAGGCCGGCCTCGGACACGGGCGGCGTGAGATAGCTGATCAAGGTGGCGGCCGAGCGCCGCTTGGCCACCGTGCCCTCCGACGGATTGTTGGAGGCGTAGAGGTAGAAGTTGGGCATGTCGCCAATGAGGCGATCGGGCCAGCAGTCGGCGCTCAGGCCGCTTTGCTTGCCCGGCATGAACTCCAGGGCGCCATGCGTGCCAAAGTGCAGCAAGGCGTGGGCGCCAAAGTCCTCGCGCAACCAGCGGTAGAAGGCCGAGAAGGCGTGCGTGGGCGCCAGACCTTTTTCAAACAGCAGGCGCATCGGATCGCCCTCGTAGCCCATGCCTGGCTGCAGCCCGACAAAGACATTGCCAAAGCGCTCGCCCAAAACGAAGAGCCGGCTGCCGTCGCTGTTCAGACGCCCCGGCGCCGGGCCCCAGGCGGCCTCGATCGGCTTGAGGTATTTCTCGCGCCGGACATGGTCATCGGCGCTGACAAAGGCGTGGACATTGGCCATGGCGCCGTAGCGCTCGGCATTGCCCTTGATCAGGCGCTCGCGAAGCTGCTCCACCGATTCGGGCATGTCGACCGTGTAGCCCTCGCGCTTGAGCGCCGCCAAGGTGTTGTAGAGCGACTCAAACACCCCCAAGAAGGCAGCGGTGCCGGTGGCGCCGGCGTTGGGCGGAAAGTTGAACAAGATGGCGCCGACCTTGCGCTCGGCGCGGCTCGAGCGGCGCAGCGAAATCAGCCGGGCCACCCGCGCCGACAGCGCATTGGCGCGCTCGCTGCAGGTGTTCATGTCGTGCGCGCCGACCGACTCGAAGCGGCAGCCCTTGGAGCAGCCGGTGCACGCGCTCGATCCGGCGCTGCCCCGTCCGCCATAGACCATGTTGCCGGTGGCACCGTCGAGCTCGGGAATGGAGACCATCATGGTGGCCTCGACCGGCAAAAAGCCGCGCTCAGAGGCGCCCCAGCTGTCCAGGGTCTGGAACTCCACCGGTGCGACGGCCAGGTAGGGGATGTCGAGCTGGGCCAGCAGGTCCTGCGCGGCCCGCGAGTCGTTGTAGGCCGGGCCACCGACGAGCGAAAAGCCGGTCAGTGAGACCAGCGCGTCGATCGCTGGGCGGCCGTCTTTCATGAAAAACGACTCGATCGCCGGCCGGTTGTCCAGGCCGCTGGCAAAGGCCGGAATCACGCGCAGGCCGCGCGCCTCAAGGGCGGTGATCACACCATCGTAGTGTGAGGTGTTGCCGGCCAGAACATAAGAGCGCAGCAGCAGCACGCCCACGGTGCCCTGGGCGCCGCTGGTGGCCACGCGCGGCAAGTCGCCGAGCCGATCGGACAGACGGTGCGCCCCTGGCGCTTGCAGGCGCGGGTGGTAGATGCCGACCTCGGGGTATTCGACCGGCGGCGCAACCTTCAGGCCGCGCAGCACCGCACGCGGGCCGCTGGCGTAGCGGTCAATCAGCAGACTGACCAGGCCCTGGATGTTGTCCTGCGAGCCGGCCAGCCAGTACTGCATGGCCAGGAAATAGGCGCGCACGTCCTGCGCGGTGCCAGGAATGAAGCGCAAGATCTTGGGCAGCCGGCGCAGCATCTTCATCTGCTTTTCGCCCGCGCTGGTCTTTTCTTCAGCGCTCATCTGGCCCGCCTGGGCGCTCTTGCCCCTGAGCTTCTTGAGAAACTCCATGGGCGCGCTGCTGGGGGCCTGCATGTCGAACTTGCCCATGCGGGTGAGCTTGCTGACCTCGCTGGCCGACATCAGGCAGACCATGGCGTCGCACTGCTCGCGCCGCGCCTGCAAGGCCGGCATCACGGGCAGGAAGTGGTCTTCCATGAAGAGCATGGTGACGATCACGATGTCAGCCTGGCCGATGTCGTGCAGGCAGCGCTCGAGCGCTGCAGCGTCGCTGGCCCACTCGGAGGCGGCATGCACCCTCATCTGCAGGCTCGGCAGTGTGCGCTGCAGTTGGGCCAGGGCGCGCTCGGCCGCGCTGGCCAGGTGGCTGTCCATGGTGACCAACACCACCCGCATGAGCGCAGCGCCCTCCCCGCCCTTGAGGTGGCGAGCGGCGGCGCGGCTTTCAGCGGCTGAAATGAGCTTTGGCATCGTAGAGCGTATCCACGGTGATGACGGGCACTCCACGCTCGCGCGCGTAGAGCTCGGTGTTGCGCTTGGCCTTGCCACGCACGAAAAAGGGAATCTTCTTGAGCTCGCGCTCGGCGTCCGGACCCCAGACGGTGGGATGCCCCGCTGCGTCGCCCGCCGCAGCGCCGCCTGCTGTTGCGCCGCCTGCTGCTGCGCTTGGGGCGGCCTTGGGTGCGCTGGCGACCACGGCCAGGGGCACGGCGGGTGCAGAAACGGTGGGTTCATTGGCCGCCGGTCGCACGGGCGAGCCCGCGCGCCCCAGATGCGAAGGCGCGGCGTCTTCGTGAAACTCGGCGTCGCCGCGAAACATGCCGATCAGGTGCTCCTCGAGCCCCATCATCAGGGGATGAACCCAGGTGTCGAACAGCACATTGGCGCCCTCGAAACCCATTTGCGGGCTGTAGCGGGCGGGGAAATCCTGCACGTGCACGGGCGCCGAAATGACGGCACAGGGCAGGCCCAGGCGCTTGGCGATGTGCCGCTCCATCTGGGTGCCCAGCACCAGTTCGGGCTGCAAGTCGCTGATGCGCTGCTCGACCTCGAGGTAGTCGTCGGTGATCAGCGCCTCGCAGCCGTATTGCTTGGCTGCATCGCGCACCTCGCGAGCGAATTCACGGCTGTAGGTGCCCAGCCCCACGACCTCAAACCCCATCTCTTGCGCAGCCACCCGGGCCGCGGCCACCACGTGCGAGGCGTCTCCGAAGATGAACACGCGCTTGCCCGTCAGATAGGTCGAGTCAACCGAGCGGGCGTACCAGCCAGCACGGGACTGTTCGCGCAGATCGGGCACCTGCGGCAGCCCGGCCAGAGCCGCCACCTCGGCCACGAAGTCCTGCGTGGCATGCACGCCGATCGGCACCACCCGGGTAAACGGCTGCTGGAACTGGCGCTGCAGCCACAGCGCGGTGCTCATGCCGGTTTCGGGGTAGAGCACAACGTTGAAATCGGCCTCGTGCAAGCGGGCCAGATCGGCCGCGCCGGCACCCATCGGAGCCACCACTTTGACCTCGATGCCCAAGTCAGCGAGCAACCCTTTGATCTCGCGCACATCGTCGCGATGGCGAAAACCCAGCGCCGTGGGCCCGAGGATGTTGCAGCTCGGCCGCTGGCCCTCGGGTCTGACGGCGCGGCTTGAACGCGCCGGGGCGCTGCACAGGTGGCGCACCATTTGGTAGAAGGTCTCGGCCGCACCCCAGTTTTCCTTGCGCTGGTAAGACGGCAATTCGAGCGCCACCACCGGCACCGGCAGATCGAGCGCGCGCGCCAAGCCGCCGGGGTCGTCCTGAATCAGCTCGGCCGTGCAGGACGAGCCCACCATCATGGCCCGTGGCGCGAAGCGCTCGTAGGCCTCGCGCGCAGCGGTCTTGAACAGCTCGGCCGTGTCACCGCCGAGGTCGCGCGCCTGAAAAGTGGTGTAGGTCACCGGAGGCCGGCGCGGCAGCCGCTCGATCATGGTAAACAGCAGGTCGGCGTAGGTGTCGCCCTGGGGAGCGTGCAGCACGTAATGCACATCCGTCAAGGCGGTGGCCACCCGCATCGCGCCCACATGGGGGGGGCCCTCGTAAGTCCACAGCGTCAGTTGCATGGATGCGACTCCTAGGCTGCCAAACGCAGGCGGCGGTTGAGGGGGCGGGCAAAGAGCTCGGCCAGATCGGCCGCCTGCTCATAGCCCTGGATGGGGGTGAACACCAGCTCGATGGCCCACTTGGTGGTCAATCCCTGAGCCTCCAGCGGATTGGCCAGCCCGAGGCCGCAGACCACGATGTCCGGCGCGAGGGCCCGACAGCGGTCAATTTGCTGCTCCACATGTTGACCCTCGGACAGTTGCACACCAGCGGGCAGCCACTCGAGCTCCTGGGCCAGATGTTGGCGGTGCAGATAGGGCGTGCCGACCTCGGTCAGGCGCATCCCCAGCTCGCGCGAGAGAAAGCGCGCCAGTGGAATTTCGAGCTGCGAGTCGGGAAAGAAAAAGATCGACTTGCCCGCCAGGTTCGCGCGCTGCTTGCTCAGCGCCGACGCAGCCCGCTCGCGCGGCGCGGCGGTCACCTGATCCAGGCGCTGCGGGTTCACGCCGAAGGCGTCGGCAGCCGCCCGCAGCCAGGCCGTGGTGCCTTCGACGCCCAGCGGAAAGGGCGCGGCCAAACGCTGAGCCCCTCGGGCCTCCAGCGCGCGGGCGGTGTCGGCCAAGAAGGGCTGGGCCAGCAGGTAGCGCGTACCCGGCCCCACGGGCGGCATCTCATTGGCGCGCCGTGGCGGGAAGAACTGAACCGGCACGCCCAGCTGATCGAACAGGCGGGCGAACTGATCCTCCACCACGTCGGCGAGCGTTCCGACCACCAGCAAGGGCTCAGGGCTAGAGCTGTCCTGCGGCTCGGGCAGTTGCGGCACCAAAGCGGCCAGGCAGGCGTCTTCGCCTTGGGTGAAGGTGGTTTCGATGCCGCTGCCTGAGTAATTGAGCACCCGCACCTGGGGCGAGAACTGCGCCGACAGCCGCGTTGCCGCGCGCGACAGGTCGAGCTTGATCACCTCCGATGGGCACGATCCCACCAAGAACAAGAGCTTGATTTCCGGGCGGCGATCGAGCAGACGGGTCACGACCCGGTCGAGCTCTTCATTGGCATCGGCCAGACCGGCCAGATCGCGCTCGTCGATGATGGCGGTGGCAAAACGCGGCTCGGCAAAAATCATGACGCCGGCGGCCGACTGCAGCAGGTGGGCGCAGGTGCGCGAACCCACCACAAGAAAAAAGGCATCTTGGATTTTTCGGTGCAGCCAGATGATGCCCGTCAGGCCGCAAAACACCTCGCGCTGGCCTCGCTCGCGCAAGACGGGCACATCGGCGCAGCCGGACGACTGCGGATGCAGGGCAATGACAGGACTCATGCGGGCACCCCTGGGTGACGCTTGTCGGCCGGCGAGCCGGCGGCATCGAGCCGCGCGGCACGCAGCTTGATGAGAAATTGGGCGGCATTGATGACATAGGCCGCGTACGCAGCCAACGCCAGCCACATCAGCACACGCGCCTCGAGCAGGCTGCCAAAGAGCGCCACCAGATACGCGCTGTGCAGAGCCAGCACCAGCATGCTGAACACGTCTTCCCAGTAGAAAGCCGGCGCGAACAGGTACTGGCCGAAGACCACTTTTTCCCAGATGCAACCGGTCACCATGATGGTGTAGAGCACGAGCGTCTTGATCACGATGGACCATTCGGCCGCCGCCTGCCCTTGACCTGTCCAGAGGAAGCGAAGCACCAGCGCCAGGCTGACCAGGAAAACCAGGAATTGGACCGGCGCGAGCACCCCCTGGACCCAGGTCCAGGGCGAGGCGTCCCGGCGCTGGCGCTCTTGCGGGGTATAGAGCGGCCTTCGGCTGTCTGGGATCGGCGGGTGGTCGGGGGGCATGGAGCGGCTTTTGTTGTGCTGACCCAAATTTAGACGGGTCTGGGGCTTGTGTCAACTTTAATTGACGTAATACTATATTGACAATGGAAATCGCGGAATGCTCGCTTTCCCCCAGAAATCCTTTGACCTGAGCCGCTGAAGGCAGTACAAGGGAGGCTGTGGAGCAAGCCCGCGGCTGAAAACAGCAACCGCGACCCGTTCAATCCAAGGGTTCTCGGACCGGTTTGAAAAACAATCAGGGGACATGCGCTCAAGTCCGCAGCACAGACTGAGTGCACAAGGAGGTCAACCCATGGGCTCGCAATCGGACAAGAAACCAGATCCAGCCGCCGAAGGACTGTTCGGCCGGCTGGGTGCTGCCCCGCCATCAAGGTCAGTGGCGCACACGGGTGAGCCGGCCCAGTTGCTGTCGCAAGCGGTTGCACAGGAAATCATTCCGCGCTTGGTGCGCGCTCATGCCGGCGCGGTCAAGGCCCAGGCCGCCGCCCCGGCTGCACCCGTCATCGGTCAAACCGAGGTTCTCGAGCTGGCTCGCCTGATCGTGCACGAGGACGATGCCGCGCTGCATGCAGCGGTGGCCGCCCTGCGTCAGCGCGGCGTGTCGGTGCAGGCCATCTTTTTGGACCTGCTGGCGCCCACGGCCCGCCACCTGGGGCAGCTTTGGGAATGCGACGTCTGCGACTTCACCGAGGTCACGGTGGCCATGGGCCGACTGCAACAGTTGCTGCGGGCCAACAGTGCGAGCTTCGGACTCAACAATGTCCGCGAAGCGAGCCAACCCGAGCGGCGCGTCTTGCTGCTGCCCTGCCCGGGCGAGCAGCACACCTTCGGGCTGTCGCTGGTGGCCGAGTTCTTTTATCGGGCCGGCTGGGATGTCTCGACCAGCTTTATTCAGCCCACCGGTTCCCTGTCGGCACTGGTTGAGCGCCAATGGTTCGACGTGATCGGCTTTTCGCTGGGCTCCGAAGCCAGGCTGCGCCTGCTCGACGAATCGATCCGTCAGGCCAGACGCGCCAGCATGAACCCCCACGTGCACATCATTGCGGGGGGGTCGATCTTTTGCCTGCAACCCGAGCTGTCGGAGCGCATCAGTGCCGATGCGGTCATTCTTGATGCCAGCCAAGCGCCCGAGTTGGCCACGCGCGCGCTGGCCAGGCTCAAAACCGAATCTTGATCGGCTGGCGCAGACACCTTATCTCATGACACCCACCGGACGAAGGACCCCCTAATGTCTCCAGCCAAGCAGGCTTTGACTGACCGACGCCTGGAAAAAGCCGACAAGGTGTTCAGCCACCTGGCGGCCGATGTGGTGGCCGAGCTGCTCAGCACCGCCGCCGATCTGGTGCTGGTCCTCGATGCCAAGGGGGTGATCGTCGACCTCGCGGTGGGCGAAGAGGACCTGCTGAACAAAGGGTGCCAGAAATGGCGCGGCAAGCCCTGGGTGCAAACCGTCACTGTCGAGAGCCAGCCCAAGGTGCAGGCCCTGCTTGGGCAAGTCGACGGCGCCACCGGCGCGGCCTGGCGCCACATCAACCACCCCATGGCCGATGGCGTCGACCTGCCGCTGGCCTACTCGCTGGTCACCCTGCCAAGCACTGGAGGGCCCGCCCACAGCGTGGCCTTTGCCCGCGACCTGCGGCCGCAGATGACCTTGCAGCAGCGCCTGGTGACGGCGCAGCTGTCGATGGAGCGCGACTACTGGCGCCTGCGCCAAGCCGAGACGCGCTACCGCTTGCTGTTTCAGCTGGCCTCCGAGCCTGTGCTCATCCTTGACGGCGCGCTCGACAAGGTCTCGGAAATCAATCCGGCCGCACAAGCATTGCTAGGTGACAAAGCCAGCCGTGCCGGCCTGAGCCTGGCCGAACAGCTCGATGAGCCGAGCCTGACCGCCCTGCGCGAGATGCTCGACCGCCTGCGCAGCACGGGCCGCTGCGAGCCGGTCTTGGTGCGTTTGCGCAATGGCCAGGAGTTCATGGCCGCGGCCTCGCAGTTTCGCGAAGACCAGACCCTGCAGTTCCTGTTGCGCTTGTGCACGCAGGCCAGCCGGGCTGCGCCCAGCGTACCGAGCACCCACCAGCTGCTTTGGCAGGCCATGGAGCAAGCCCCCGATGCGCTGGCCATCACCGACCTGGACGGCCGGGTGCTGACGGTCAACCAGGCCTTTGCGGATCTGGGCCAACTTGGCGCGGCGGACCTGGCCCGCGGGCAGCTGCTCGACACCTGGCTGGGGCGCTCGGGTGTCGACCTGAGGGTGCTGCTGACCAATCTGCGCCAGCATGGCGTGGTGCGCCTGTTTGCCACCCAGATGCGCGGCGAACTCGGCGCCACAGCCGAGGTCGAGATATCGGCTGTCAGCGTCAGCCGCGGCGAGGACAAATGCCTGGGCTTTACCATCCGCGAGATGGGCCGCCGCCTGGCCAGTGACGTGCGCGCGCCACGCGAGCTGCCCCGCTCGGCCAGCCAAATGACCGAGCTGGTCGGGCGCATGCCGCTCAAAGACATCGTGCGCGAGACCACCGACCTGATCGAGCAGCTGTGCATCGAAGCGGCGCTGCAGCTGACCGGTGACAACCGCGCCTCGGCCGCCGAAATGCTGGGCCTGTCGCGCCAGAGCCTGTACATCAAGCTCAGGCGCTTTGACATGGTCGATGGCAGCGTCGAGCCCCTGCCCGAGCCGGGCGAAGGCTCAAGCCGCTCGCTCTGAGTCCCCTGCGCTGCCTCACCCTGGCAGCCGGGCTCGGCGCCGGGTTACACCTGTCCCCCCCTCTCCTGCCCTGACTGGCGCCGGCCCCAGGCGGCGGGCCTTTTGCGCACGCCGCTGAGCTGACAAGCGGACATGGCAAGGCACAGCCAAGGTTGACACCTTCTATGTGTCAATCTGGATTGACATTTTGAAATGTCCCGGTTACAACACGGCTATGGCACTTCCAGCCCTATCAGCCGTCACCGAGCTGTTCAAGCCCATCACCTGGTTCCCACCCATGTGGGCCTTTGCCTGCGGGGTGGTCGCCTCGGGCGTGTCGATGGACGGGCGCTGGGGCCTGGCCATCATCGGCGTGGCCCTGGCTGGGCCCTTGGTGTGCGCCACCAGCCAGGCGGTCAACGACTGGTTTGACCGGCATGTCGATGCGATCAACGAGCCGCACCGGCCGATTCCCTCGGGCCGCATGCCGGGCCGCTGGGGCCTGTACCTGGCGGTCGCCTGGACGCTGGTGTCGCTGCTGGTGGCCACCGCCCTCGGACCCTGGGGATTTGGCGCGGCTGTGCTGGGCCTGCTGCTGGCCTGGGCCTACAGCGCGCCACCGCTGCGCCTGAAAGAAAACGGCTGGTGGGGCAATGCCGCATGCGGCATCAGTTACGAGGGCATCGCCTGGATCACGGGCGCAGCGGTGATGGCCGGCGGCGCCATGCCGGACGGGCAATCGCTGGTGCTCGCCGCTCTTTACAGCGCCGGCACGCACGGCATCATGACGCTCAACGACTTCAAGGCCATCGAGGGCGACCGGCAAATGGGGGTGCGCTCCTTGCCCGTGCAACTCGGCGTGCAGCGCGCAGCCCGCGTGGCCTGCTGGTTCATGGCGGTGCCGCAGGTGGCGGTGATCGGCCTGCTGCTGGCCTGGCATCAGCCCGCTCATGCGCTCGGGGTGACCGCCTTGCTGGTGCTTCAAGGCGTGCTGATGCGCCGCTTTCTCAGCGACCCCATCGGCAAGGCGCTTTGGTACAGCGGTTTTGGCGTGCCGCTGTTTGTCGGCGGGATGATGGTCAGCGCCTTTGCCCTGCGCAATCTCGGAGGTCTGCCATGACACAACAGATCGGCTGGGCCGGCGTGGCCCGTCTGGGCCTGGTGCAGGCCTGCATGGGCGCGGTGGTGGTGCTGACCACCTCGACGCTCAACCGGGTGATGGTCGTCGAGCTCGCCTTGGCGGCGGTGCTGCCCGGCTTGATGGTGGCGCTGCACTACCTGGTGCAGATTTCCCGCCCGCGCATGGGCCACGGCTCTGATGTCGGTGGACGGCGCACCCCCTGGATCATCGGCGGCATGGTGCTGCTGGCCACAGGCGGCATGACGGCCACGCTGGGCACGGTCTGGGCCGGCTCCGAGACGGTCCCAGGCCTGGCCGTGGCGCTGCTGGGATTTTTGCTCATCGGCACCGGCGTGAGCGCCTGCGGCACCAACCTGCTGGTCATGCTGGCCAAGTCGGTGCCAGCGCAGCGGCGCGGACCAGCGGCCACCCTGGTCTGGATCATGATGATCGCCGGCTTTGCCATCACCGCCGGGCTGGCCGGGCGCTGGCTCGACCCCTACTCGCCCGAGCGCCTGTTGCAAGTGGCCGCCTGCATCTGCGCGCTGGCCGTGGCGATCACCACGCTGGCGGTGCTCGGCCTTGAGCGCGGCCCAAGTCAAGATCAGGGGCAGGCCGGCGATGCGAGGCCGGTTGCCACCCCGGTGGCATTCGGCCTGGCCCTGCAGCAAGTCTGGGCCGAGCCTGCCGCTCGGCGCTTTACCATCTTCGTCTTCGTCTCGATGCTGGCCTACAGCGCGCAAGACCTGATCCTCGAGCCCTTCGCCGGCACCGTCTTTGGCTACACGCCGGGCTCGTCGACCCAGTTGTCGGGCGTGCAGCACGGCGGCGTACTGCTGGGCATGCTCATGGTGGCCGGCGCCGGGCTGCTTTCGGCACGCAGGCCGCAGCAAGCCTGGGCGCGCGCCATCGGCTCGCTGCGCGGCTGGACTGTCGGCGGCTGCTTGGCCTCGGGCGTGGCCATGGCCGGCCTGGCCCTGGCCGGCTTGGTGGGCACCGACTGGCCGCTCAAGACCAATGTCTTCCTGCTCGGCGTGGCCAATGGCGCGTTTTCCATCGGGGCCATCGGCTCGATGATGCGCATGGCCGGCGAGGGCCGCTCGGCGCGCGAGGGCGTGCGCATGGGCCTGTGGGGCGCAGCGCAGGCGCTGGCCTTTGGCATCGGCGGGCTGCTGGGCACCCTGGCCAGCGACATTGCCCACTGGCTCCTGGCCGCCGAGGGTTCGGCCTACGCCAGCGTGTTTGCGCTGGAGTCCTGCATGTTCTTTGTCTCGGCGGCGCTGGCCTGGAAGATCCGTCTGGCCGTCCAGCAAGCAGCCGCCGATCCGCCACCGCCGCGCTCGCCAGAGCCCAGGGCACCCGCCCTGCAAGTGGCCCATGAAACCTGAGCAACCCACCGCAGCACGCTGCACCGACCAGACCCGAAAGGCTCCAGCATGACGACTCCAGACCTCTTTGACACGGTGGTGATCGGCGGCGGCCCGGCCGGCGCCACCGCCGCGCGCGAACTGGCCCAAAAAGGCCACCGCGTCCTGCTGCTCGATCGCGCCGGTCGCATCAAGCCCTGCGGCGGTGCCATCCCGCCGCGGTTGATCCGCGATTTCGACATCCCCGACCAGCTGCTCGTGGCCAAAGCCCAGTGCGCGCGCATGATCGCACCGTCCAACCACCGGGTCGACATCCCGATCGACAACGGCTTTGTCGGCATGGTCAACCGCGAGGAGTTCGACGAGTGGCTGCGCGAGCGCGCGGCGCAAGCCGGCGCCCAGCGGCGCACCGGCACCTTCGATCGCATCGAGCGCGATGCGGACGGCACGGCAGTGGTCCACTACATGGCCAAAGCGCCCCACACCAAGGGCGAAGGCACGCCTGCAAGCGTGCGCGCGCGCTGCATCATCGGTGCCGACGGCGCCAACTCCGAAGTGGCCAAGCAGCAAGTGCCTGGCTCGGAAAAAGGCAAGTTCGTCTTTGCCTATCACGAGATCGTGCGCGCGCCCGAGCACAAACCCGCTGGCTACGACGGCACACGCTGTGATGTGTTCTACCAGCGCCAGGTCTCACCCGACTTTTATGGTTGGGTGTTTCCGCACGGCGACACGCTGAGCATCGGCACGGGCAGCGCCGACAAGGGCTTTTCGCTCAAGGGCGCCACCGCCTTGCTGCGCCGCATGAGCGGCTTGGACCGTGCTGAAACCCTGCGCCGCGAAGGCGCGCCGCTGCCCCTCAAGCCGCTGCCGCGCTGGGACAACGGCCGCGATGTGGTGCTGGCCGGCGACGCCGCCGGCGTGGTCGCACCGGCTTCAGGCGAAGGCATCTACTACGCCATGCTCGGCGGCCAGCTCGCAGCCGAGGCAGCCGGCGAGCTGCTGCGCACCGGGCAAGCCAGCGCGCTCAAACTGGCTCGCAAACGCTTTATGAAGGAGCACGGCACCGTGTTTTGGGTGCTCGGCATGATGCAGTGGTTCTGGTACACCACCGACCGCCGGCGCGAACGCTTCGTCAAGATCTGCGAAGACCGCGACGTGCAGCAACTGACCTTCGAGTCCTACATGAACAAGAAGCTCACCCGCAAAAAGCCCATGGCGCACGTGCGCATCTTCTTCAAGGACATGGCCCACCTGCTGGGGCTGGCGCGGGTCTGAGGCGGCCGGCCCCAACCGGACACTGGTAGGGGCCGCGCCCTCGGGGCAATCGGCCTTTGCAGGATAGGCCGGGCTTCATCGCAGGCCCATCGCGCCGAGGGCGGCGCTCCCACAAAGGGATGTCAAGCCGCCATCGCCGCCCACCCCGTCATTGCGACCCCTGCCCCGTCATTGCGCCCCCTGCCCCGTCATTGCGAGGAACGAAGCAATCCATCGGCCGCTTGTGCGCAGACGTCGATTTTCCCGTCGCGACGCGACTGGCAATGGCGAGGAAGGCGCGCTGCCCCTCAGGCCAGGGCTTTGGTCACGGCGCGCTGGGTTTGCACGCTGATGAGATTGGCGCGGTAGGCCGCCGAGGCGTGGATGTCCTGGTTCAGACCGCTGGCGTCGATTTTCACGCCGGCCGCTGCCTGCGCGGTAAAGCTGGCCGACAGCGCCTGCTCCAGGCCAGCGTGACGGAACACGCCGTCGCTGGACGCGCCGGTGATCGCCACGCGCACGCCGCTGGCAAACTGAGCCAAGAACACGCCGACCATCGCGAAACGCGAGGCAGGCTGCTTGAACTTCATGTAAGCCGCACGCTTGGGGATGGGAAAGCTGATCGCGGTGATCAACTCGCCGTCTTGCAGCGCGGTGCTGAACATGCCTTTGAAAAAGTCGTCAGCTGCGATCTTGCGGCTGTTGGTGTGCACGGTGGCGCCCAGCGCCAGCACCGCGCTGGGGTAGCAGGCGGCCGGGTCGTTGTTGGCCACCGATCCGCCCAGCGTGCCCATGGCGCGCACCTGGCGATCACCGATGTTGCCGGCCAGGTCGGCCAGAGCCGGAATCAGGGCCTTGACATCGGCGTGGCTGGCCACGTCGGCATGACGCGTCATGGCACCGATGACCAAGGCGTCGCCATCGCGGCAAATGCCGGTCCATTCCTTGACGCCGCTCAGATCAACCAATTGATCGGCACTGGTCAGGCGCAGCTTCATCGAAGCGAGCAGGGTCTGGCCGCCGGCCAGGGGGCGGCCGCCCGCGCCGGCAAGCTTGACCGCATCGGCGCTGGAGGTTGGGCGTTCGAGGGTGAAGGGATACATTTTGCTTTTCTCCTGTTCTTGTCTGCTTAGTGCTTGGCCGACTCAATGGCCTGCCAGACGCGTGCTGGCGAAGCCGGCATGTCCAGATCTTTGACGCCCAACGGCCGCAGCGCATCGAGCACCGCATTGATGACCGCCGGCGGCGAGCCGATGGCACCGGCCTCGCCGCAGCCCTTGGCACCCAGCGGATTATGGGTGCAAGGCGTGACCAGGGTGTCGAGCCGGAAATCGGGCACGTCGTCCGCACGCGGCATGGCGTAGTCCATGAAGGAGCCGGTCAGCAGCTGCCCGGACTCGGGGTCATAAATGCAGTTTTCCATCAGCGCCTGGCCGATGCCCTGCACCAGCCCGCCATGAACCTGGCCCTCAACAATCATGGGGTTGATGATGTTGCCAAAGTCGTCGACCGCGGTGAAGCGGTCCAGACGCACCACGCCGGTGGCCGGATCGACCTCGACCTCGCAGATGTAGGTGCCGGCCGGGAAGGTGAAGTTGGTCGGGTCGTAGAAGGCGGTTTCGTTCAGGCCCGGCTCGAGCTTGTCGAGAGGGTAGTTGTGCGGCACATAGGCCGTGAGCGCCACCTGACCGAAGGGGATCTTCTTGTCGGTGCCGCGCACGATGAACTCACCACCGACGAAGTCGATGTCGGCATCGCTGGCCTCCATCAGGTGAGCCGCGATCTTCTTGGCCTTGGCCTCGATTTTGTCGAGCGCCTTCATGATGGCGGTGCCGCCCACGGCCAGCGAGCGCGAGCCATAGGTGCCCATGCCAAAGGGCACGCGGCCCGTGTCGCCATGCACCACATCGACCTGATCGGGCGAGATGCCCAGACGGGCGGCCACGACCTGTGCAAAGGTGGTTTCGTGGCCCTGGCCATGGCTGTGCGAGCCAGTAAAGACCGTCACGCTGCCAGTCGGGTGCACCCGGATCTCGCCGCACTCGAACAAACCGGCACGCGCGCCCAGGGCGCCAGCGATATTGCTCGGCGCAATGCCGCAGGCTTCGATGTAGCTGGAGTAACCGATGCCGCGCAGCAGACCTTTGGCTTCGGAGGCCGCCTTGCGCTGCGCAAAGCCGGCCACCTCGGCCAGCTCATTGCTGCGCTCGAGCAAAGCCGGGAAGTCACCGGTGTCGTACTGCAAGGCCACCGGGGTCTGGTACGGGAAGCTGCGGATCATGTTGCGCCGGCGAATCTCATCCTGACCCAGACCGGTTTCCCAAGCCGCCCGCGTGACCAAACGCTCGAGCAGGTAGGTCGCCTCGGGCCGGCCGGCGCCGCGGTAGGCATCGACCGGTGCGGTGTTGGTGAACCAGGCGTCGACTTCGACGTAGATCTGCGGCGTGGCGTACTGCCCAGCCAGCAAAGTGGCATACAAGATGGTGGGCACCGCGGTCGCAAAGGTGGACAGGTAGGCGCCCAAATTGGCATGGGTGTGCACCCGCAGCGCGAGGAATTTGCCGTCCTTGTCCAGGGCCATTTCAGCGTGGCTGACATGGTCGCGCCCGTGGGCATCGCTCACAAAAGACTCGCTGCGCTCGGCCGTCCACTTGATGCTGCGGTTGAGCTTCTTGGCCGCCCAAGTCAGGCAGACGTCCTCGGCGTAGAGATAGATCTTGGAGCCAAAACCACCGCCGACATCGGGCGCGATGACCCTGACCTTGTGCTCGGGCAGGCCCATCACGAAGGCGGTCATCAAGAGCCGCTCGACGTGCGGGTTCTGATTGGACACGTAAAGGGTGTATTCCTCGGTGGCCCGGCTGTAGCTGCCAATGGCCGCACGTGGCTCCATGGCATTGGGAATCAAGCGGTTGTTGACCAGATCGAGCCGGGTCACGTGGGCGGCCTGGGCAAAGGCCGCATCGACCTGCGACTTGTCACCGATGGCCCACTTGTAGCAATGGTTGTCGGGCGCCGCATCGTGCAGGGCCGGCGCCTTGGCGGCATCGGTCACGCGCACCACGCTGCCCAGCACCTCGTAGTCGACCTGAACCTGCTCGGCCGCATTCTTGGCCTGCTCCAGCGTCTGGGCCACCACCATGGCCACATGGTCACCCACATAGCGCACCTTGCCTTGGGCCAAGATCGGATGGGGCGGCTCCTTCATGGGCGTGCCATCGGGGTTGTTGATGAGCCAGCCGCATGGCAGACCGCCGATCTTGTCGGCGGCCACATGCTCGCCGGTGTAGACCTCAAGGACACCCGGCGCTGCTTTTGCAGCCGACGTGTCAATGGACTTGATGCGGGCGTGGGCGTGGGGCGAGCGCACGAACACCGCGTGGCACTGCGCCGCCAGCGTGATGTCATCGGTGTATTGCCCGCCGCCAGTCAGGTAGCGATAGTCCTCTTTGCGCTTGAGGGCCTCGCCTATGTGCGGCAGTTTGGTGAAATCGGAAGCACCCATGTCTTGACTCCATAAATGAAGAGGCTCAAGCACCGGACCGCAGAATCAGGCAGCCGGCACCGAAGCGAGAAAACATTCAAACGTGACCGCTTCTCAAGCGGCCGCCTTCATGGCCCGACCGCCCTGCTCGACAGCCTTGACGATGTTCTGGTAGCCCGTGCAACGGCAGATGTTGCCCTCGAGCAACTCACGGATTTCACCGGCGCCGGCACCCGGGTGCTTGTGGCACAGGTCGACTGCGCTCATCACCATGCCGGTGGTGCAAAAGCCGCACTGCAGACCATGGCAGTCCTTGAAGGCAGCCTGCATCGGGTGCATGGTGCCGTCGCTTGCGGCCAGACCCTCGATGGTGGTCACTTCTGCGCCGTGGGCCTGGGCGGCCAGCACATTGCAGGACTTGACCGCATGGCCGTTCATCAACACGGTGCACGCGCCGCACTGGGCGGTGTCACAGCCGACATGGGTGCCGGTCAGTTGCAGCTTCTCACGGATGAGTTGCACCAGCAGGGTGTGCGCTGGCACGTCAGCCTGCTGGCTCTTGCCGTTGACCTTAAGTTCTATTTGCATGGGGTGTCCTCTCCTGTCCTGCCTCAAAAAGAAAACGTCCGCGATGGACCTGAAGTCGCTCAAACCGACAACTCTAAGCCAATTGTTGGAGAAGGACGGTCGGAATCACCGAGGACAAACCCTAGCGCGGCGTGGGCGGAAACCGAAATTCACGCCAGACTCAAGCTGACGCGGTGTTGCAGACCCTGCCTAGCGGCTTTTTCGAAGCTGTTCTTGAAGCAGTGGCAACTTGTCTTCATAGACCATGGGCGAGGCGGGTCTGGCCGGGTCGGCCGGGAAGTATTTTCTGAGCCAAGATCTCAAGCTCGCCACTTCGTCTGGCCGAATCAGGGGGTCGTGGCTGTTGCCCGCAAACCGGTAGGAGGTCAGATTTTCAGGGCGGTCCAGAAACTTTCGCTCAAATCCGACCGCCGGGTTGGCCTTGGTGCCCTGCGCCCAGGGGTCTTCGTCCTCGTTGGAAGACCACATGGGCAGCCGGGTGTCCCATCTCCACAGGTGCTCGTAGCTGGCGTTCAGGCTCTGCTTGTGACACACGCCGCCTTTGACCCGATCTTCCGATCGATTCCAGGCATAAACGGTGCGGCAACCTTCCGAGTGTCCGCTCAAAATGATGGGCAGCGTCGAATGCTCCTTGAGCCACTTGATCACGATCTCGATTTCATCGCCGCGCGCCGACAGCCTGGCTGGATTGCGCGCGGTGTAGATCCCCTCACGAAACCGCTCCCCTCCCCGCCGCAAAGACTCCTCGGCCGTTCCACCCGGGCAGCCGGTCTTGTTGCCTTCTCGGCTGACAAATTCGGGGGTGACCACCGCAAATCCCTCCCGATAGAAAAACTGCGACACATGCGTCTCCCACCCCCACTGCCCCCCGCAGCCGTGGTTGTGAATCACGATGCCTCGCAGCCCAGGAATTTCCTTGAGCATGACCTCGAACTTTGCCCGGTAGACCGATCCAAAGAGGGGCAGGAAAAACACGCTGCGGTCAAGGACATTGGCGGCGTGCTTTTTGTCATAGGCCGGCGCATCCCTCCAGGCTTGGGCAGTCGCGGCTGAGGCGGCCCCAAAAACCACGCAGGCCAGCACCGGGGCCAACAACGCTCGAAAACCAGACATGAACACGCACCCCTTCTTTGAGTGCCGAGGATGACAAACTCCGGCATTCGAAGATCATAAGGGACTGAACCGGTCAGGGCCCGGGTGCTGCGGGCCCGTCAGCCGCGTCAGTGGTGCTTGTGGGCCCCATGCCCGGCCGCTGCCTTGGGGGCACCGGCCGGAGCCGTCAGGGCGATCGGCAGACTCAGTTGCATCTCGCTGGTTTTGCCCTGGGCGTCGGCAAAGCGCAGCGTCACCGGAACCTGCGTATCTTTGACCAGGGGCTGCTTGAGGTCCATGAGCATCAGGTGGTAGCCACCCGGGCGCAGGGCAACGCTCTTGCCGGCGGGCAGGTCAAGGGCTGCGATGGCCCGCATGCGCATCACATCGCCCTCCATCTTCATTTCATGGATTTCGGCCACGCCGGCCACCGGCGAGGCCACGCCCACCAAGCGCAGGCTCTGCTGGGCCGTCAGCGTCATAAAGGCGCCCGTGCCCTTTTGACCCGGCACGGTGGCGCGGGCCCAGGGCGTATCGATCTTCACGGCAGGCGCTTGCGCCATGGCATTCAAAGCCACCAGGGCCCCAGCGGCAAGCATTGCCATCTTCACTTTAAAAACAGTCATCAAAACACTCCCGTAAAAATTCGGTTCAATCAATGGGCGTGGCTCGCGCCACCGGCAGCGGGCAGCAGGTCGAGCAAGGCAGCCGGAGTCTTGAGTTGGCGCAAGGTCTGTCCAGCCGCAGGCGTTTGGCTCCAATCGATGCGGCCGTCCACACAAATCTGACTGACAGACCAGTACAGCGGGCCAGGCTGAGCCGGCAACTTGGCGTGCAGCGCGAATTCGTCGTAGTGCTCGTTGAGCAAGTGGTCGGCTGGCGTTTTGGCGCTCCAGCTGATGCGCACCACATCCTCGGTGACCCGACGGCCGTGATCCGTATAGGGCTGGGCCAATGGGGCCCGTTCGATCAGCAGGTCCCAGCCCGGCTTGGGCATGGGCTTGGCGCCTTGCACACCGACCGGGATCTGCACCACGATTTGCCGAATCGGCGAGGAGCCGCAGCCGTGACCGACCTTGAAGTTGGCTTTGTAATAGCTGCCCGCGTGAGCGGTCTGGTGCTCCAAGGTGATGTGTGCAAAGGCCGATGGCGCACCCAACAAGGCAAGCGCCAGCAAGGGAGAAAAAACAAATTTCATGGGTAAGCTCTGAAAAGGCGGGCCGGCGGGTTGGCCCAGGGATCAACGCGAGCGGGCGAGCAGCGCCCGACGCACGCGAGTCAAATTCAGACGCCGGCGCGAGGCAAGCCGCGCGAGCGCTTCAGAGCGTGTGGGGCGGGCCGCGAATCGAAGGCGGCGCCGACTGCTGCACCGGCCGCAGCGAGCGGGGCAAGCGCTGCGGATCGGCCGCTGAATCGGCCAGCGGGGTCGGTGTGCGATCGAGCCCCGTTAAGGCCAGAGCGGGCAACAGGCACAAGCCGCAGTGGTCGTCGTCGTCGGCTTGGCCGTGCGAGTCGGGCACTGCGGCGGCGCACAGCCCCGACCACTTGCCCGACCCTGCCTCCTGCGCCAGCGCCGATGCCGGCGCCATGAGCGCCGAGCACAAAGCCAACAGGCTCAGGCACAGGGCCAGGCCTTTGAAGCGTTCGAACAAGCGGGCAAGCGTCATGGAGCCCCAATTTTAGAAGCACCGCCACCAACCCCGGCTTGAGGCGGGGATAGCCAGAATCAGCCGACCGCTCAGGGGCTTTTAGAGACGTTGGGGACGGGGGCCGCGTTGGGAAAAAACAGGGGCTGCCCGCCCATGCGAAAAGCAGCGATCGCAGCCTGACCGGCCGCCCCGGTGATCCAGTCGACAAACTGCTGCGCCTGCGCATGCTTGACATGCGGATGCTTGGCCGGATTGACCGCCATCACCCCGTAGGGATTGAACAAGCGCCGGTCGCCCTCGACCAGCAGGGCCAGAGCGGCCCGGTTGCCAAAAGCCAGCCAGGTACCGCGATCGGCCAGTGTGTAAGCGTCCAAGCTGGCGGCCATATTGAGCGCCGGACCCATGCCGCAGCCGCAGGCCCGGTAGGCGGCCAGCGCAGCAACGTCGACCTGGGCCTGCTGCCAAAAACGCAGCTCGGCCGCATGGGTGCCGCTGCGGTCGCCGCGCGAGACAAACAGGGCGCGCTGATCGCGAACCTGCCGCAAGGCCTGCACGATGTCGCTGCCGCGCGCGCGTGCCGGGTCGGCCGCCGGCCCAATCAGCACGAAGTCGTTGTACATCACCGGCATGCGCCGCAGCGCAAAACCCTCGGCCACCAGCCGCTCTTCGGCCGGCGGATCATGGGCCAGCAGCACATCGGCGTCGCCCCGACGGGCCATGTCAATGGCCTGGCCCGAGCCCACCGCCACCACCTTGACCGCAATGCCTGTGGCCCGCTGAAACTGGGGCAACAGGTGGGCAAACAAACCCGACTGCTCGGTCGAGGTGGTCGAGGCCAGCACGATGGCCGGAACCTGAGCCAGCGCCGCTGGCAGCGCGATCCAGGCGCACACAAAAGCCCACCACAAGCGTTTCAAACCGACTCCCCTTTGAGAAAAGCTGCCGCCCCATCGGGCAGCCGATCGCTGAAAAAACGCTGCGCAGGCCAATCGACCTGCAAGCGGCCCTCTTCGAGGTAGAGCACCCGATCGGCCAAGCGCTTGACCTGGCCGAGATTGTGACTGGCAAAAATCAGCGTCATGCCGGCTTGGGCGAACTGCGCCATCAAGTGTTCGACCTCGCGCTTGCCGGCCGGATCCAGGGCCGCGGTGGGCTCGTCGAGCAGCAGCACCTGCGCCTGCAGCGCCCAGGCGCGTGCCAGCGCCAGGCGCTGCTGCTGGCCGCCCGAGAGCGTGCGCGCGTTGCACCTGGCCTGCTGGGCCAGACCCACCCGCTCAAGGGCGGCAGCGGCTCGCTCGAGGCCCTGGCGCCAGGGCACACCGCGCAGCCACAGCGCCAGCGCAATATTGCTGCGCGCGCTGCTGCGCAGCACAAAGGGGCGCTGAAACACCATCGCCTGGGGCACCGGTGCGCGCGCCATGCGCCCGGCGCTGACCTCTTGCAAGCCGTGCAGGCAGCGCAGCAAGGTGCTCTTGCCGCTGCCGTTCCCGCCCACCAGGGCGACGGACTCGCCCGCCTCAATGCGCAGCGTGCAATCGCGCAGCGCCCAGGCCGCGCCGAAACGCACACCGACCTGGTCCAACTCAAACAGCATCGGACTCATCTGGGGCCTGCCTGGGCCCAAGCATGGGGACTGGCAGACGACGACGCCCGTCCATCAAGACGGCGGCGCCAACGTGCCAGCACAGCGAGCAGCACATTGAGCACGAGCACCACCATCAGCAGCACCAAGCCCAGGGCCAGCGCCAGCGGCAGGTCGCCCTTGCTGGTTTCGAGCGCGATGGCGGTGGTCATGACGCGGGTAAAACCCTCGATATTGCCGCCCACCACCATCACCGCCCCGACCTCAGAGATCGCACGGCCGAAGCTGGTCAACACGGCCGTGGCCAGCGCATGGCGCTCGTCCCACAGCAGGATCAGACCACGCCAAAAAGGGCCGGCGCCCATGGAGCGCAGGGCCTCGCCATGGTCGGCATCGGCGTCTTCGACCAACTGGCGCGTCAGCGCCACCACCACCGGCAGCACCAGCAGCGTCTGCGCCAGCACCATGGCCTTGAAAGAAAACAGCCAACCCAAAAAACCCAGCGGCCCTGAGCGCGAAAGCATGAGATAGACGATCAGCCCGACCACCACCGAAGGCAGCGCCAAGAGGGTGTTGAGCAGCGCCAGCAGGGCCGCACGGCCGGCAAATCGGCTCACCGCAAGCCAGGCACCGAGCAGCAGGCCCAAGGCGCAAGCGAGCAGACAGGCCAGGCCGCTGACGGCCAGCGAGCGCAGCACGATGGCGGCAAGCTGCGCGTCCAGCCCTGCAATCAGGCCCACAGCGAGCAGCAAACTCTCGTGCAATGACGTCATGACGGGCCCGGCTCAGACCGCGCAGGAGCGAAAGCCGCAGAACAGGTCGTCGCGCTCGGGCGCAGCGAAGTGGCGCAAGCGCGGCGACTTCAGACGCGAGGCGCTCACGCGCGAGCCACCGCGCAGCACCCGGGTGCGACCCAAACCGTCGAGCGTGTGGCTGGCGTCGGGTCCGCTGACAAAGCCCTCGTAGGGTGCAAAGCGGCTGGCCGTCCATTCCCACACATCGCCCCAGCGAAAGCCGCGCGAGCTGGCCGCGCTGGCCGCCAACTCCCATTCGGGCTCCAGCGGCAACCGCCGACCCGCCCAGCGGCACCAGGCGTCGGCCTCCCACCAGCTGACATGCATCACCGGCTGCTGCGCCGCCATACGGGTGGGCTGGCCAAAGCGGGTTTGCATCACGGCGCCGCTGGCCACGCCGATCTGCTCGACGTGACGGGGCGCGCGCCGGCCCTCGCCCTGGGCCAGCGCCTGCAACCAGTCCCAGCCGCCGGGCGCCCACAGCTCCTGCCGGTCGTAGCCGCCATCGTCGACGAACTCCAGGTACTGGGCCCAGCACACGGGCTGCGCGTCGATTTCAAACTCAGGCACATCGAGCCGGTGCGCAGGCTGCTCGTTGTCAAACGCAAACCCAGGCCCGCTGCTGCCCAGCTCGGCCCGACTGGCCGGCAGCCACAGCGGCTCGCGCGCGGTCAGCGCCGGCGCGCTCCAGCGCTCGCGCCAGCGGCGCTCAATCGGCAGCCCCTGAGCCTGCATGATCTGCACCAATTGCTCGGCCCGCACGTCCTCGTGGTGCAGGGCCAGCCGGTAAAAATAAAGCGCCTCGTCACTGTGCGCCGCGCCAGCCAGCAAGTCGAGCGTGCTCTCCAGAATTTGCAGCAGATCGCCGCGCAATGGCTCAAAATCGATGGGGCAGGTCATCTGCACACCGGCCGGCGGCTCGGCCTGCCACCACAAGTCGGCTTGCGGGCGCAGCGGTGCCAGCCGGATCGCCGCCGGATCACAGGCGGCCCCGCGGCTGCGCTGAAGGTTGCGCAAGATCCAGCGCTCCTGAAACCAGCCGATGCGACCGACCAACCACTGCGGCGCGGGCAAGGCCGGATGCGGCTGGGCGCGCCAGCCGGCAGCCATGGCCTGTTCAAACGGTTCGAGCAGAGCCAGGGTGTGGTTGCGCGCATTCATGAGCGCCAACGACAAGACCTCGGGGCCGGCCTGGCGGATGAGCGGCGTGTCGAGCCAGCGCGCGCTGTCGCTGTGATCGGGCAAACGGGCCGGCAAGGGACCGGTCATCGCCTCAGGCCACCTGC
This sequence comes from Comamonadaceae bacterium, assembly GCA_027491035.1. Taxonomy (GTDB): domain Bacteria; phylum Pseudomonadota; class Gammaproteobacteria; order Burkholderiales; family Burkholderiaceae_C; genus Polaromonas. Next base: position 14,116 of record JAIXWZ010000045.1, on the reverse strand, counting down.
CCCGCGGCGCATCAGGCCACGGACTTCAGGCCTGGCTTGCCCAGCCCCTGGCCGAGCAGATCGCCAAAGCGCGCGCGCACCGAGGCCTCAATGCCGGCGGCGTCGAGGCCCTGGGCGGCCAGCAGCAGGGCCGGATCGCCATGCTCGATGAACTCGTCGCGCAGGCCCAGTTGCAGCAGCGGCACGGCCACGCCGGCCTGAGCCAAGGCCTCGCCCACAGCGCTTCCGGCACCGCCCATGATCGCGCCCTCTTCGAGCGTGACCAAGCCCTGATGCGAGGCCGCGACCTCTAGCAGCAAAGCCGTGTCAATGGGTTTGGCCCAGCGCATATTGACCACCGTCGCGCCGAGCTTGCGGGCGGCCTCCAGGGCCGGGTAGAGCAAGGTGCCGAAGGCCAAGATCGCCACACCCGAGCCGGCCAAGGCAAGCTCGCCCTTGCCGTAGGGCAAGGCCTGCAGCCCAGGCTCGATGGCCACGCCAGCGCCGGCACCGCGCGGGTAGCGCACCGCCACCGGGTGGTTTTGCTCATAAGCTGTGGTCAACAGCTTGCGGCATTCGTTTTCATCGGCCGGGCAGGCCAGCGCCATATTGGGAATGCAGCGGATGTAAGCGATGTCGTAGGCGCCCGCATGCGTGGCCCCATCAGCGCCAACCAAGCCGGCGCGATCGAGCGCAAAGACCACCGGCAGGTTTTGCAATGCCACGTCGTGAATGAGCTGGTCGTAGCCGCGCTGCAAAAACGTGGAGTAAATCGCCACCACCGGCTTGAGCCCCTCACAGGCCAGGCCGGCGGCAAAAGTGACCGCATGCTGCTCGGCGATGCCCACGTCGTGGTAGCGCCCGGGAAAGCGCTGGTGAAACTCGACCATGCCCGAGCCCTCGCGCATGGCCGGCGTGATGCCCACCAGACGCATATCGTGCTCGGCCATGTCACACAGCCAGCGGCCAAACACCTGGGTGAAGGTGGGCTTGGCCGGCGCGCTGCTCTTGGTCAGGCCCACCGCCGGATCGAATTTGCCCGGTCCGTGGTAGGCGATGGGGTCGGCCTCGGCCAGCTTGTAGCCCTGGCCCTTTTTGGTCACCACATGCAAAAACTGCGGGCCTTTGAGCTGGCGGATGTTCTCGAGGGTCGGGATCAGGGAGTCGAGGTCATGGCCGTCGATCGGGCCGATGTAGTTGAAACCGAAGTTCTCGAACAAAGTGGCCGGCACCACCATGCCCTTGGCATGCGACTCCAGGCGCTTGGCCAGCTCGAACAGGGGTGGGGCCGCCTTGAGCATCTGCTTGCCCATGTTCTTGGCGGCCGCATAAAACTGCCCGCTCATGAGCTGGGCCAGGTAGCGGTTGAGCGCGCCGACGGGCGGGCTGATGCTCATGTCGTTGTCGTTGAGCACCACCAGCACATTGCAGTCGGCCACGCCCGCGTTGTTGAGCGCCTCAAACGCCATGCCCGCACTCATCGCGCCGTCGCCAATGATGGCCACAGCACGGCGCTCCTCGCCTTTTTGCTTGGCCGCCAGCGCCATGCCCAGAGCCGCCGAGATCGACGTCGACGAGTGGGCCGTCCCGAAAGTGTCGTACTCACTCTCCTCGCGCCTGGGAAAGCCCGACAGGCCCCCGAGCTGGCGCAGGCTGGACATGCGCTCGCGCCGGCCCGTCAGGATCTTGTGGGGATAGGTCTGGTGGCCCACGTCCCACACCAGCCGATCGTGCGGGGTGTTGAACACATAGTGCAGCGCCACCGTCAGCTCGACCGTCCCCAGATTGGAGCTCAGGTGGCCGCCAGTTCGCGCGACGCTCTCAAGCAAATAGGCGCGCAACTGCTGCGCCAGCTCAGGCAGGTCGGCGCGCCCGAGCCGGCGCACATCGGCCGGGCTGTGGATGGATTCAAGCAAGGCATGCATGCGGTGCTCCTCGAAATGCAAGGGCCGGCCTCAAAAGGCGCGATTGACCAACTTGTCGGCCAGGGCTTGCAGCGCCCGGGTCTCAGACAAACCACTGTGGCGCAAGCTGGCCTGCGCCTGCGACAGCAGCTCCTGCGCATAGTTTTGCGATTCGCGCAAACCCATGAGCGAGACAAAGGTGGGCTTGTCTTGCGCGGCATCCTTGCCGGCCGTCTTGCCCAGAGTATGAGAGTCGGCTGTGACGTCCAAAATATCGTCCACCACCTGAAAAGCCAGGCCGACCGTGCGGCCGTACTCGCTCAGCGCGGCCATGGCCTGGGCATCGGGCTGACCGCAGACGGCTCCCATCTGCACACTGGCCAGCAGCAGCGCGCCGGTCTTGAGCCGATGCATCTCGTGCAGCTGCTGCGCATCAATGCGCTGGCCCACATGGGCCAAGTCGATGGCCTGGCCGCCGGCCATGCCCTGGCCACCGGCGGCGCGCGCGAGCATGCGGCACAGCTGGGCCTGGAGCGGCGCCGCCACTTCGGCGACCTCGGGCGTGAGCAGCTCGAAGGCCAGGGCCTGCAAGGCGTCGCCGGCCAGCATGGCGCTGGCCTGGCCAAACTGCACATGCACCGTGGGCTTGCCCCGGCGCAGCACATCGTTGTCCATGCAGGGCATGTCATCGTGCACCAGCGAGTAGGCATGGATGAGTTCGACCGCGCAGGCTGCGCGCAAGGCAGCGGCCGAGTGGCCCTCAACCGCCTCACAGGCGGCCAGCACCAGCAAGGGCCGCAGCCGCTTGCCGCCGTCGAGCACCGCATAGCGCATCGGCTCGGCCAGCGAGGGCGGCAAACTGCCAGCCGGACCGACCCAGCGCTCGAGCGCCGACTCGACGCGGCCCAGGCACTGGTTCATCCATCGACCCAGGTCGAAGTGGGCAAGGCAGGCGTTGGGCGCAGCGGTCAAGACAGGTCCTCTCACTTGCGCCGGCTCAGTCGGCAGACCAGGTCTTGAGTTCGCCACTTTCTAGCAGCTTGACCTGGTTTTCGACGGCCGCAAGTTTGTCGCGGCAAAAAGCCAGCAATTGGGCGCCCCGTTGGTAACTGCCCAGCAACTGGTCGAGCGGCAATTGCCCCCCCTCCAAACGCGCCACCAGTTGCTCGAGTTCCTGCAAGGCGGTCTCGTAACTGTCAGCGATGGGGTCTGCGCTGTCGCGGGTTGTGGGCATGGGCAAAACAATACCGGAGTCGATCTGTCGGGCATTCTAGGCTCATCGGAGCGTCGCACCCAAGCGCCTGACACCCCAAGGTGTCACTTAACGCAACAAAATGTCTGAAATTGCCCCAAACCCGGGAATGCCCTGACCCGACGCCGGGGGGTAGAATCCCAGGTCCCGCAGCTTGCACACCGAGCTGCTGGAGTCGACGGTTGCCCGGGCGCACCCCAGACCTCCATTTGACGGGGTGAACCCACACACGCCATGTCCGACCTGAGCCTACGCCTGTTGCAAGCGACCAGCCAGCTGCCCGTCAGCAGCTACTTCGATCCGTCCTTGTACGAGCGCGAGCGGCAAAAGCTGTTTGCCCGCGGACCGCGGTACCTGGGCCACGAGCTGGCAGTGCCCGAACTCGGTGACTTCTACGCTCTGCCGCAAGAGTCCGAAGGCCGCGCTCTGGTGCGCAATGCAGCGGGCATCGAGCTGATCTCCAATGTCTGCCGCCACCGCCAGGCGGTGATGCTCAAGGGACGGGGCAACACCGGCAGCAACATCGTCTGCCCGCTGCACCGCTGGACCTATGACACCCGGGGCGAACTCATCGGCGCGCCGCATTTTCAAACCGACCCGTGCCTAAACCTCAACCGCTACAAAACCACCCGCTGGAACGGTCTGATTTTTGAGGACAACGGCCGGGACGTGGCAGCCGATCTGGCCGGCATGACCGCGCAGGCCGATCTGGACTTTGCCGGCTACCAGCTCGATCGGGTCCAGCTGCACGAGTGCAACTACAACTGGAAAACCTTCATCGAGGTCTACCTCGAGGACTACCACGTCGGGCCGTTTCACCCAGGGCTGGGCAATTTCGTCACCTGCGACGACCTGCGCTGGCAGCTGGGCCAGCACTACTCGGTGCAGACCGTGGGCGTGTCCGACAAGCTGGGCAAGCCCGGCACCGACGTCTACAAGAAGTGGCACGATGTGGTGCTGCAGTACCGCAGCGGCGAGCCGCCCAAGTACGGCGCGATCTGGCTGACCTGCTATCCGCACATCATGGTCGAGTGGTACCCGCATGTGCTGGTGGTCAGCAGCTTGCATCCGCAGGGGCCCAACAAGACGCTCAACTTGATCGAGTTTTACTACCCCGAAGAGATTTGCGCCTTCGAGCGCGAGTTCGTCGAGGCGCAGCAGGCCGCTTACATGGAAACCTGCGTCGAAGACGACGAGATCGCGCAGCGCATGGACGCCGGCCGCCTGGCCCTGCTCGAGCGCGGCGACGACGAGTTCGGCCCCTACCAGAGCCCCATGGAAGACGGCATGCAGCACTTTCACGAGTGGTATCGGCGCGAAATGGGCGCCACCAAGACCACCCAGAGCATTTGAGCGCCACCGCGCTGGGCGTCTCCTCACGGGGGGCGCTGTGGATGCTGCTGGGCTCCCTGGCCTTTGCCACCATGGGCGTGTGCGTCAAGTACGCCAGCGAGCACTTCCACGCCGCCGAGCTGGTGTTCTACCGCGGCATCATCAGCGCGCTCATCATGGCCGCCGCCTTGCGCCTGCGCGCTCTGACCTGGCGCACCCAGGTGCCAGCAGCCCATGCCTGGCGCAGCGTCACCGGCGTGGTTGCGCTGACGGCCTGGTTTGTGGCCATTGCCGGCTTGCCGCTGGCCACCGCCATCACCCTCAACTACATGAGCAGCGTCTGGGTGGGCGCATTCCTCGTCGGCAGCCAATGGCTGCTGGGCCGGTCACGCGCGCCGCAGCAGGCCCCGCTGATGCTGGCGGTGCTGGCCGGCTTTGTTGGCGTGGTCATGGTTCTGCGGCCGACGCTGGAGCAGCAGCAGCTGCTTGCCGGCTTGATCGGCCTGGTGTCGGGTCTGCTGTCGGCGCTGGCCTATTTGCAGGTGACCACGCTGGGCCGCATGGGCGAGCCCGACGAGCGCACGGTGCTTTTCTTCGGACTGGCCTGCGCACTCTTTGGCGGCCTGGCCAGCGCCGCACTCGACTTCTCCAGCCTGAACACGATGGCTGCGCTGTGGTTGGTGCCCATGGGGGTGCTGGCCACCATCGGACAGTGGTGCATGACCCGCGCCTACCGGCAAGGCGCTACCTTGGTGGTGGCCAACCTGCAGTACAGTGGCATCGTTTTCGGCGCCTTCTACAGCCTGCTGCTGTTTGGCGACCAGATCCCACTCATCGGCTGGCTGGGCATGGTGCTCATCACCGCCAGCGGCGTGCTAGCCACCATCTTGCGCGAGCCCAAGAGCGCCCCCAACCTGCGACCCCTGAGGAGCCCCCGTGTACACCACACTGATCACCGCTGACGAGCTGCGTCAACTCATGCAGCAGGGCCACGCCTTGCAGGTCTTTGACTGCAGCTACGAGCTCACGCAGCCCAAGGCCGGCCGCGAGCAGTATGAAACCGTGCACATCTGCGGGGCGCACTACGCCGATCTCGACACCGCACTGAGCGACAAGCGAGCCGGCGCTGCGACGGCCAGCGGCGGCCGTCACCCGCTGCCCACACCCGAGCGCTTTGCCCAGTGGCTCACCGCCGTCGGCGTGAATGCCCAAACACAGGTGGTGGTCTACGACCGCCAAAACAGCGGATTTTGCGGCCGGCTGTGGTGGATGCTCAAGTGGGTGGGGCATGAAGCCGTGGCAGTGCTCGATGGCGGCCTGGCCGCCTGGCAGGGCGCAGGAGGCGCGGTCGACAGCGGCGCGGGGCCGGCGGCTGTCCCGGCCGACCCGCCCTTCAAGCCCACGGCATCAAAGGCACGCCTGCTGACGGTCGATCAAGTCGCGCAGGGTCTGGGGCAGCCCGGCCAGACCCTGATCGACGCGCGCGCCCAGGCGCGCTACCGCGGCGAGGTCGAGCCGCTCGACCCGGTGGCAGGACATATCCCAGGTGCGCTCAACCGCCCGCTGGGCCTGAACATGCTGCCCGACGGGCGCTTCAAGCCAGCCGAACAACTGCGCCAGGAATTCCAGGCCTTGCTTGGCCCATGCGATCCGGCCAGCGTGGTGCACCAGTGCGGCAGCGGCGTCAGCGCCAACGTCAACCTGCTGGCGATGGAAATCGCCGGCCTGGGCCGCGCGCCGCTGTTTGCCGGCAGCTGGAGCCAGTGGTGCAGCGACCCGGCGCGTCCGGTGTCCAAAGGCTGAGGCCGAACGCGCAGGGCCTGCCCACTTACATGCCGCCCTGGAAGTTACCGGGGTCGTAAGGCGTGTGGGTCAGCCAACGCGCCGAAGGCAAGGAGCGCGCCTCGGCCAGGTGCTGCTCGTGGGCTGGCGCCATCTTGCTGGCCCAGGAGCGAACATCGGGATCGCGCGCCAGCCGGCTGGCGTCGCGAAACAGCTTGATGTTTTGCCGGTGCGCCCGCAGGCCCACGCGCTGGAAATACTCCCGGTCAAACTCTTCGCCGCTCAGGGCCTGCAAGCGATCGAGTTCGCGCTGGCGCAGCATGCCCAGCGTGTTGGGTAGAACCAATCCCTTGGCCTGCGCCAACGCGCCCAACTGCTGCTGCACCTCGGTGTGCTGGGCCACCATCTTGGTCGCATAGGCCTTGAGGTCATCGGCCGTGGTTCTCTCCATGGCCAGGCGGTTCATTTCGAACTCGAAGAGCTCATCGGCCGCTGCCTGCAACAAGAAGGTGCGGTCACCCGAAGTCAAGGACGTGGTCTTGCTCGTCAACGGTAAAGGCGAGGCCGATGAAGAGCCGTCGCTTTGCGCCCGCGCGGGCGCCACAGCGATGACCAAGGCCAAGCCGGCCAGCGCCACGGCGGCGCGTCGATAGCTGATGCGTGTCATTTGATTTTCCTTTTCACGGTCGGACAAAAATGGCGTCGGCACCTGAGCCGTCCGGCATCCCCGAAACAACCCCGCTCACGCCGCCGAAAGCCATCTTGCGCCGCGGGTCATCGCCACCCCGCCGGTCAATTTCGCGCGCCGCTGTCGGTACGCACCCCATCGCCCCTGTACCGCCCTCGCACGAGCCGTGACCGCGGCATCGCAGCGACCTGTAGGAGCGCCGCCCTCGGCGCGATGGGGCCTCAAACAAGCTGCACGCTTGATCCAAGGTCCCATCGCCGCGAGGGCGCGGCTCCTACAGGAAGGGGGGCCGCGGAAGGCTCAGTGCGCGTGGCCGCTGTGGGCGATGTGCGCGGCAATGCTCACCAGCGCCAGCCCCAGGGCGAGCCAGAACAGCTGGGCGCCAATTTCTCGCAGGTTGAGCTTTTTCTGCAGCTGCGGAATCAGATCGGCCAGCGCGACGTACATGAAGCTGCTGGCTGCGACGACCAGGAAGTACGGCAGATGGTCATGCAACTGGTCGACCAGGAAAAAACCGACCACGCCACCGAGCGCGGTCACCGAGCCGGCCATTGACACCTTGATGATGGCAGCGCGGCGGTTGTGGCTGGTGGCGCGAACCACGGCCAAGTCACCCATGTGGTGTGGCACCTCATGGAGCAGCACGGCCATGGCCGCCAGCCCGCCCAAGCCCATGTCAGCGACAAAGGCCGAGGCGATCAGCACGCCGTCAGCAAAGCAGTGCAGGCTGTCGCCGGCCAATACCGCCCAGCCGCCCGAACCCAACGGTCGATCGCCAGGGGCAGCGTGGTGTGCCCCAGGCCCACGATCATGCCCGTGACCCTGCGCGTGCTCGTGATGGTGCTCGTGATGGTGCTCGTGCCCGTGGTGCCAAAGCTCGGCCTTGTCCAGCAGGAAAAAGAAAATCAAAAAAGCCAGCACCGTGCCGAACAACAGCTGCGGCTCCACGTCCGACTCGAAGGCCTCGGGCAGCAGCAGCATGAAGGAGGTGGCCAGCAAGGCGCCGGCGGCCAGGCTGAGCATGTGCTGGGTGTAGCGCGCAAGCAGGCCAAAGCCCAGCAGGGCGGCAAGCCAGACGCTGCCGATGCCGGCAGCCAGCGTGGCCAGGATGATGGCAGTCAGGGTCATCACGGGAGCAAGCAATCCTCAGGGCAACAAAAAACCCGGCAGCAGCCAGCGCCGGACCGATAGGCGCGATGCCCGCGCCCCTTGCTGCATTATCCCAAGGCTGTCAAGCCCCCGGCTTTCAGCTCAGGCCGTGGCTGCGAAACCACTCGAGCGCGCGGCGAAATCCGTCCTCGGCCGGCTCCTTGCGGAAGGTGGCACGGTAGTCGGCATGAAAGGCATGGGGCGCATCCGGGTAGACCACAAAGCTCGATTGGCGGGCCGCATTGTTGCCCTTGCCCGCCGCGTCGGCCAAAGCAGCCTTCATCTGATCGACGGTGGCCACCGGAATGCCGGTATCGGCCGCGCCGTAGAGCCCGAGCACCGGGGCCTGCATCGCCGCTGCGCCCTGCACCGGATGGCTGGGCGTGTTGGGCGTGCTGTTGCCCACGAGCCGGCCGTACCAGGCCACACCGGCGCGGATCGGGCGCTGCTGCGCGTAGAGCCAGACGACGCGCCCGCCCCAGCAAAAACCGGTGATGCCCACCTTCTGGGCGCTGCCGCCGTTGGCGGCGGCCCACTGGATGGCCCCGTCGAGGTCGGCCATCACCTGCGCATCGGGTACCTTGCTGACGATTTCGGCCTGCAGCTTGGCGATTTCACCGTAGGCGCTCGGATCGCCCTGCCGGGCAAACAGCTCGGGCGCCACGGCCATGAAGCCGGCGCGGGCAAAGCGCCGGGCGGTATCGGCAATGTATTCGTGCACGCCAAAAATCTCGTGCACCACCAGCACCACCGGCAAATCGGTCTTGCCCGCGGGTGCGGCAAAGTAGGCCGGCACCTTGAAGCCAGCCACCTCAAAGCTCACCTCGCCCGTGCGCAAGCCCTCCGATGAGGTCTTGATGGCCGTTTGCGCCATGATGGGGGCGGCCGCTGCGGCGTAGCCCACGCCAAGTGCGGCCTTGATGGCGGTGCGCCGCGACGCGCCGCTCTTGGGCTCATGGCTGTCGAGCAAAGCCTGGCTGTCGCCAATCAAATCTTGGGTGAGCATGAAAGTCTCCTTGGGGGGCTGAAAACAACAAGCCCGCCATCATAGGAAGAAGGCGCGCTGACTGCGCCACAGGGTTATTGCGGCGCCAACGGGCCTCAGTGGGCCTGCTCCCCTCAGTGGGCCTGTTCCCAATTGGGGCCAAAGCCCACCTCGGCCAGCAGAGGCACACGCAGGCGAGCCACGCCGGCCATCAGGCGCGGCACCTCGGCGCGCACCCAGTCGAGCTCAGACTGGGGCAACTCAAACACCAGCTCGTCGTGCACCTGCATGATCACCCGGGTCTGCAGCCGGCCCTCGTCAAGGGCGCGCTGCACCTGCACCATGCTCAGCTTGATCAGGTCAGCGGCCGTGCCCTGCATCGGCGCATTGATCGCCGCGCGTTCGGCCGCGCCGCGGCGCGGCCCGTTGGGCGAATTGATCTCGGGCAGGTACAGGCGCCGGCCAAACACGGTCTGCACATAGCCCTGGCTCTTGGCCATCAGACGGGTGTCGTCCATGTAGCGTTTGACGCCGGGATAGCGCTGAAAGTAGCGGTCGATGTAGGCCGCTGCCGCCTTGGTCTCAATGCCCAGATTCTTGGCCAGGCCGAAACTGCTCATGCCGTAAATGAGCCCAAAATTGATCACCTTGGCATAGCGGCGCTGCTCGCTGCTGACCTGCTCGAGCGGCACGCCAAAGACCTCGGCGGCAGTGGCGCGGTGCACATCGAGCCCCTGGCTGAAAGCGCCCAGCAGGGCCTCGTCTTCGCTCAGGTGGGCCATGATGCGCAGCTCGATTTGCGAGTAGTCGGCGCTGGCGATCAGGCAGCCGGGCGGGGCGATGAAGGCCTCGCGCACCCGCCGGCCTTCGGCCGTGCGGATCGGAATGTTTTGCAGGTTGGGCTCGTTGCTTGAGAGCCGGCCGGTCACCGCCACCGCCTGCGCGTAGTGGGTGTGGACGCGGCCCGTGCGCGGATGGGCCATCTGCGCCAGCTTGTCGGTGTAAGTGCCCTTGAGCTTGGACAGGCTGCGGTGCTCCAGGATCTTGGCCGGCAGCGGGTAGTCTTCGGCCAGCTTTTCGAGCACCTCCTCGTCGGTGCTCGGCGCGCCGGTGGCGGTCTTCTTGACCACCGGCAGACCCAGCTTGTCGAAAAAAATCTCGCCGATCTGTTTGGGGCTGGCCAAATTGAACGGCTGACCGGCCAGCGCATGGGCTTGGCCCTCGAGCTCGACGATGCGCGCGCCGAGCTCGGCACTTTGCCGCGCCAGGGTCGGCGCGTCGATCAGCACGCCATTGCGCTCGATGCGGTACAGCGCCTCGCTGCATTGGATTTCGAGCTCGTAGACAAAGCGCAAGCGCTCGTCGGCCTCGATCTGCGGCCACAAGATGCGGTGCACCTCCAAGCATTGGTCGGCGTCCTCGCAGGAATACTCAGCCGCCCGCGCAATGTCGACCTGGCCAAACTTGATCTGCGAAGCCCCCTTGCCGCACAGGTCCTCGTAGCTGATGCCGCTGCGCCCGAGGTGGCGCTGGGCCAGGCTGCTCAGCCCGTGGGGTTTGTGCGCTTCGAGCACGTAGCTTTGCAGCATGCTGTCGTGGCAGTAGCCGCGCACCTCGATGCCGTGGTTGGCCAGCACATGGCGGTCGTACTTGATGTGCTGACCGAGCTTGGCGCGACTGGCGTCTTCAAGCCAGGGGCGCAGCCGCTCGAGCACCTCGCCCAGTGGCAGCTGATCGGGCGCGCCCGGATAGTCGTGGGCCAGGGGAAGGTAGCGGGCCTGCCCGGGCGCGGTGCTCAGGCTCAGCCCGACCACGCGGGCCTGCATGGCGTCGAGCGAATCGGTTTCGGTGTCAAGGGCCACCAGATCGGCCGCCCACAGACTCTCGAGCAGCGCCTCGAAGGCGGGCCAGTCCAGCACCACCCCATAGTCGAGCGGCCGCGCCGCTGCCGGGGCCTCCTGCTGAGCTGCAGCTGGGCCCGGCGCTGGCGCTGCGCCCGGCTCGGCCCCGCCCTGCACCGAGCGAGCCAGCGATTTAAAACCATAGCGCTCGTAAAAAGCGTGCAAGCCGCTGGCCTCTTGCTGGGCCAGATGCAGCGCGTCGAGCGCGGGCAGGTCGGGCAGCTGCGCCGTCAAGTCGCAATCGGTCTTGATGGTCAGCAGCTGGCGGGCCGTGGGCAGCCAGTGCAGCGCTGCGCGCAGGTTCTCCCCGGTCGCGCCCTTGATCTCATCGGCGCGCGCAATCAGCGCATCGAGCGAGCCGTACTCCTGCAGCCATTTGGCCGCCGTCTTGGGCCCGACCTTGGGCACGCCCGGCACGTTGTCCACCGCATCGCCCACCAGGGTCTGAAAATCGACCATGCGCTCGGGCGGCACGCCAAACTCGGCCTGCACGCCGGCGACATCGCGGCGCTTGTCGTTGAGGGTATCGATGATGGTGATGTGCGCATTGACCAGCTGCGACAGGTCTTTGTCGCCGCTGGAGATCACCACCTCCACGCCCTGCTCGCTGGCATGGCGGGCGAGCGTGCCCAGCACATCATCGGCTTCGACGCCGGCCACCTCGAGCACCGGCCAGCCCAGCAGGCGCACGACCTCGTGGATCGGCTCGATTTGGCTGCGCAGATCATCGGGCATGGGCGCGCGCTGGGCCTTGTACTGCGGATAGATCGCATCGCGAAAGGTCGGCCCCTTGGCGTCGAACACGCAGGCGGCGTAGTCAGCGTGCACATCCTTGCGCAGCTTGTGCATCATGTTGATCATGCCGCGAATCGCGCCAGTGGCCGCACTGCCCGGATCACCCGGCACGGCACGCAGATCGGGCATGGCATGAAACGCGCGGTACAAATAGCTGGACCCGTCGACCAGCAGCAGGGTTTTGGGGCTCATGTTCTGGCTCATGGACGCATTGTCAGGCAAGGCGCGGGCCGCGCCGTGGGGCGCCGCTGGCCGACCTACAATGGCGATATGCCTTCCACCCCATCCCTTGCCATCGGTTTGCTCCTGCTCGGTGCAAGCCTGGCCCCGGCGGCGCTGGCCCAGGCCGTGGCACCGGGCGCCCCTGCGGCCGCTCCTGCCGCAGCCCGCGCCCAGGATCCAGCGATCGAGCCGGGCCGCAGCAACCAGACCATCGAGCGCATCCGCACCGAAGACGCCGGCAGCCGCATCGACGAGCTGCGCGTGGGCGGGCAGACGCGCAGCATCGTCGTGCAACCCAAGCTCGACGTGCCCGCCTACGAGGTGCGGCCGGCCGATGCCCGGGGCGGATCGGGCCTCGGCGGTGCACGGGTCTGGAATTTCCTGCCCTTCTGACCCCTCCCCGCCCTTCCCCACGTTCTCGACACCCCGACCCGCATGGCCGTCTTTACCGAGGTCTCGTTCGAGGAGGCTGCACACTTGCTGGGCCAGCTCGGCCTGGGACAGCTGCAATCGCTGCAGGGCTGCGCCGGCGGCATCGAAAACACCAACTACTTTGCCGACACCGACCAGGGCCAGTGGGTGCTGACGATCTTCGAGCGCCTGAGCTTCGAGCAGCTGCCGTTCTACCTGCACCTCATGAAGCACCTGGCCGGGCGCGGCATTCCGGTGCCCGATCCGCAAGCCGCGCCGCAGACCCGCAAGGGCCACAGCAGCAGCGGGCCCATCTTGCACCGCCTCAAGGACAAGCCCGCCGCGGTGGTCAACCGCCTCCAGGGCGCCAGTGAGCTCATGCCCCAAGCTCACCACTGCAGCGCCCTGGGCGAGATGCTGGCGCGCATGCACCTGGCCGGGGGCGATTTCGAGATGCGCCAGCCCAACCTGCGCGGTCTGGCCTGGTGGAACGACACCGTGCCAGTGGTCCTGCCCTACCTGGACGATGCGCAACAGGCGCTCATTGGCGGGGAGCTCGCCTACCAGAACCACATCGCGGCCCAGCCCGCCTACCGCAGCTTGCCGCGCGGCCCAGTCCACGCCGACCTGTTTCGCGACAACGTGATGTTCCTGGGCCAGGGACAAGAGGCGCGCTTGTGCGGCCTGTTTGACTTTTACTTTGCCGGCTGCGACAGCTACCTGTTCGATCTGGCCGTTTGTCTTAACGACTGGTGCATCGAGCTGGCCACCGGCGTGCAAGACCCCGATCGCGCCCACGCCCTGGTGGCGGCCTATCACGCGGTGCGCCCCTTGAGCGTGCAGGAGCGGCGTTTGCTGCCGGCCATGCAGCGCGCCGGCGCGCTGCGCTTTTGGACCTCGCGCCTGTGGGACTACCACCTGCCGCGCCAGGCTTCGGTGCTCAAGCCCCATGACCCCAGCCACTTCGAGCGAGTCCTGCGCCAAAGCGTCGAGCAGCCCTTGCCGCTCGATCTGGTGCCTGCCTGAGAGCCCTGCCATGAGACTCCATTTGGTCCCCGCCAAAACCGGCCTGCGCTGGATCGGCCAAGGCGTGCGCCTGTTTTTTCGGCAACCGCTGGCCATGTCGGGCCTGTTTTTCATGTTCATGGCGGTGCTCTCGCTGGCCAGCCTGATCCCACTGATCGGCTCGCTGCTGGCACTGGCGCTGCTGCCGGCGGCCACCCTGGGGCTGATGGCCGCCTCCAAGGAGGCCGAGCATGGCAAATTTCCCATGCCCGCCATCTTGGCCACCGCCTTTCGCGCCGGCCGCCAGCGCATGCACGCCATGATGGTGCTCGGCGGCGCCTACGCAGCCGCTTTTTTGATCATGTTGGGCATCTCTGCCCTGTTTGACGGCGGCGATTTTGCGCAGCTGTACCTGTTTGGCGGCCGGCTCGATGCCGAGGTGGTCAACGATCCGGATTTCCAGACGGCCATGTGGGTGGCCTTGCTCGTCTACGCGCCGATGTCGGTGCTGTTCTGGCACGCGCCGGCGCTGGTGCACTGGCACGACGTGGCGCCGGCCAAGAGCCTGTTTTTCAGCGCCATGGCCTGCTGGAAGAACAAGGGCGCCTTCACCGTCTACGCCCTGGGCTGGTGCGCGCTCTTCCTGCTCACCGGTGTGCTGGTGACGCTGCTGGTGTCGACCTTGGGCAGCCCGCAGCTGGCCGCCGCCTC
>JAIXWZ010000052.1 GCA_027491035.1 Comamonadaceae bacterium | reverse complement strand
TAGGCCACCACCGATGCTGGAATGGCCTGCTCTGCGGTACCAATGGCCGGCGCGCCCTGCATGACGGCGCGCACCGCCTCGAGCATCTGCTTGCGAAACTCGACCACCGCCATGTCGCTGGCTCCGAGCCGATCGCAGCTGCGGTCGGCGATCGGGCCCATCGTCACCCACATCGCGATGTCCTGGTTGGGAAAGCCAGTGATACCGGTGAAATTGCCCGCCTTCATCGCCTGGCGGTCCTGCCAGAAGCGGTTGTCGTCGCTGCGCAGCGGCCGGTAGTAGGCGTCGAGGTCGATCCCCACGGTCTGGCGCAGAAATTTGCGCCAGGTCTCGGTCTCGGGCGTCTGTGACGGATGGCCCCAGGCAATGAAATAAAAGGCCGTGTTCGTGTCATCGATGGGCACGTTGACATTGGCCACGTTGTACAGGTTGTTGGGTGGCACCAGCACCGTGATCGGTGCCACAAACACGGTCGAGCGCACGTATTCGTGGGTGGCCGCATTTTGGATCGGTCGGCGAATGGCCGCATAGCGAAAGCCATAGGCGCCGCGCTGCACCTGCATGCGCGGCGCTTTGTCGGTCGAAGGGCGCAGCCAGTTGTTGGCCGTGGCCTCGGCGCCGGCCACGCGGGCGGGCACCATGTCGGACGAATGCAGGCTCGAGCTGTGCGCCGAATCGATCGCGCCTTCAAGAATCTGCGCCCAGTTGCACGGCACGATGGCCTTGGCGATCGTCACCCGCGTGTCCTTGGTCGGCGCCCACGGCGGGGGCACAAACTCGGCCACCTGCTCCACGCTGCCAAACCAGGCCCACACGAAACCACCCCATTCGCGCACCGGATAGGCCTTGTGCTGGACCTTGGCGGCCAGGCAGCTGGCGGCCGGCTCGGACACCATCTCGATCACGCGGCCTTTGACGTCCATCTTCCAGCCGTGGTAGAGGCAGCGCAGGCCGCCCTCTTCGTTGCGGCCATAGACCAGCGAGACGCGCCGGTGCGGGCAAGACTCTTCGAGCACACCGACCTCGCCAGCCGTGTCACGAAACACCACCAGGCTCTCGCCGAGCACGCGCGCGCGCACCGGCGCGCAGTCGGGCTCGGGTACCTCCTCGATCAGGCACACCGGCAGCCAGTGCTGGCGCATCAGGCGCCCCATGGGCGCATCGCCCTGCACACGGCACAGCAGGTCGTTTTCTTCGGGTGTCATCATGGCGCAGGCTCCGGCAAGCGGCTGTCAAATTGTTTAGGCGCCTAACTATATTAAAAAAACGCCGGGCCGGCAAGCCAGCGCGGGCCAGCAGAGCAGCACCGCCCACCCGGCGCCGCGCGCAGATCAGGCCGCAGGCGATCGCGGCAGCCGGCCCTCGAGCGGATAGGCCGGATCGTTGTAGCCGGGCGTCGAGGGGTGCCCCGGCGCAACCAGGGTATCGATCAGGGCCTCGTCCTGCGCGGTGAACCGGTAGTTGACGCCACCGAGGTACTCATCCCACTGCTCGAGCGTGCGCGGCCCGCCAATGACTGAGCTGACCAGGCGGTTATTGAGGACCCAGGCCAGCGCAAATTGCAGCGACGTGACGCCACGCTCAAGGGCATGGGACTTGATGCGCTGGGCGATCTCGAGCGACTCGATGCGCCACTCGGACTGCATCATGCGCGGGTCCTTGCGATCGGCCCGGCTGCCCGCAGGCGGCGCTTGGTCCACGGGGTACTTGCCCGTGAGCACGCCGCGGGCCACGGGGCTGTAGGGCACCACACCGAGACCGAAATAGTGGCAGGCAGGCAGATGCTCGACCTCAGGCATGCGATTGAGCGCGTTGTAGTACGGTGAACTGACCACCGGACGGTCGATGCCCAGCTGATCGCACAGGCGGCAAATTTCGGCCACCCGCCAACTGCGGTAGTTGGACAGGCCAAAGTAGCGCACCTTGCCCTGCGCCACCAGATCGCCCATGGCGCGCACCGTCTCGTCCAGCGGCGTGTCCGGGTCCTCCTTGTGCAGGTAGTAGATGTCGATGTAGTCGGTGCCCAGCCGCCGCAAGCTCGCCTCGACCGCCTGCATGATCCAGCGGCGCGACAAGCCCCTCTCGTTGACGCCAGCCTGGGGGTCGAGCGGTAAGGCCACCTTGCTGGCCACCACCCAGCGCTGACGCTGACCGACCAGAAAACCACCCATGATTTCCTCCGATCGGCCAGCGTTATAGGCATCGGCGGTGTCCAGGAAGTTAACGCCCTGCTCCGCTGCGCGGGCCAGGATGCTCAGCGCCTGCGGCTTGGCGGTTGGGCCGCCGAACATCATCGTGCCCAGGCAAAGGGGGGAGACCTTCAGGCCCGATCGGCCCAGCTTGCGATAGTCCATGGTGTGCTCCTGATCGTTTGGCTGCCCTCACCGACAGCCCCTGTATTGTGCGCGGCTGAAGGCTGGCCTGAGCCTCGGCTCAGGCGAGACGTCACTCAAAAGGCGCTACGACGGTGCCAGAACGGGGCTCAGAGGGCGCGCCCGCGGATCAGATCGGCCGCCCTTTCAGCCACCATCAAGGTGGCCGCCAGTGTGTTGGCCGAGGGCACCTGCGGCATCACCGATGCATCGACCACGCGCAGCTGCTCGACCCCGCGCACCCGCAGCTGCGGATCGACCACCGCCAGGCGGTCGTCATCGGGGCCCATCTTGCAAGTGCCCACCAAGTGGTAGGCCGTCGAGCCGCGGCGACGGGCAAAGTCCAGCCACTCGTCATCGCTTTGCACCTCAGGCCCCGGCAAGGTCTCGGCCTGCAAATAGGGCGCCATGGCCTGACTGCCCAGCAGGCGCCGCGCAAGCCGCAGCGCCGCGAGCAAGACCGGTGGGTCACGCTCGTCGCTCAGGTAATTGGGCTGCACCAGGGGGTCGACCTGCGGATCGCGCGAGCACACGCGCACATGGCCGGCGCTAAAAGGGCGCTGCTGACGCGCCCCGCAGCTCATGCCCGGCAGGCCTTCGAGCACATAGTTTTTGCCCTCGGCGTAGCTCGCCGGGGTGAACAGCACCTGCAAATCGCCGCGGCTGAGCTCAGGCCGGGACTTCCAGAACACATGGACCAGCGAAGGGCTCAGCGCCAAGATGCTGGGGCGCCCGGTGAGCCAGCGCATCACCTCAATGGCCAGCGGCCAACCACGAGAGCGCTCGTTGATGGTCGGCGCGCCGCGGGCTCGCGCGACCATGCGCACGGTGTAGTGGTCACGCAAGTTCTCGCCAACACCCGGCAGCCGGTGGCGCACTTCGATACCGAGCTCTTGCAGCAAGGCAGCCGGCCCAATGCCAGAGAGCTGCAACAGCTTGGGGCTGTTGACGGTGCCCGCGCACAGCAGCACCTCCCGCCGAGCCTTGACCTGGTGCCGCTGGCCGTGCTGCAGGTAAGACACGCCCACGGCCCGCCTGCCTTCGAGCAGCACGGCGTCGGCCTGGGCATGCAGGCGCAAGTCGACGAAGCCGCTGCGCACAGCCGGATGGAGAAAGGCATCGGCGCAGCTGACCCGACGGCCGCCTTCGATGGTGCGCTGAAAGTAGCCCACGCCCTCCTGGCTTGCCGCGTTGTAGTCCGGGTTGCGCAAGATGCCTTGCTGCACGGCCCCGGCCATAAAGGCCTCGCACAGGACGCTGGGCCAGTCCGGGTTGCTGACCGGCAACTCGCCCGCCAAGCCGCGGAAGTTCGTATCAGCGGGGTCAAGACGGCGCTCCGACCGCATGAAGTAGGGCAACACATCGCGGTAGGCCCAGCCGGTGTTGCCCCAAGTGGCCCAATCGTCGAAATCGGCCGCCTGGCCGCGCGAATAGGCCAGCCCGTTGACCGAGCTCGAGCCGCCGACGATCTTGCCTTGCGGCAAACGTATGCGGCGCCCAGCAGCACCGGGCAGCGGCTCGCTGGTAAACGACCACATGAAGCCGGGCTTGTACAGAGTCTTGACGAAACCCGCTGGAATGCGCACATAGGGATGGCGGTCGGGCACGCCCGCTTCGAGCACGCAGACGCTGGCGCGGTCTTGGCTCAGGCGTTTGGCCAGCACCGACCCGGCCGGACCGGAGCCGACGATCACATAGTCAAAGAGGTCGCTCATGGCTGGCAGATGACTTGCAGATGGCAGGCAGATGGAGTGGAAGCACCGGCCGATCGCAACCGGTGCAAGGACTTCACTGTGGCGCATCGCCGGCAGGCTCACAAGCGAGCCCGGCTGCAGCATGTCGTGTGGGGGACAAAGAGGCCCCGCGAGAAAGCAAGCAGGGGGCCGACCTCGCGCAAAGCCCATGACCCAAAACCGGCGCGCAAATGCCGCAAAATCACGCCATTGGCCCGATGCGGCCTCAGTCCAAGGAAACCCATGACGCAATCCCTGCCGGCCATCGGCATCATCGGCATCGGCCAGCTCGGTCTGCCCGTGGCCCTCAACCTTTTGCAGGCCGGCCACCCGGTGTTCGGACATCGCCGGTCACCGGCAAGCGCCTTTGTCCAAGCCGGCGGGCGCCAGCTGGCCGATGCCGCCGAAGTCACCCGCGCCTGCGAGGTGCTGTTGCTGTGCCTGCCCAGCGAGTCGGCGCAGTTGCAGGCGCTTGAGGGCGAATCGGGCGTTCTGGCCCATCTCAAGCCCGGCCAGATCGTGGTGGAGCTGGGCACCTACAGCCGCCAGTTCAAGCTGGCCCAGGGCCAGCGCCTGGCCGAGCGGGGCGCACGCCTGCTCGAGGCCGAGGTCAGCGGCTCGCCGCCCATGGTCAGCGCGCGTCGGGCGGCGCTCTACATCGGCGGCGACGAGGCGCTCTACCAGCAATGCGAGCCTTTGCTCAAGGCGATCACCGAACACCACTTTCACCTGGGCGCCTATGGCTCGGCGGTGTCGATGAAGCTGATCGCCAACTACCTGCTGACCATCCACACCCTGGCGGCGGCCGAGGCGATGAATCTGGGCGCACGCGCCGGCTTCGAGCCGATGAAGGTGGCGCAGGTGATCGCCCAGGGCGCCGGCAGCTCGACCATGTTTGCCATTCGCGCGCCGATGATGGCCCAGCGCAAGTTCTCGCCCGCACCCGGCCCCTTCACGACGCTGGCCAAATACCTGGAGCTGGGCCAGCAGATGGCCCGCGAGCTCGGTTGCGCCACACCGCTGTTTTCGGCCGCCGTGCCTTACTTTGAACAGGCGATCGCACAGGGCATGGCCGAGCAGGACATCAGCGCCGTGATCGAGCTCATCGAGAGCCAATCGCAGCCGCGCTAAATCCACAGCCAAGCCGCCGCCAGACCCCTGGCCCGACACCGACGCCACACCTCTTCACAAGGACACCCCATGGCCCATGAGCGCCTGAACATTGCCTTTCACGGGCAAAACGCGAGCCAGTTTCGCGCCGGTTTCGAGTCCTTCATCGGCAACGGGCACCGCATCGTGCAGCTCAGCGATGCGCTGCAAGGCCAGGGCGAGCGCGAACAGTTCGAGCAAGCCGATGTGATCGTGGGCATTCGCCTCAATGCGCACATGCCCAAACCGAGCAAGCTGCGCCTCTACCATGCGCCGGCCGCTGGCGTCGACGCGATCGATCCCAGTGTGCTGCCGGCTGCCAGCAGCTTGTGCAACTGCTTTGGCCACGAGGATGCAATTGCCGAGTACGTGATGGCGGCCCTGCTGATGCGCCATGTGCCCCTGGCGCGGGCCGACGCGGATCTGCGCGCGCAGCGCTGGACCTATTGGGCCGGCTCGGCAGGCGCCCTGCGCACCGAGCTGGGCGCCCAGACCCTGGGCGTGATCGGATTGGGGCACATCGGCCGCACCCTGGCCCAGCGTGCCAAGGCCTTCGGCATGCGGGTGCACGCCTGCAACCGCAGCGCCATCACCGACCCGGCCGTCGACCGCCTCTGGCCGCTGGACCAGCTGCATGAATTCATGGCCGCGGCCGATGCCTTGGTGGTGACCCTGCCGCTGACCGAGGGCACGCGCGGCCTGATCGATGCACAGGCCCTGTCGGCGATGCGCGCCCAGGCGGTGCTGATCAACGTGGGCCGCGGGCCCGTCATCGACGAGCAGGCCCTCTTCGATGCCCTCAAACAACGGCGCATCGGTGGCGCCGTGATCGACACCTGGTACCAGTACCCGGACCCCGCGCGGGCACAGTGTGCGCCCTCGCGCCTGGACTTTGCCAGCCTGGACAACCTGGTGATGACGCCGCACATGTCGGGCTGGACCGAGGGCACGGTGCACCGGCGCCAGCAGACGCTGGCCGACAACATCATGCGGCTGGCCCAGGGCCAGCCGCTGATCAACGTGCTGCGCCCCGCCCAGGGCTGAGGCGTGGGGCTAAAACGTGGGGCTGAGGCGTGGGGCTAAGACGTGGGGCTGGGGCTTCGGGCCGCAGCTCGGGCAAGGGTTAGTCCTCACGATCGCTATGGGCAAGGGCCACTAGGATAGAGCGGTCCGAAGCCCCGCGAGCGCGGCGGACGCACTTTGCTGCCTGCCCGCGTGACCTGCGCCGGCCAGTCGATGGCGGCACAGATGGCCCGCGGGTTTTGTTTTTAATGCCGGTGTCTTGGACGGCTGTGTCCAAATGATCGGCGGGAGTCTTGTATTGTCCAAACCCGATGTGCTGGCGGCCGCCCCGCTGCATCCCTTTTTCCGCCAGGCGCTCGACAGCCTCTACACGGTGCATGACCGCACCCACCAAACTGATCCGCAGGCTTTCGCGGCGCTGGCCCCGCGCATCGTCGCGGTGGCGGCCACCGGCGAGGCCATCGTGCCCGGCAGCTTGCTGCGCCAGCTGCCGCAGGCCAAAGTGGTGTCGGTCTTCGGCGTGGGCTACGACGGCGTCGATGTGGCCACCGCCGTCGAGCTGGGCCTGCCCGTGACGCACACGCCCGGGGTGCTGAGCGACGACGTCGCCGATCTGGCCATGGGGCTGGTCCTCGCCGTGGGCCGCCAAATCGCGCTGGCCGACCAATTCGTGCGCGCTGGCCGCTGGCCACAAGGACCGCTGGCGCTGGGCCGCAAGGTCTCGGGCGCGCGCATGGGCATCGTCGGCATGGGCCGCATCGGTCAAGCAATTGCCCGCCGGGCGCAGGCTTTTGGCATGTCGATTGCCTACACCACACGCACCGTCAAAGCCGACCTGCCTTACCGCCATGTGGCCGATGCCACTGCGCTGGCGCGCGAGTCCGATTTTCTAGTGGTCATCACGCCCGGCGGCGCGGCCACGCGTCACCTGATCAACGCGCAGGTGCTGCAAGCGCTCGGGCCCAGCGGGTTTTTGATCAATGTCGCGCGCGGCAGCGTGGTCGATGAGCAGGCGCTGATCGAGGCGCTGCAAAAAGGCACCATTGCCGGCGCCGGGCTCGATGTGTTTGCCGACGAGCCGCGTGTGCCCGAGGCACTGTGGACGATGCCTCAGGTGGTGCTCACGCCGCACATGGCCAGCGCCACCACACAGACCCGTCAAGCCATGGCCGATCTGGCGTTTGCCAACATCCGTGCCGGCATCGAAGGCCAAAGTCTGCTCACGCCGGTGCCCGAATGGGTGGCGGCGCACCCGCGCTGAGGCCTGGG
>JAIXWZ010000162.1 GCA_027491035.1 Comamonadaceae bacterium | reverse complement strand
GGCCCGCTTTTGCCAATCCGGCCATAGCGTCCCCGCCCGGTCATTGCACCCCCGCCCCGTCATTGCGAGGAACGAAGCAATCCATCGGCCGGTGCACAACGACATGGATTGCCACGGCGCTGCGCGCCTCGCAATGACGGAAGGGATGGTCACTGCGCCCCCGGCTCCGTCACTGCGCCCTCGCCCCGTCATTGCGAGGAACGAAGCAATCCATTGCGGCCGTGGCAAAGGCACATGGATTGCCACGGCGCTGCGCGCCTCGCAATGACGAAGCAAGCGTCATTGCACCCCGCCCCGTCACTGCGCCCCCGCCCCGTCATTGCGAGGAACGAAGCAATCCATCGGGCCTCAACGCAAAAACTTAGATGGCCACGGCGCTGCTGCGGGCCATCTGTTCGATGGCTTGCTCCATCTGGCGGGTATGGGCTGCCGGGTCCCAGGCCGGATGTGCCTTGAGCCGCTGGCGCAGGCCGCGTTTGAGCGCAAGCAAGGCGGCGCGGTCTCGGGCCATGGATGCGGCGATTGAGACGTAGGCCGCGTCGGTGTCGGCCACCCAAGCGGGCAGGCCCGCCGCCGTCATGAAGCTTGCGCCCATGCGCGAGACAAAGTGGGCGCCGTGCAAGGTCACCACTGGCACGCCCATCCACAGGGCTTGCAAGCTGGTGGTGCCGCCGTTGTAGGGCACGCTGTCGAGGGCGATGTCGATGTCGGCGTACTCGGCCATCATGAGGTCCAGCCCCACCGGCCCCCGAAACTCCACCCGGCCCAGATCCACACCCAGGGCCATCAAGCGCTCGCTGAACGCCGCGACCGCCGTGGCATCGCCAAAGCTGGGCGCCTTGAGCACCAGGCGCGAATCGGGCACGGCTTGGAGCACCTGGGCCCATAGCGACAGCGTGCGCGGCGTGAGCTTGGGCACGTTGTTGAAGGAGCCAAAGGTCAGGGGACGCTGCAAAAACTTCGGCTCGCTCCAGTCGGGCTCGGGATAGTCGGTCTCGGGCGCAAAGCAAAACACCACGCCGCTCAAGCGTGCCACGCGCTCGGAGCACAGCGCGTCGTCGGCCTCAGGCGTGACCCGCTCGTCGCCAATCATCCAGTCCATATTGGGCACGCCGGTCGAGCCCGGGTAGCCCAGATAGGTCGCTTGCACCGGTGCGGCCCGCCTGCCAAAGAGCGACATGCGCTGCTGGCCGGTGTGGCCGGCCAGATCGAGCAGCACATCGATGCGGTCGGCGTCGATGCGCTTGGCCAGTTGCACATCGTTGAGCGAGGTCACCTCCTCCCAGTGCTCGACGCGGCGCTGCGCCAGCCGGGTCTGCTCGTCGTAGCTGACCCCGGTGAAATACACAAACACCTCAAAGCGGCTGCGATCGATTTCGCGCAGCACCGGCTGCATGAAGATGTTGACCGGATGCTGGTGATGGAAATCGGCCGTGACCACACCGAGCCGAAGCCGACGCCCGTCCAGCGGCTCGCGCACAAAACTCTCGCGCGACCGCGCGCCCGCGCCCAGCGGCGCAAACAAGCTGCGATGCAACTGGGCCACCTCTTGCGCCGTCAGGCGGTCGCTGTAGAGCGAGCTCATGGCTGCGCTCGATGCGAACTGCTGCCCGCCCGGCGCGGCCGTCAGCTCGCGGTAGATGGCCAGGGCCGTATCGGCGTCGCCGCGGCGACCGGCCATTGAGGCGCGCATGCTCTGCGCGCCCGGCATGGGCGCCAGCGCCTCGGCCTGCGCGAGCACCTGCTCGGCTTGCTCCATCTTCCAGCACTCGGCCAGCAGGTGGGCCAGGTTCCACAGGGCGTTGGCGCTGCTCGGATGCAGCTCGACGTTGCGGCGCAGCACCTCGATGGCCTCTTGCCACAGGTTGAGCCGAAAACTCAGGGCGCCCAGTCGCGCCAGCGTGGCCTCTTCGGTGGCCGCCGATGCGGCCGTCAAAGCGGCCATTGCCGGATCGCGCTGGCCCAGGCGCCACAGGGCATCGCCCAAGTCGATGCGCAAGCTCGCGCGCAACTCCTGGCGCTCGGCGCCCTCGCCTTGCACCTGGCTTGGGCTGTCTCTGGCGGCCAGCGCCTGCAAGCCCGACTGCAAGGCGCGCACCGCGCCGCTGGCATCGCCCTGCTCGAGCCGGTACTGGCCCATGCGCTGCGCCGCATCGGCGAGCTTGCGGGCGCGCTCGGCCGCCGGCTCGCTGTGCGACAGGCGCTGCAGCGCCTGGGCAAAGGCCTGGTCGGCAAGCTCGGCCTGCCCCAGCAGGGGCAGCACACGGGCCATGGACAGATAGGCCTCAAACCGCTCGGGCGCGGTGTCGATCGCCCGCTGGTAAGCACCGGCAGCCTGCTGCAGCTCGCCCATTTGCCGGCACAGGTGACCCGCCTCCAGCCAGGCGCTGAAGTTGCGCGGCTCCAGCCGCAGGCAGGCGGCAAAGGCTTCGCGCGCAGCCATGGTCTGGCCCAGTTGCACCAGGCAGCGGGCCCGGCCCAGGTGGGCTTGCGCCAGGCTGGCATCGTGACCGAGCGCCGCCTCAAAGTCGGCCAGGGCCTCTTGCCAGCGCCCGCCGCGGTGGGCCGCGTTGGCGGCGTTAAAGCTCTGGGCTGCAGCAGCGGTGAGTGAAGGGGGCATCGTCAATATCGGGCCATCGACCCGCATCATCAAAACAAGACCCTCGGATCGTACCCGGCCAGGCCCCCTGGCCAGGCCCCAAAACACCGGGTTCGGCCCTGCCACCATAATGCGCGGGTCCTGCAAACACCCCGTCTGGCCGCCCCAAGCGCTCGGCTCGATGGCCTTGACCTGCCCCCATCCATGCGATTGACCTCGGCACTTCTGACCTGCCTGACCTGCCTGATCTGGCTGATTGGACTGGGGGCGGCCGCTCCAGCTGCATCTGCGGCGCAGCCGAAGCTGGCCGTGCTGGAAGATCCGACCGGCGAGCTGACGATAGCCCAGGTGCGATCGCAGCCGCAGCGCTTTGAAGCTTGGCCGACCGAGCGCGGCCCGATCAATCTGGGCCTGTCCGATTCAGCCTACTGGATCCGGGTGGAGCTGGACTTGCCGCACAGCGCCAGCGCTGACTGGGTGCTGGAGTTACCGTATTTTCAGCTGCGCACAGTCGACTTTTTCGCGCCCGGTCGCGATGCGGTGCGCACGGGCGCAGCCCTTCCCCTGTCAAGCCGGCCCTATCTGCACCGCTTTTTTGCCTTCCCGCTGGCTGCTGAAACGGCACCGGCCAGCTATTTCCTGCGGGTCACCAGCGCGCAAAGCCTGACCGTGCCGGTGGTGGTTTGGCGCGAGCAGGAGTTCTTGCGGCATGTGCAGGCCACCTTGGTGCTGCAGTTTCTCTACCACGGGGGGTTGATTGCGCTGTGCATCTACAACTTCTTTTTGGCCATCTCGCTGCGCGACGCGCGCTTTTTGCTGTACTGCCTCTTTGTGGGCACCTTTGGTCTGGCCATCTTCGCCGGCAACGGGCTGGGCCAAATGTTTCTGTGGCCGGGCCAGGCTGACTTTGACGGCATTGCGCAGTTCTTCCTGCTCACGGCAGCCGGCGCCCTGGCCATGCTGTTCACCCGGCACTTTCTGCAGGCTGCGCGGCAGGCGCCACGCATCGCCATCGCGCTGTCGAGCCTGACTGCGGCCTACGCGCTGGCCGCTGCGGGCTGGCTGCTCAGCCTGTGGCTTGCAGTGCCCATGATGGCCCTGGCGCAGGCGACTTTCCTGCTGACGTTTGCAGCCGGCGCAACCGTGGTGGTCGCCGGTGTCAATGCCCTTGGGCGCGGACAAAAAGGCACGCGGTTTTTCCTGCTGGCCTGGGCGGTGCTGTGGGCCGGGGCCTCCATCGCGACCCTGCGCGCCTACGGTGTGCTGCCGACCAACGTGCTGACCTCCTACAGCCTGCAGATCGCCTCGACCCTGGAGATGCTGCTGCTGGCGCTGGCGCTGGCCGATGTCATTCACATCGAGCGCGACGAGCGCGAAGCGGCCCAGCAAGACGCCTTGCTGGCCAAGCAAAAACTGCTCGACAGCGCCAAGAGCTCAGAAGAAAGGCTCGAAAAAGCAGTGCAGGAGCGCACGCTGCAGCTCGAGGCCGCGCTTGACGGCCAGAACCAGCTGTTCAAGCGCTACGTGCGCTTTGCCGCACTCATCTCGCACGAGTTTCGCAACCCCCTGGGCATTGTCGACAGCCAGATCAGCCTGCTGCGCAAAGAGGCGCAGCTCGGTCAGCTCCAGCTCGAAAAACGCCTGGAGATCATGGAGGGAGCGACGGCCAGGCTGCTGTCGCTGTTTGAAACCTGGATGCGCGGCGACCGGCTGCAGCAGGCCATGCAGGAGATGGAGCCGCAGTTTCTGCCGCTGACCGCCTGGCTGCGCGAGCTCGTCGATGCGCAGACCGCCTACCACAGCGGACACCGGCTCGAGCTGCGCATCGCGCAGCCGGTGGGCGACATCTGGGCCGACGAGAGCCTGCTCGAAGTGGCGTTGCTCAACCTGATCGACAACGCCTGCAAATACTCCGAGCCCGGACAAGCCGTGGTGATTGAAGTGCGCGCCCGCCCTGGCGCGGTCGGCGTGGCCGTGATCGACCAGGGCTGCGGCATTGACGCCAGCGATCACGAGGCGATCTTCGAGGACTACTACCGGGTGCAGCCCGAAGGACCGGTGACCGGCATGGGCCTGGGCCTGGCTTTTGTGCGGCGCATCGTGCAGATGCACCAAGGCCAGCTCGAACTGCACAGCGCCCGCGGCCAGGGCAGCAGCTTTTGCATCTGGCTGCCCGCGCGTTGAGCGTGCAAAATCGCACCGTTATGAGCAGCCTACAACAAGCAACCGGCCGCGTGCTGGTGATTGAAGACGAGACGCATCTGCTGGACGCCACCGTCACCTTCCTGAACATGGAAGGCTTTGTCGCCGATGGCGTGAGCAGCCTGGGCATGGCGGCGCAGTGGATGCGCACCCACACGCTGGACGTGCTGGTGCTCGACCTGGGACTGCCCGATGGCGACGGCCTGCAATGGCTCAGCCAAAACGATCAGCTGCGCGGCAAGGGCGTGATCATCACCACCGCACGCGGCCAGACCCAGCAACGCATCGAGGGCATCAAGGCCGGCGCCGATGTCTATCTGGTCAAACCGATACAGCTCGAAGAGCTGGCCTCACTGGTGGCCAACCTCATGCGCCGCACACGCTCGGCCTCAAGCCCCAGCTGGTCCATTGATCGCACCCACTGGATCTTGCGCACCGGCACGGGGCTGGCCGTCAAGCTCACCCACTCCGAGGCCGTCTTGCTGCTCAAGATGGCCGACCAGCCCGGTCAGGTTGTGCCCAGACAAGAGCTGGTGCTCAGCCTGGGGCACGACCCGCAGAACTACGACTTCAGGCGCATGGAGATTTTGGTGCGAAGGCTGCGCAACAAGGTCAAGGCCGACCTGGGCTGCGAATTGCCGCTCGAGACCGTCCGCAAAGTCGGCTACGCCTTCACCGCCGCCTTGCAGCTTGACACCAACCGCTGAGCACGCTTGCCAGCAGCCCCCCTTCTTTCTGCAGGAACCACTAATTTGTAGGAGCCGCGCCCTCGCCGCGATGGGGCGATCGATCAAAAGCCGTATCGCGCCGAGGCGGCGCTCCCACAGGGGAGCTAGCTTGCACTGGGGAGGGTGACGCCAGATCAGGGTTTGTCGGTTGACTTGCGCGGGTACTGGACCATGTTCTCGCGGGCGCGGGCGGCGGCTGCCTCCTGGGCGGCGCGGCCCGCTTCGCTGTTTTGACGCTCGCGCTGCTGGCGGGCCATGGCTTCGAGGTCGCGCTTCATGGCGCTGGCATCACCGAGAGCGCCTTGCATGGACTGGACCTGGCCGGCCATCTTGTTGGTAGCGGCCGACTGAGCGGCGAAGCGAGCGTCCAGACCCGAGACCTGCTTGGACAGGGCCTGGATCCGCGCCTCGACCTGCTTGGCGGTCTGCTCGGGCACGCCTTGAGCATTTTTAATGACCTCTTCGAGCCGGACATCAATCTTGGCCTGCGCCGCCGCCATTTCAGCCTGCTTGGCCAGCACCGTCTTGATGGCCTCTTGCGCGCCGCCCACCAGCTCAAGTGAGGCATCCATTTCGACCACGCGCTTGCCCACGGCCAGCACCATTTCATCGAGCTGCGCGATTCGCCCCTGAAGGCGCAGGCTCATGATGACAAACATGATGCCGGCCACCAGCATGAGACTGCCCGCGACGGCGATCAGGATCATTGAGGCCTTGCTTTGCCTCTTGTTGCCTTGCAGCGCGGCCTGGCTGCCCTGCAGCAACTCCTTGGTGGCGTTGCGCAGGTCTAAACCGGCGTTGGCGGCCAGGCTGGCGGCTCGGGTGGCCAGTTCGGCCGAGTCCATGACCACCAGTTTCATGTCCTTCATGTCGGCCACCGACTGGCCGTCGGCGCTGCCAGTGCCCAGAGCGGCTGCATCGGCCGCAGCCTTGTCGGCGGCCTGGCTGGTGTTGTTGTCCATGTTTGACTCCTGTTAATTGACAGCAGGCCTCAACGGGCCTGCTGATCGGCCATCTGCTGGGCGTGTTGATCGGCCATCTGCTCGATCTCATCGAGCTTGGCCCGCACCTTGTCGTTTTCCATCTTGAGCTTGACCACGCGGGCCGGAAAATCCATCTCGGCCCACTGCCCATCGGCCGCGCCGATGGCCTGTTCGACGCGGGCCTGCACCTCCTGCGCGGCCTCGGTGATGATCTGCTGCGCCTGCTCCATCGGCACCGGCTCCAAAGCGGGAGCCTGGCGGCTGCCCTCACGCGGCGCCTGGGCGATCACCTGCTCGGCGGCAGTGAACGCAGCCGGCGCCGCCTCCACCGACCGATCGGCCATGGCCCGCTGGAACACCGGGCCATCTTGCGCGGCAGTGCCTTCGGCTGCGGGCGGCAGCGGCACGAAGCGGTCCTGCATGGAGCGCTCAAGAAGGGGGCCCTGGTCGGGCTCCTCACCCTGCTGGGCTTGCTCCACCAACCGGCGCTCGCGCAAGAAACGGTCGACGGCCGATTCCCCGTCCTGCTGGGCAGGATCGAGAGCGGCCGGCAGCGGCGCCGCGGCGTAGTGGTCCTGGAGACTTCGCTCAAAGACCGGAGCCTGCGAGTCCGGCGATGCGGCGGCTGGGGCCACCGGCAGGTCTTGCGCAACTTCATCGGGCACCTCAAGGCGACGCTCGAAGACCGGCGCCTCGGGCGCTTGCGGCTCGAGCTCTTGTGCCTGAATCGCCGAAGCCGCCTCGGCAGCCGGCACCGGCTGATCATGCTTGGATTCTTCAGGCACCTCGACGAGGCGCTCGAAGACCGGCGCCTCTGACGCTTGCTCTGCATGGGGCACCTGCGGCGCCTCCTGGACCTGCACATCCTGGCGGCGCTGGAAGATCACCGCTTCAGGCTCGCCCGCTTCGGTGATCGGCGGGGGCAGGTCTGCTGCGCCGTCCTGCTCGGTGGCGTCGCTCGGGTCTTCGCCCGCGAGGTTTTGTCGCACCACCGGGCCAGCAGGATCCGACGGCTTGGAGGTGGCCACCAAAGAGCCTTCGGTGACGCTGACCGAATGCTCGCTTTCGTGGCGAATGATGGAAGGGGGCTCGCTCATGTCTTGGACTCCGCAGCTTGCGCCGCCTGGTTGTGAGGGCCAGCCGCCCGGTTGAGGGCTGGCGCTTGCGCGCCGCTGCGCACGTCCTTGACCGGCTGCTGCGTCGCCGGCTTGCTCACGCCAAAGCGCCCACCGTGCAGCCAGGCGGAGACGGCCACCGACAAGGCGGCCAGCCCGCCGATGGTCAGGATCCAGCGCGCCAAGCGGGGCCGGCGGCTCTTGGG
>JAIXWZ010000198.1 GCA_027491035.1 Comamonadaceae bacterium | reverse complement strand
GGATTGCTTCGTTCCTCGCAATGACGGGGCAGGGGCGCATGACGAGGCAGGGCCGCATGACGAGTCAGGGCCGCAGTGATACCCACACTCCGTCATCGCCAGGCGCGCAGCCTGATCCCGTCATTGCGAGGCGCGCAGCGCCGTGGCAATCCATGTGCCTGCGCCAAGGCCGCAGTGGATTGCTTCGTTCCTCGCAATGACGGGGCAGGGGCGCATGACGAGGCAGGGGCGCAGTGACACCCACACTCCGTCATTGCGAGGCGGGACGTGGCGGGCCGTGGCAATCCTCGTGCTCAGCTCAGCAGATCGAGCAGGGTGCGCGCAACCACGCGGGTGGCTCGGCGCAGGTCTTCGAGTTCGATGCGTTCGTCGGCGCGTTTGGCGTGGCTTTCGAGCACCGTGCGTGGGCCGGCGCCGTAGATCACGCCGGGGATGCCGTGCTCGACGTAAAGTCGCACGTCGGTGTACAGCGGCGTGCCCACCGCGGCGATGGGCTCGCCGAACACGTCTTGTCCGTGTTTTTGGATCGCGTCGACCAGCGGCTGGTTGCCGGCCAGGGGCACCATGGCGCGGGCCAGCAGCATGCGGCGGATGTCGACCTTGAGCGTGCGTCCGCCGCGCGGCGGCGCAAAGCTGGCAGCTGCTTGCTCGATGGTCTGGCGCAGCGATGCTTCGACCTGTGCCGGGTCTTCTTCGGGGATCATGCGGCGGTCGAGCTTGAGCACCACCTTGCCCGGAATCACGTTGGTGTTGGTGCCGCCACTGATGAGGCCCACGTTCAGATACGGGTGGCTGATGCCCTCGACCCTCGAGCGCACTTGCAGGTAGTCGCGGTTGAGCGCGTAGAGCGCGCTCAGAATGTGGTGGGCGCCTTGCAGCGCGTCGGTGCCGCTGTCCGGTATGGCTGCGTGCGACATCTCGCCGTGCACCGTCACCTCGAGCTGCAGGCAGCCGTTGTGGGCCACCACGACCTGGTAGCTAAAGCCGGCGGCAATCATGAGGTCGGGCTTTGTCAGGCCTTTGGCGAGCAGCCAGCCGGGGCCGACTTCGCCGCCGAATTCTTCGTCGTAGGTAAAGTGCAGCTCGACGGCGCCCTTGAGCGGCAGGCCCAGCGATTCGAGCGCCCGGGTGGCGAAGGTGAAGGTGGAGAAGTCGCACTTGCTCACGGCGGTGGCGCGGCCGTACATGGCGCCGTTGTCGATTTCGGCGCCGTAGGGGTCGTGCGTCCAGCCTTCGCCGGGCGGCACCACGTCGCCATGGGCGTTGAGTGCAATGGTGCGGCCGGGGCCATACTGGCGCCGCACGATGAGGTTGGTGATCGACTGCAGACCGCAGGCGGTGACCTCGGCTTGCGGCACCGCATGCTTCTCGGCCTCGTAGCCGAAGGCGCCCAGCAGCTCGGCGGTGCGCTGGGCATGCGGCGCGTTGTTGCCCGGTGGGGTGTCGGTGGGCACCTGCACCAGCGCTTGCAAAAATTTGACCTGTTCGTCGAAGTGGGCGTCGATCCAGGCGTCGAGCTGCTGGTAGGAGCTGGGGGTGGCGCTCATGCGGTTTGCCTTGCGAGTTGATGGAGGAGGTGTGAGAACGCGTCGATGGCCAGCTGCATGTCATCGCAGGTGGTCGATTCGAGCGGGTTGTGGCTGATGCCGCCATTTTCGCCACGCACGAACAGCATGGCCTGGGGCATGATTTCGTGCAGCTTCATGGCGTCGTGGCCGGCGCCGCTGGGCAGCTTGAACAGGGGCACGCCCAGGTCGGTGACGGCACTCTCCCAGCGTGCCTGCCAGGCGGGCGCGCTAGGCGCTGCCGCCACGCTCATGGTCAGCTCGGTGCTGTAGCGCACGCCGCGGCGCTCGCAGATGGCGCCCAGCTGCTCGAGCACGTCGCGCACCAGGGCATCGCGCTGCGCGTCGGTGGGCGCGCGCAGGTCCAGGCTGAACTGGCAGCGCCCGGGCACCACGTTGATCGAGCCATTGGGCACTTGCAGCTGCCCGATGGTTGCCACCGAGTCGCCGTCTTGGGCTGCGCGCTGCTCCAGGTACAGTGCGAGCTCGGCCACGGCGCAGGCGGCATCGCGCCGGCGGTCCATGGGCGTGGTGCCGGCGTGGCTGGCCGTGCCGATCACCTCGCACAGATAGCGCACGCTGCCGTTGATGGAGGTGACCACGCCCAGCGGGATGTTCACTTCATTGAGCACCGGGCCTTGCTCAATGTGCACTTCGACAAAGCCCAGGTAGTGCGCGGGATCGCGCTGGATTTTTGCGATGTCGTCCACGCGCAGGCCGGCGTGCGCCATGGCCTGTTGCATGGTGATGCCGTCGGCGTCTTTTTGTTCGAGCCACTGCGGCTTGAAGTCGCCGATGAGCGCGCCCGAGCCTAAAAAAGTGGCCCGGTAACGCTGGCCTTCTTCTTCGGAAAAAGCCACCACCTCGATGCCCACCGGCAGGCGCTGGCCCTGGCGGTGCAGCGCGGCCACGCTGGCCATGGGCACGAAGATGCCCAGACGGCCGTCGTACTTGCCGCCGTTGCGCACGGTGTCGTAGTGGCTGCCCGTCATCAGGTAACGTGCGCCCACGCTCCCGGCTGCGTGTGCATCGCTGCCCCCCGAGGGGGCGCTCGCCAGCTCGGGGCGGCCCGTAGCGGGGTGGTAGCGGCCGACCACGTTGCCCACGGCGTCGGTGTAGACCTCGTCAAAGCCGCACTCGCGCATCCACTGGCTGATGCGCTGGGCGCAGGCGCGGTGGGCGTCGCTCAGGTAGGTGACGGTGAGCTGGCCCTTGTCGGCATAGCCCGGGTCGCTGTGCTGGCTGAGCTCTTCTTGCCAGTCCCAGACCTGCTGGCCTTGTGTGGGCTCGACGCCAAACTTGTCATTGAGGCGGATCTCCACAATGCGGTGGATGTTGCGCAGGCACTCTTGCAATTCGAAGTCGGGATGGCCGTACAGGCGGCGCTCAAAGGCTTCGATGATCTGCCGCTTGTTCAAGCCCACGCCGCGCGGGCCGCGCACCGCCAGGATGAAGGGCCAGCCAAATTTGGCGTTGTAGTCGGCGTTGAGCTGCTGGATCTTGGCGAACTCTTCGGGCGTGCAGTCGGTCAGGCCCGCCTGGGTCTGCTCGTGGGTGGACTCGGCCGTCAGCGTTTTGCTCACCATGGCCTTGCCGGCGAGCTCGGGGTGGGCACGGATCAGCCCCAGCTGTGCCTGGCGCCCAGCCTGTGCCAGCACGTCGCACATGGCGTACTTGAGCTGCGCCAGCGACTTGAACGGCCGCTGGGCCAGCGCCCGCTCGGCAATCCAGGGCGAGTGCTCGTAAAGGCCATCGAGCATCAGCGCCGCTTGCTCGGCGCTGGCGCGGTTGAGTTGTTCAAGAGTCAGTGCCATGGGATGGGTTGGGTGAAGTGGACGTTGATGAAGTGAGAACGCGAGATTGCCACGGCCCGCCACGTCGCTTTGCTCCTCGCGGCTAAAGGCCGCGCCTCGCAATGACGGGGCGTGGCGTCATTTCGGCCCTCGTCGTCATTGCGAGGAACGAAGCAATCCATGGGCCGTTGTGCAGGGGCATGGATTGCCACGGCGCTGCGCGCCTCGCAATGACGGGAGGAACGTGGCGCCTCGCAGTGACGGGGTAGTGCGTCCTCGCGACCCCCTGCGTCATTGCGACCCCCTCCTGCGTCATTGCGAGGAACGAAGCAATCCATGGGCCGTGGTGCGAAGGCGTGGATTGCCACGGCGCTGCGCGCCTCGCAATGACGGGGTGGTGCGTCCTCGCGACCCCCTCCTGCGTCATTGCGAGGAACGAAGCAATCCATGGGCCGTTGTGCGAGGGCGTGGATTGCCACGGCGCTGCGCGCCTCGCAATGACGGGGCGTGGCGTCATTGCGGCCCTCGTCGTCATTGCGAGGAACGAAGCAATCCATCGGGTTCATCCGACATAAGGGTGGATCGCCTTCCAGTGCCGTGCGATGTCGATGCGTCGGGCCACCCACACCTTGTCGTGCGACTGGATGTGGTCCAGAAAGCGTTGCAGTGCGGTGATGCGGCCGGGGCGGCCGAGTAGGCGGCAGTGCATGCCGATGCTCATCATCTTGGGGGCGTTGTCGCCGCTCGGATCCCCTTCGGCATACAGCGCGTCGAAGGTGTCCTTCATGTACTGAAAAAACGGGTCGGCGTGCGAATAGCCCTGCGGCAGTGCAAAGCGCATGTCGTTGCAGTCGAGCGTGTAGGGCACGATCAGCTGCGGCGCGTCGCTGCCGTCGCTCTTGCGCACCTTCATCCAAAAGGGCAGGTCGTCGCCGTAGTAGTCGCTGTCGTACTCAAAGCCGCCGAAGTCGGCGACCAGGCGGCGGGTGTTGGGGCTGTCGCGGCCGGTGTACCAGCCCAGGGGTCGCTCGCCGGTGAGCTGCTCGATGATCGCCATCGCCTCGGCCATGTGCGCACGCTCGGTGGCTTCGTCGATGTGTTGGTAGTGAATCCACTTCAGACCGTGGCAGGCGATGTCGTAGCCCAGCTCTTTGAAGGCGGCGGTCACGTCGTCGTGCTTTTGCAGCGCGGTGGCCACGCCAAAGACAGTCAGCGGCAGGCCGCGCTTTTCAAACTCGCGCAGCAGGCGCCAGACGCCGGCGCGCGAGCCGTATTCGTAAATGCCTTCCATGCTGATGTGGCGGGCCTCGAAGGCGGCTGGGTTGAACATTTCCGAGAGGAATTGCTCGCTGGCCTTGTCGCCGTGCAAGACCGAGTTCTCGCCGCCTTCTTCGTAGTTGAGCACGAACTGCACGGCCACGCGGGCGCCGCCGGGCCAGCGGGCGTGGGGGACGTGGCGGCCGTAGCCTTTGAGGTCGCGGGGGTAGGCGGCGGTGGAGTCGTAGACGGTCATGTGGGTCAAGGCCTAAGGTTCAGGACAGGGCCAGTGCGATGTCGTGGGTGGGAACTTTGCGGTCGAAGGTCAGGCTGGCCTCAACATGGTCCAGGTGTTCGTGCATCAGGCGCACGGCCTGCTCGGTGTCGCCCGCGGCCATGGCCTGCACCAGGCCTTCGTGTTCGTCGCTGGAGTGCTGCGCCTGGCGGCGCGACTGGTACATCAAGGTGATGAGGGCGCAGCGGGAGATCAGCTCGCCCAGGATTTGCGCGAGCACGGTGTTGCCCATCAGCTCGGCCATGCGCACATGGAAGTCGCCCAGCAGCTCGGTGCGCCCCGGCACGTCTTCGCGCTCGACCGCCTGGCGCTCCAGCGCGATGTGCTCGCGCAGGGCCTGGAGTTGATCGTCATTGACTTGGCGCATGAAGGCGCGGGTCATTTCGGCCTCGAGCATGCGGCGCACGGTGAACACCTGGCGCGCTTCCTGGGCCGAGGGGGCGGCCACAAAGGCACCGCGCGCGGGCTCCATGCGCACCAGCCGGTTTTGCGAGAGCTGAAACAGGGCCTGGCGCACCAGGGTGCGCGAGACGCCAAAGTGGTCGGCCAGCTTTTGCTCGACCAGCTTGGCGCCCGGCAGCAGCCGGTGCTCGACGATGGCGCGGGTCAGCGCCTCGACGATGGCGTGGGTGTGGGTCGACGGTGCGTCCATGGCCAGGGCTTGAGGAAAGAGGCGATGTTAGCCACCTTGTGGAAAATTGTATACACTTGCGTGAACAGCAGGTTGAAACCGTCAAAATCTAAAGGAAACGCCATGGGTTTGAGCACACATGTCCTGGACACCATGCACGGTTGCCCGGCTGCCGGCATGCAGGTGGCGCTCTACACCACCGACGGCGCTCAGGCCACCTTGGTCAAGCGCCTGACGCTCAACAGCGACGGCCGCAACCCGGACGGGCCGCTCTACGACAACGCCAGCCTGCGCAAGGGCACCTACCGGCTGGTGTTTGATGTGAGCGGGTACTTTCGGGCCAAAGGGGTGCAGCTGCCCGAGCCCAACTTCCTCGATCAGGTGACGCTCGACTTCGGCGTGGCCCACCAGGAGCAGCACTACCACGTGCCGCTGCTGGTCAGCCCCTGGAGCTATTCGACCTACCGCGGCAGCTAAAAGGCCGCGGCCAGCGCCTTACTCGACCGCGTCGGCCGGCTGGCGCAGCAGCATGGCCAGCGCGGTGGCCACGGTCTTGCGCAACTCGCGCCGGTCGCAGATGAAGTCGATCGCGCCTTTTTCCTGCAAAAACTCGGCGCGCTGAAAGCCCTCGGGCAGTTTGACGCGCACGGTCGACTCGATCACCCGCGGGCCGGCAAAGCCGATCAGCGCCTTGGGCTCGGCAATCACCACATCGCCCATGAAGGCAAAGCCGGCGCTCACGCCGCCCATGGTGGGGTCGGTGAGCACGCTCACATAGGGCAGGCCCTTTTTGGCCAGCCGGGTGAGGGCGGCGTTGGTCTTGGCCATCTGCATGAGCGACAGCAGCCCCTCTTGCATGCGCGCCCCGCCCGTGGCGGTAAAGCAGATGAAGGGCACTTTTTGCTCGATGGCGGTGTGCACGCCGCGCACGAAGCGCTCGCCCACCACCGAGCCCATCGAGCCGCCCATGAAATCGAATTCGAAGCAGGCGGCAACCACGCCGATGCTGTGTACCGCCCCGCCCATGACCACCAGGGCGTCGGTCTCGCCGGTGTTCTCAAGCGCTTCTTTCAGGCGTTCGGGGTATTTGCGGCTGTCCTTGAACTTCAGTGCATCGAGGGGCAAGACCTCTTGCCCGACCTCGTAGCGGCCCTCGCCATCGAGGAAGGCATCGAGCCGGGCGCGCGCGCCGATGCGGTGGTGGTGGTTGCACTGCGGGCACACGTTCTGGTTTTTTTCCAGATCGCTTTTGTAGAGCACCGTCTCGCATTGCGGGCACTTGATCCACAAGCCCTCGGGCACGCTGCGCCGCTCGGTGGGATCGGTGGGGGAAATCTTGGGCGGGAGCAGCTTGTCGAGCCAGGACATGGACAGCCTTTGGAGTCTTTGAGACCGGGCCGATTCTACGGGCCAACCGGGCGCTTGAGGAGGTCCCACAGCACGGGGATGAAGGCCTGCGCAAAGCGCTGCGGATCGAACAAGGGGCTTTGCAGCAGCCGCTCGCGCATGCCCAGCCGCAAGGCGGCGAGCTCGTGCACGTTTTGGCACAGGCCCACGGCGATGGCCTCGAACTCGTCGCCCGAGTGGGCCGCCAGATGGCCCAGGCCCACGGCGGCGAGCATGGCCGCGCTTTGGCGCGAGACCGGGCGATCGCCGCGGCAGGTAACCACCGGGACCCCCATCCACAAGGCCTCGCAGGTGGTGGTGCCGCCGGTGAAGGGAAAGGTGTCCAGTGCAATGTCGACTTCGCTGTATTCCTCAAGCATGGCGTCGTGGGCGCTGGCCGACTGAAAGTACAGCCGGGCCGGGTTGATGCCATGGACGGCAAACAGCTCGCGCAGGCGATTTTTTGTTGCCGGCTCGACCAGGGACTTCCACTTGATGATCATGCGGCTGCCAGGCACCGCGTTGAGGCACCGGGCCCACAGGGCCACGGTGGTGCCGTTGATCTTGGCGGTGTTGTTGAAGGAGCCGAAGGTGATCAAGCCGTTGCGCTGGCACGGCGGCGGCGAGACCGCCCCCGCGTAAGGCGGTGGGCTAAAGCACATGCGGATCGGATCGATGTGCACGATCTGCTCGGTGAAGTGGGGCTGGTGATCGTGCGGCGCGTGCTCGGCATCGAGCAAGATGTAGTCCATCTGGCTCACGCCGGTGGTGCCGAAATAGCCCAGCCAGCTCGCCTGCCGAGGCGCTGCGCGCCGGTCAAACACATCGAGCCGGTGGCCTGCGGTGTAGCCGCTCAGATCGATCAGCAAATCGAGCCCGTCTTGGCGGATCAGCGCGCAGACCTGCGCATCGGACAGACCGGCTATGGCCCGCCAGCGGTGCATGTGCGGCCGCAGCTCGCCCGTGATCTGGTCTTCCTGGGTCTGGTTGGCATAGGCGTGCAATTCAAATGCCTGCGCCAGGTGGGCAATCACGCCCTTGAGGAACCAGCCCACCGGGTGGGCCTTGAAGTCACCGGAGACCAGGCCCACCTTGGGCCTTGCGCTCAGGGGGCCGCTGGCCGACCACGCGCTGTCCGGTGCGGCCGGCTGGCCACGAACCCGCAGGGTCTCTTGCAAGATCTCGGCCGCGCTGACGCGGTCGCTGTACTGCAGGGACATCAAGTAGTTCGATGCAATGGTGCTCGAGCAACCGGCTGTGGCCAGCTCGCGCAGCAGGGCCAGCCCCTCATCGGCGCGCAGGCTCTCAAGCAGGCTGTTGGCCCAATTGAGGCGGCTTTGTTCATTGTGCGGATCGGCCGCCACCGCCCGCTCGTAGTGGCTTTGCGCCTTGTGCAGGTAGCCTTGCTGGTGTGCGATCAGCCCCAGCCCATCGAGCGCGCCGCTGTCGTTGGGAAAGAGGGTCAGCGCCTGCGAAAAAACGCCGGCCGCTTCCTCAAAGCGCCGCTGCCCGAGCAAGCTCAGTCCCAGATTGAGATGCGCCTCCCGCAGGCGCGGGTCGAGCAGCAAGGCATTGCGCAGCGCGTGCACCGCCTCGTCGGAGCGGCCCAGGCGCGCCAGGGTCAAGCCCAGATTGGTCAGCAGGTCGGCGCGGTAGCCAAAGTGCTGCAGCGCCCGCTGAAAATGCCCCACCGCTTCTTCTAGCGCGCCAGACTGGGCCACGCCGGTGGCATGCGCGATGGCCCGTTCGGGCGAGTCGATGTGCAGGCTCATGGCACCGCCGGCGCGATCACCCGATCACCACTGACGGGCGTAGGACGCCGCAAGCCCCTGGCTGGTTTGCTGCAACGTGTTTTGCAGCGTGGCGCCAAACTGCAATGAGCTGCCTTTGGACAGGGCCCACACGCCGCCGGCCATGGCCTTGCCACCCCAGCCGCTGCGGGTGTAGCCCGCGGCCACGAACGGCGCTGCGCTGCCCTGCAGTCGCTGCACCATATCGTCTGACTGCACGCGGCTGAACTGACCGGCCAGCTCCACCGTCCAGCGCCAGCTTTGCCATTGGCTGGCCGCAGGGTCAGAGCGCCACTTCAGGCCCAGCTCCAGCGTCTGCGTGCTGCTGCGGTGGGCTTGGACCGACAGGTTCAGGGCGTCGGCCTGGCTTTCTTGCATGGCGCCGGTGCGCAGCCACAGTGCGCTGGCGCCGACGAAGGGCTGCCAGGATGGGTCGGCCCAGCGCGCGCTCAGGCGGGCGCCCAAGCCGTAATGGGTAGAGTCGCCTTGCGCCTGAGCGGTGCGCGTGGGCAAGCCCGCCATTTCGACGTGCCGCGACTGCTGGGACTTGCCGCTGCCTGCGGCGGCGAAGACGTCGATCTCGTGCGAGTTGGCGCGCCAGCCCGCGTGCACGGTCAGCAGGTTGACGTCGTCGTGGCGACGCATGTCTTGGCCCACGGTTTCGATTCGAACCCGGTTCACGCTGCCGCCGACAACGCTCAGGCCTGCCTCGCCCAGCTCCACCTGGGCGCCCATGGACAGTCCCGTCGTCTTGATGCTGCGGGCAGGCGAATCCGTGCTGGCGTCGAGCTCGCTGTGTCGGTTGTATGCCGATGCCCAGGCCGAAGTGCCCTGCCGGGCCGCCGCTTGCAGCCCCATCAAGCGGGTCGGGGGCTTGATGCTCGAGACCGCCGAGGCGATGCGAAACTGCTGGGCCAGCTCCAGCGTGTCTGAACCCAGAGCCCGCACTTGCGCGTGCGCGCCGCGCGGGTTGATCTGTGCAAGGGCCTTCACGCCGTCGGCCACCGAGCCCGTGGTCAGGTTGTTGATCACATCGCGTAAATCGCCGGTGGCGCTCGCGCGCTGCTGCTCGAGCGCTGCCGCCGCAGAGCGCTGGTCTGGCGTGGCGGCCCATGACGTCATACTGACCGATTGAACCTGCAGGGACAGGCTGGCGTTGTCGTAAACCGGCAGCAGGCTGTAGCCGGCCAGCTCGTTGCCCTCGATCGTGGCAAAGCGTCCGGTGGGCGCAAGCGCAAAGGCGATCAGGCTGTATCTGGGGCTCGCTTGCAGCGCGGCGCTGGTCAGGTTGACCAGCTTGAGCACGCCGCCCAGGCTGGCTGCGCCCTGCACCGTCAAGCCCGGGCCCGAACCGGTCAGGCTCAGCTCGGTGAGCGAGCCGGGCGATGCGCTGAAGCTGCCTTGCACCGTCAGGCCGCTTGAGCCGACTTTGACCGTGCCCTGGTTGTTCAGGGCACCGGCCGTGCCGCTGATCTGCAACACGCCAGCGGCACTGACCGATACGCTGCCGGCCACACCGGCTGGGGCCTGGGCCGAGCCTGCCGTAACGCTCAGGGATCCGCTGGGGCGCGTCTGCAGCACCAGATCGCCTGCGCCGGCCTTGATGAGTGCGCCTGCGCCGGTGAAGGTGCCGCCCAGTTGCAGTGTCTGGCCCGCCGGCACATGGACTGTCGCCGAGCCGTTGTTGTCGATGCCGCGCTGGCTGTTGAGCGACTGCAGCAACCGGATCTCGCGACCCGCCACAGCCAGGGGGGCGAGCAAGGCGCCGGCAGCCCCGTCGTTGACCAGGGGCTCGGCGGTGCTGGCCGTCGCGCCGGCAAAGTAGCTGTAGCGAGCCGGGGTTTGGAGGCTCGCCCCCTCGGTGGCCACGTAGTAGCCCTCGGCCGCGGGTGTCTGGCTCGATGCGCCGGTGACCGGCACGTAGTAACCGGCAGTCGCCATCAAGGCAGCGGTCTGGCCTGTGGTGCTGACGTAGCGGCCCAATGGGGCCGCTGTTTGGGTGGACGCCCCTGCGGTGGCCACGTAGTAGCCCGCAGCCGCCGGCGTCTGGCTCGACGCGCCGGTCACGGGCACGTAGTGGCCTATTGCCGCGGCGCTTTGCGTGCTGGCACCGGCAAGCGCGACGTAGTGGCCTAGGGCCGCGGGCGTCTGGCTCGATGCCGCGGTCACGGGGACGTAGTAGCCAGGCGCAGCGGCGGTGTCGGTCGCCGCCGCGGTGAAGGCCACGTAGCGGCCCAGGGCAGCGGGCGTCGCCACCGCTTGGCCGGTGCCCGCCACGAAATAGCCCACCGGCGCTGCGGTCTGCGTGCTTGCGCCCTGAACCGAGACGAAGTAGCCGGCGGCGGCCGGTGTCTG
>JAIXWZ010000174.1 GCA_027491035.1 Comamonadaceae bacterium | reverse complement strand
TGCTGGGCGTCGGGCGCTGCGCGCAGGATCTGCGCAATGGCCACTCCATACTGGTCGTAGGGCACGCGCACCGCGTGCAGCCAGGGGGCGATCCAGGGGTTGAGCGGGCTGTCGTCAAAGCCCACCAGGGCATAGTCGCGACCGGCCAAGGCGCCGTGTTCAGCAGCGGCGCGATAGGCGCCGTAGGCGATCAAGTCACTCGTGCAGAAGACCGCCTCGGGCAGGCGCGCGCGGATGATTTTTTGCATGGCGGTGTAGCCAATTTGCAAATGGTCGGCTGACGCCAGCGTCTGGATGCGGGTGCTGGGCACCGCGAGGCCGCGCGCCGACAACTGCGCGCGAAAGCCCTGAACCCGACCGGCGGTTGCTGAAGAGGCCAGGCGGGCATGAATCAGCGCGACCGATTTCATCTGGCTGTCTGCAAACCAGTTGGCCACATCACGGCCGGCCTGTTCATGATCAATGCCCACATAGCGCCCCTGACCTCCAGGCACCGGATTTCGACGGTTGACAAAAATCAAGGGCTCCTGCGAGGCGTTGAACTGTCGCAGCACCGGGCTGTCGACAGCGCCGAGCAGCACCAGGCCGCAAGCGTATTGGGCCCGCATCTCCAGCAGGTACTCGTCTTGCAAATCGGGCTCGTCGTGGGTGTCGCACAGCACCATCACATAGCCGGCATTGCGCAGCGCGACCTCGGCTGCAGCGGCGATGGCGGCCATCGCGGGATTGGCCAAATTGGCCGCCAGCACCGCGACCAGCCGGCTTTCGCGCCGGCGCAGGGCCCGCCCCGCACCCACCGGCCTGTAGCCCAGCGCCGCAATGGCCTGCTGCACCCGCGCAACCGTTGCGGGCGAGGCCTTGTTGGCCACGCCGTTGGTGACCCGAGAGACCGTGGCGATGGAGACGCCGGCGCGTTCGGCAACGGCTGAAATAGAGACGGCGGGCCTGGCGGCCGGCTCAGCGGGGGCAGCATCGGCGGCCGGATGGCCGCGGGTGGGTCGTTTCATGACGGAGGCGTCGTGGGTCGGCTCACCATGCGGACTCGGTGGCGGGCAGTGGGTTTAGGGTTAACTCTGGCTTGTCCATTATCGAGCGTGGGAATAGACTACAGGGTAAACGTTTTCCCTTTGTTTCCTTGTACGTCGTTTTTCATCCGTTGTTCTCACCCTTTCCCCAAGGAGGCCTCCATGAATGTGCGCAAAGTTTTATCCACCATCGGCTCGGCCGCGGCGGCTCTGCTGATCGGCCAGGCGTCGGCCCAGGAACTCGTGATCTGGCACGATCTGGGTGACAACGGCGTCAAGTGGTTCCAGGCCGCGGGCGCGGAGTTTGCCAAGACCCGGCCTGGGGTAACGGTCAAGTCGGTGAGCTTTCCCACCGAACAGTGGTTCGGCCGTGCGATTTCCTCTATCAACACCGACACCGCGCCCGATCTGATCTACAACAACTACGAGCGTGTGATTCGGGTCGCCGATCAGACCAACAAGTTGATGGATCTCAGGCCGGTGCTGGCCTCGGTGAGCGACAAGGCCTTTTTGTCCGAAGACGATCTGCGGGTGGCCACTCACGGCAACAAGATGATCATCTTGCCGGTTCAGCGGGTGCAAATGGCTCTGGGAGTGCGCAAGAGCTGGTTGGACAAGGTCGGTGAAAAATTTCCCGCCACCTGGGCCGACGTGCAGCGCGTTGCAGTCAAATTCCGGGATGCAGACCCCGATGGCAACGGCCGTGCCGACACCTTTGGCATGGCGCTGCAGGCGGCCAAGCCACGCGATTTGATCCACATGCTGGACTTGTTCATGTTTGGCTCGGGCTTGCGCCACACGGTCATCGATCCGCAGGGCAAGATCGTCATCGACGAGCCGGCGCGGGCCAAGGTGCTTGAAGAGGTGCTCAAGGCCTACACCGAGTACCGCTACATGTCGCCCGATACGATCAACCACTCCTTCCCC
The DNA here is from genome assembly GCA_027491035.1 of Comamonadaceae bacterium. GTDB lineage: Bacteria > Pseudomonadota > Gammaproteobacteria > Burkholderiales > Burkholderiaceae_C > Polaromonas. The sequence continues at coordinate 6,359 of JAIXWZ010000174.1, read as the reverse complement.
GAGATGTACCAGATCATCGAGGGGGGCCGCGCCGGAATGTTCCGGGTCGGTGACTGGAACGTGCGCAAATGGGACGGTCCGACGGTGCTCAAGGGCGACTTCCTGGTGGGCCCGTGGCCAGCCTTTGACGGGCGCAAGAACTCAGTGGTCATTGGCGGCATGCGTGGCGTGGCCGTTCCGGAGAACTCTCCCAACAAGGCATTGGCGGTCGAGTTCGCCAAATTCTTGCTCGGCAAGCCGGCTCAGCAGGCCTCGCTCGACAATGTGGGCTCGGGCGTGCGCAAGGACCTCGATCTGGCTGCGCTGTCTGAGCGCCAGCGTTACTTTGCTACCGCCAACTATTCGCTCGTGGCCTATGATTTCCCGGAAGCCATCCACGCCTTCTACCCTGAGCTTGAGGCGGCCTACCACCGCAAGCTGCTCACCGCGCTGGCCAAGCCGCCGGCCAACTGGAAGGCGTTCATCACCGAGACCGCCAATGAAATGCGGGCCCTGGTGACCAAGCTGTCGGCCAAAAAGTAAAGAGGGAGAGCCATTGGGTGGCCAGCGTTGAAATTCAGCACGTCGTCAAAAGCTACGACGGCAAGCAGACCGTTGTTCACGGCGTCGATTTGAGCGTTGGCCACGGCGAGTTCGTGGTGCTGGTGGGCCCATCGGGTTGTGGCAAGAGCACGCTCTTGCGCATGATCGCCGGGCTCGAGTCGATCTCAGGCGGAGACATCCTGATCGATGGGCAGCGGGTCAACGACCTGCCGCCCCGGGACCGCGACATCGCCATGGTCTTCCAGGACTATGCGCTGTATCCGCACAAGAGCCTGTACGAGAACATGGCCTTTGGGCTGCGTCTGCGCAAGCATCCGGAGCACGAGATCCGGCAGCGCGTGATGGACGCGGCCCGCTTGCTGCAGATTGACCACATGCTCGATCGCAAGCCCGCGGCCTTGTCCGGTGGGCAGCGCCAGCGGGTGGCCATAGGCCGCGCGATCGTGCGTCAGCCCAAGGTTTTTCTGTTCGATGAGCCGCTGTCCAATTTGGATGCGCAGTTGCGCGCCCAGATGCGCACCGAGATCAAAAAGCTGCACCAGCGCCTGGGCGCGACCATCATCTATGTAACGCATGACCAGGTCGAGGCCATGACACTGGCCGACCGGATCGCTGTGCTGAGCGCCGGCCGTCTGATGCAGTACGGCCGGCCCACCGAGGTCTACGACACACCTGCGGCGCTCTTCGTGGCCGGCTTTACCGGCTCGCCCGCAATGAATTTACTGGCCGTGCAAGTGCTGCCGACCGGCTTGCAGCTCGGGCCCGATTGCATCGCTGCGATGCCCCCCGCCTGGTTGGCGCGCGCCGGTGCGGCCAAGCGGCATGTGCTGGGCATACGCCCCGAGGACGTGCATTTGACCCCTGCGCCGTCCAGGGTGGCCGTGCCGGCCACGGTCGTGTTGACCGAGCTTTTGGGCGCCGAGACCTTGGTGACCTTCGGCGTCGGTGAGGTTGAGCTTGTGGCCCGTTGTCCGAGCCATTACGGGCCTCGGCCCGGCACCCAGACGCAGGTTTATCTTGAGTCCACCCGCCTGCATTTGTTTGATGCAGACTCCGGCAGCGTCCTGCCATGAACCCACCGGTGCGCGCGGCGGGCGTCGGCCCGCTCAGGCCTGACCCCTTGCCGCCCATCGGCGTGTTCTGGTTGTTCGTGCTGCCCTTTGCCGCCTTGACGGTGGTCTTTGGCGTCTGGCCTATCGTCCTGTCGATCCAGACCTCCATGACCGCATCGGCCACGGCCCTCAAGCCCAACGCCACCTGGGTGGGGCTGGCCAACTATGCGTCCATCTTCGCCGACCCTGTCTTTCTCGCCTCGCTGGGACGCACGCTGTACTACACCACGCTGGCCGTGGTCAGCACCATCGTGCTGTCCCTGCTGTACGCGCTGCTGCTGCACTCGGTGTGGGTCGGCAAGTGGCGCACCTTCTTCAAGGTAGCGGTTTTTCTACCGGTGGTCACGCCCGACATCGCGGGCTATGTGGTTTGGCGCTGGCTGTTCGACCAAAGTTTTGGTGCGATCAACGTGGGCTTGACCTATCTGAACCTGCCGACGTTTGGCGGGCTTGCGTCGACCCAGACCGTCATCACAGCGGTTCTGATTGCCGAGTTGTGGCATCACGTGGGTTTTTATGTGGTGATTTTCCTGGCCAATCTGGCCTTGTGTGATCGATCGCAATGGGAGGCCGCCGAGATTGATGGGGCTGGACCCTGGCTTAAGTTTTGGCATGTTCTGCTGCCGCAGTTGCGACCGGCACTGCTCGTCAACAGTGTCTACGCGCTCATCCAGTATCTCAAGACCTTCACCGTGGTGGCGGTCATGACCAAAGGCGGGCCCAATGACAGCACGAACTTTCTGAGTTATTACGCTTACCAGCTGTTTGATCAAGGTCGCTATGGCGAGGCCACGGCCATGGCCAGTGTGCTTTTTGCCATCGTGATCGTGCTGGCGCTGGCCGTGATGTATTTGCAAAAACCTCGCCCATGAACCGATCGCATCACACCGCCGCCCTCAAGGTGCTGGCTGTGGCCGCTGGCCTGCTGGTGAGTTTTTTGTGCCTTTACCCCTATTGGTGGATGTTGGTCAGCGCCTTTCGCACCAGCGAAGCCATTTTGTCCTCGCCCCTGCGTCCGTGGCCCGAGACGATCAGCTTCGATGTGTTTCGGGACATCGCGCAGATTGGTGGCACCCCGCTTTGGCGCTATGTGCTCAACTCCCTGTTCATCACGACGGCTTCAACGGTTGCCGGTGTGTTTGTCAGCGCCTTGGGCGCTTATGCGCTGGTCAGGCGGCCGCAGTTCTGGCTGTTTCGGCTGTTGCGCTTGGGCTTCCTGATGACCATCATGTACCCCTATATGCTGCTGGTCATCCCGGTGTACATCGTGATGTACAAGCTTGGCTTGCTCGGCAGTTACGCCGGCATCGTGATGTTCCTGGCCCTCGGCCCGATCCAGTTCTTTTTGTTCGAGCAGTTTTTCAGGGGCATCCCCAAGTCGGTCATTGAGGCGGCCCTGATCGATGGCGCCCGAGAATGGCAGGTGCTGTTCATGGTCGTCATGCCGCTGGCTATGCCGATCGTGGCGACTGCGACGGTCATTACCTTTTTGCTCAATTGGTCGCAGTGGCTGCCGGTGATGGTGGTCTCGCGTTCACCCGATACCTTCACTTTGCCGGTGGCCCTGATGAATATCAGCGGCGAGCTGGGTGTGAACTTTCAGGGCATCATGGCCTTGTCGGTGCTGACCACCTTGCCGGTGACCCTGTTTTTCCTGCTTGCCCAGCGCCGCGTCATGACGGGCATGACGGCCGGTGCGGTCAAGGGCTGAGCCATGCCATGACAACAGACGCTGACGACTTTTCTGCCGATCACGCCTTGCAGGCCCAGGTGTTGCGTGCGCGCGAGCGCACTTTGGACTGGTTTGCCCAGTTGCAGGCGCCAGGGCAGCCCCTGGGCGTGGTGCGCATCAGTGCTGCCCACGATGCGCAGCGCTGGCCGGGCATGCTGCTGCCTGGCACTTACAACGCCATCATGGGTCTGGACTTGCTCGGCGGGTTGGGGAATCTGAGCGGCGCGCAGCGTCAGGCCCTGGCCGATTGGCTGCTTGGCCACCGGCGCGCCGATGGCGTGTTCAGGGTTCCGGGCATGCGAGACGACGAGGTTTTCAAGAAGCCCGATCCGGTGGAAACCTGGAACTACATTGACTTTCACGTCAGCAACTACACCCTGGGGGCCATCGAGGCGCTCGCGCCCGAGCAGGTGCCGCAGCTGCGCTTTGCCGAGAAATACCTCGATCCGCTGCTGCTCAAGGCCTGGCTGGCTGAACGCGATCTGCGCGACCCCTGGCTCGAGGGCAACAACATCGTCAACTTGGGCAGCTTCCTGTTCTTGATGGCCAGGCATGGGGCCGGGCATCGCAGCGCGGTGGAGCAGGCCCTGGCCTTGATGTTCGCCTGGCATGACCGACTGCAGGAGCCCAGCACGGGCTTTTGGGGCGTGGGGCAGTTGTCGGACCCGACCCGCCTGCTCCACGCCATGGCGGGCTCCATGCACAACTACCACCTGTGGTACCACTGTCAACGGCCTTTGCCCTTTCATGACAAGGCGGTCGATTACTGCCTGAGTCAGCCGCCGGCCCTGGTCAGCGCCTGCATCGATGTCGATTTGGTCGATGTCTTGGTGCATGCCCATCGCCTCATCGGGCACCGCACCAGCGACACCGAATCGTGGTTGCGCGCGATCTTGCCTCAACTGCTGGCTTTTCAAAATCCCGACGGCGGTTTCGCCGATGTGCTCGATGGCCCCGGGGTCGCGCCGCGGCGCCAGGACGGCTGGGTCAAGGGCTATGAAGAGCCACAAGGCCTGTCTAACACGTTTTCGACCTGGTTCAGGTGGATCGCTATCGCCATGATTTGTGACTGCCTGTGGCCGCGCTGGCAGCCCTTTGCGGGGGGCTGGAAGTTTCGCCAGATGGTGGGCATTGGATACCTTGCACGCTAAGCCTATGGACCACCCTGATTTGGCCGACACCTCCGCAGTCGATCCCTTTGCCCACCTGCACGACGAAGCCTACTCGGACAGTTTCGATCAACCGAGGCTGACCCGTGCGGGCTTGGTGGAACCGGCCGGGCGGACCGTGCAGTCGCTCGATGGCCCCTGGTTTTTCACGCTCGACCTGTTCGACGAAGGTCTGCGGCAAAAGTGGTACGCCGATGCGCCGCTGCCCCCCGAGCAGTGGCCCCGTCCGCGTGATTACGACGCCTCGGCCGGCGCCACGCTCCAGACGCCTTCATGCTGGAATCTGGCGCAACCGCAGTGGCTGTATTTCGAAGGGGCCGCCTGGTACACCCGCACCATCGAGCACACCCTCGATCCCGCCCGGCCCACCACGCTGCTGCGCATTGGTGCGGCGAACTATCAGGCCCGTGTATTTCTGAACGGCCAGTTTCTGGGCACGCACCTGGGTGGATCGACCCCTTTTTGTGTCGACCTCAGCGGCGCGCTGGTCGCCGGTGGCAACCGGCTGCAGATTCAGGTCGACAACCGGCGTGAGCGCGGCCGGGTGCCGATGAACCATTTCGACTGGTTCAACTACGGCGGCCTCTACCGTGAGGTGGGCTTGCTGCGCCTGCCTTCGGTCTACATCGCTCAGGCGAGCCTGCAGTTGGTGCCCGATGGCAGCTTTTCGCGGCTGTCTGCCCAGGTGCGGCTGTCGAGCCGTGTCAATGCCAGTGTGAGCCTGACGGTGCCAGAGCTGGGCCTGCAGACCTCGGTGCCTGTCATCGACGGGCAGGGGGCCGTGGTGATCGATGCGCAGCCGCAGCTGTGGTCACCCGAGGACCCCCGGCTCTACCCGGTGGAGTTTCGGCTCGGGACCGATACATGGACCGATCGCATCGGTTTTCGTGAGATTCGTGCGAGCGGGCAGCAACTCATGCTCAATGGGCGCTCGATTTATCTGCGCGGCATTTGTGTGCACGAAGACGACGTGCTGCTGGGCAAGGTCTCGACCGAGGACGACGTCAGGCGCCGCCTGGGCCACGCCAAGGAGCTGGGCTGCAATTTCCTGCGCTTGTCGCACTATCCCCACCACGAACATGTGGCGCGCCTGGCCGATGAATTGGGTCTGTTGCTTTGGGAGGAAATTCCAGTGTATTGGGCGATTGATTTCGCCCGACGTGCAACGCTTGAGGATGCGAGCAATCAATTGCTTGAACTCATTGCCCGCGATGGCAACCGCGCCAGCGTGATCCTTTGGGGCGTGGGCAACGAGAACGAGGACTCGGACGACCGACTGGCCTTTATGCGCCATCTCGCTGCACTGGCCAAGCAGGCCGATCCGAGCCGCCTGGTCGGCGCGGCCTGCCTGATCAACCGGGAGAAGTTTTGCATTGAAGACCGGCTCACCGATCACATTGACGTGATCGGGATCAACGAGTACTTTGGCTGGTATGAACCTGACTTTTCCGGACTCGATCGCCTGCTGCATTCGTCGTCGCCCGACAAACCCGTCATCATCAGCGAGACCGGCGCCGACGCCCAGGCCGGTCACCACGGCACCGTCAGCGAGTTGTTCACCGAAGACTGTCAGGCCGAAATTTACCGCCAGCAGATCGCGCGCATCGAGCAGGCCCCCTATGTTTGCGGCATGACTCCGTGGCTGCTCTACGACTTTCGCTCAGAGAGGCGCCAGACCGTCTTCAATCAGGGCTTTAACCGCAAGGGTTTGATGGCGCAGGACAAGCAAACCCGCAAGATGGCTTTTGCGGTGCTCGCTGAGTTCTACCATCGCAAGCAGGCGCAGCGCTGACCATCGCGAGG
>JAIXWZ010000028.1 GCA_027491035.1 Comamonadaceae bacterium | reverse complement strand
GCTTTCATGGAACAGGAACTCATCGCCGAGGTCCAAGGCCAGATCGCGCAGGACGGCTTGGCCCGTCTGTGCCACGGTCTGCAGCGCCATGGCCGGCCACTGCCGCCGGCGCGGGTGAGCTGGCAGAGCGAAACACGCCTGCGCTTTGCGGTCAAAGGCACCCCGCCCGATGCGATCGAATGGATGTGCGCCCAGGTGGGCCTGGAGCTGCTGGCTTTGCGACGCCTGCGCATAGGCCGCATCGCGATGGCGGGGCTGCCAGTCGGTCAGTGGCGCTACCTGCCGGCTGGCGAACGGTTTTGAGAAGGGCTCAGTCCAAACAGTCAGGGTTGCGAGGTTTGATCAAGCGGGTGCGCCACCCAAACGGTCCAGGCCAGCACAGGCCTCCTCCACAATGCTGCGCATGACATCGGCCACGCTGCGGACTTCGTTGAAGTAAGCGATGCTCTGTCCTGCTGGGTAGTGCATCAGAGGAAGCACCTCGTGCTCGTCGATGGCACCGAGCAGATCCCCGACCAAGATGTCTTGCAGCGGCATTCTTAAAGGCTTGGGTGCGTCTGGAGCTGCCCACTCGTCCGACCAGGCAGAGCGAATCTGACGCAGCGTCTTCCCACTGTCCGCCCGCGAGATAACGGTATCGTCGCTGCCGGCGACCAAAAGCTTCTGACGAAGCGCCTCGTGCATGCGGTACTCCGAGGTGGTTAGCCAGGCCGTGCCCATCCAGACCCCCTGCGCGCCCATGGCCAGTGCGGCCAGCAGGTGGCGTCCGGTGGCCACGCCCCCGGCTGCCAGCACAGGAACGTCGCCGGCAAGATCAACGATTTGCGGGACCAAAGAAAACGTGCCGATCGTGCCCGTGTGCGCGCCGGCGTCGTAGCCCTGGGCGACCAGGATGTCGATGGGCTTGGCCAGAGCGCTGCGCGCATGCTTGGGCGAGCCCACCAAGGCCAACACCAATTTTCCTGATGCCTTGGCGCGTTCGATCACATCCGTCGGCGAGCCAATACCGCAGGCCAGCAGATTGACATCCGAGCGCATGATCATCTCAAGCTGGCGGTGCGCGACCTCCTCCGAGCGAACAAAACGCGAACGCATGCCCGCACGTGTGGCTGGCGGCACGCCGTATTTGTGTTCGATCTCGCGCACAAAGGCCTTGTGCGCCTCGGGCAGTTGGGCCTCGATGGCGGCGCGGTCATTGGTTTCGGGCATGCCGGTGGGCAAAACCAGATTGACGCCGAAGGGACGGTTTCCGACCTGCTTGCGAATCCAGGCCAGCTCGTGCTCAATCTCCTCGGGCGTGTGGCGGGTCGCACCAAAAACCCCGAACCCTCCAGCGTGACAAATGGCCGCCACAGCCGCTGGGTCATGGGTAAAGCCAAACACGGGTTGAGCAATGCCCAAGCGTTTGCTCAGGCGCGTTTGCAGTCGATCGTTGGAAGACATGAGGCAAGCTCCGTGGTGTAAGGCAAGGCAGCGGCAATTCCTGGCTTCTGAGGCAGACCAGGCAAACCCCTATCCATGGGCCAAGATCCATGGCGTGACTGATTATCGGTCACTTAGATTGATAATTGTATTTTCCGATTGACCATCAGTCAAAGGCTTTGGATAATTTAGCGCATGCCGAGCCCAACCCTCGCCGCGACCGAGAAGGATCCACAGTTCGCCTACACCTTGGCCAAAGGCCTGGAAGTTCTGCGCGCATTCGACGCGGCCTCACCGGCGCTCGGCAACCGGGAAATTGCACAGCGAACCGGAATCGGACGACCGACAGTGGTGCGCCTGACGCGCACGCTGGCGCTACTGGGATACCTCAAGTACCACGAGCCAACCGCTCGCTACCGACTGGCAGCGCCGGTGCTGTCTTTTGGGTACCCCTTGTTATGCCAACTCGGCGTACGCCAGCTCGCCAGGCCACATATGCAAGAGTTGGCCGATTTCGCACGCGGCGCCGTCTCGCTGGCCATGCGAGGCGGTGACCAACTCGTCCTGATCGAAACATGCGTCGACAAAAATGCGCCGTCGGCCAGGCCTGATGTGGGGGCCACACGGCAGTTTCACGACACCTCTTTGGGCCACACCTACTACAGCGCGACCAGCGAGGCGCAGCGTTCTGAGATCAACAAGTTACTCGAGGCACGCAGCGCACAAGAATGGCCGGCCTTGCGGCGCCGGCTCGCCGCTTCGCGGAAAAGCTTTCTGGCCAAGGGCTTTTGCATTGTGCCCACGCCCAGCGCCGGCATCGTGGCCCTATCAGTGCCTCTGGGCCCCATGGTCGACGACGAGCTGATCATCATGAACTGCGCGGTGGCCCAGTTCCATCTGCAGGCCGACACGCTGGAGTCGCAGATCGCGCCACGCATGCTCAACCTCGTGCGCTTGCTTCAAACCACAACAGGTCGACGCTGAAACCCGCAGCGCTCGCTAAAAACAACCATCGCGCCCATTCAACCAAGGAGACACCCTCATGCAACACATGCGCACTCGCCGGCTCGCCGCCCTTGTAACCCTCGTAACCCTCGGTACAGGGCTGGTGGGCTCAGCCTTTGCTCAGGCCGATAACTTCCCGACCAAGCCGATACGCCTGATCGTGCCCTATGCGGCTGGCGGCGGCACCGATCTGGTGATGCGTGCCATCGCCCCCGGCATGAGCGAAGTGCTGGGCCAGCCCATCGTGGTCGAAAACCGTCCTGGCGCCGGCACCATCACCGCCACCGAAGCCGCCGTTCGTGCCGATCCCGATGGCCACCTGCTGCTCGCCGTGGGAGCGCCGATCTACCTCAATACCGCCTTGGGCATTAGGACGCCCTACGACCCCCTGAGGGACTTGGCGCCGGTTTCACTGCTCGTCAACAACCCTGGCCTGCTTTTGGTTGGAAATTCAGTGAGCGCCAAAAACGTCAAGGAACTGATAGCCCTGAGCAAAAGCCAAAAAGGCGGCCTGAGTTATGCCAGTGCAGGAACCGGCAGCATTGCGCATCTGGCCGGCGAGCTTCTAAAGGCACGTATCGGCATCGACATGCTGCACATTCCCTACAAAGGCAGTGCGCCTGCGCTGGCAGATTTGATGGGAGGTCAGCTGCCTGTGGCCATCGACGCGATGATTCCTTCGGCTGCGCAAGTCAGGGCGGGCAAGGTGCGCGCTCTGGCTATCTTGGCCAGTGAGCGCTCGCCGCTTCTGCCCGATGTGCCAACAATAGCCGAAGCGGGCTTTCCGGGCTTGGAGGCGTCAGCCACCTTCGGTCTCATGCTACCCGCCAAAACGCCGCCTGCGGTGATCGCAAAAGTTCATGCAGCCATGAGGAGAGCGATCAGCCAGCCCGCCACGCGCAAGCAACTCGATGAGATGGGCTACCAGGTGGTTGCCAACACGCCAGAGCAGTTTGGCGCCTTCCTGCGCGAGCAGATCACGACCTGGACCAAGATCGTCAAAGACAACAACATCAAGGCGGAGTGATGGCGCAATCGCAAACGCCACCCGCCACCACCGGACCACTGCAAGGCATCCGCATTCTGGACATGGCCACGGTGGTGGCTGCTCCCTTCGCCGCCACCCTATGCGGTGACCTGGGCGCCGAGGTGACCAAGCTCGAGCTTCCCGACGGCAGCGACACCTTGCGCTACATGCTGCCTGTGATGGGCGAGCACCCGCTGTTCTGGAAAGTGACCAACCGCGGCAAGCGCGGCATCACGCTGGACGTGCGCAAACCCGAAGGCAAAACGCTGTTCCTGAAGATGCTGCCCCATTTCGATGTGCTGGTAGAAAACTTCCGCACCGGCACACTGGACCGTTGGGGTCTGGATCTGGCGACGCTGCATGCCCACAACCCGGACCTGATCGTGCTGCGCCTGACGGGCTTTGGCCAGACCGGTCCCAATGCACGGCGCCCTGGCTTTGCGCGCATCTTTGAGGCCATGAGCGGCTTGGCCCATCTGACGGGGGAAGCTGGGCGCTCCCCGCAACACATGAACTACCCCTTGGGTGATGTGGTGTCGGGCCTGTTCGGCGCGTTCTCTATCGCCTCGGCGCTGGCGGGGCGGGCCCATAGCGAACCGGGCAAGCCCAGAGGCTGCGAGATCGACCTCTCGGCCACCGAGGCATTGATGCGCATGCTCGATCCCCTGGCGGTGGAATACCAGCACCAGGGCTTTGTCCGAGAGCGCACAGGAGCCCGCGCCACCTATGCGGCGCTGTCCAATATTTTTGCCACGCAAGACGGTCACTGGGTGACGATCGTGGGAACCAGTGGCGTGACCTACCGACGTATCTTCGAGGCCATGGACCGCACCGACCTGCTCGAGGGCGACAGACTGGCCAGCCCAGCGGCACGAATGGAGCACAGTGACGAAGTCGACGCCGTCGTGGCACAGTGGTGCCGCGGTCTTCCACTGGCCGAGATACAGGCTAGGTTGACCCATCACGACGTTCCTCACAGCAAGGTGTACACCATCGAAGACGTCGTGGATGACCCTCATGTCCAGGCACGCCAGGCCATCATTGAGTTGCCAGATCCCGACCTGGGGCATGTGGCAGCGCCCTGTGTCGTTCCGCGCTTTTCTAACCACAAAGCTGCGACGCCACGCAGCGGCCCAGGTTTGGGTGAACACAACTGCCAGGTGTATGGCGAGCTTGGCATCAGCCCTGAGGAACTGGCACGACTCAAGACTGTGGGCGTGATATGACTCCCCAGTCACCCATCCTTGTGACTTAACAACTGCACTTGGCTTTCGATCGCCTGCTGATTTTGTTCTTAAGATAGGGGCCTTTGAACCCCAGAGATCCGGTCTGCGCCCTGGCCCGGCCTCGGTTGTAGCCACGCCATCCGACGCCATTCCACGCCATTCCACGCCACTGCACACCCTCTCACGCAATCCCATGGCCCTGCGCGTGTTTGTACTCGGTGCCACCGGCACCATCGGCCGGGCGGCCGTCACCGCCTTGCTGCAGCAAGGCCACGAGGTCGTGTGTTTGGTGCGGGCCAAAGCGGGCGTGGGCGGCGCGCTGACGCCCGATGGGTCGGCGCGGCTGCTTGAGGGCGCGGCACTGCGAATCGGCGATGTTCGCGATCCGCAAAGCTTGGCGCGCAACGGGTTTGCGGGCGAGCGCTTCGACGTGCTGCTGTCCTGCCTGGCCTCACGCACCGGCGCTCCCGCAGATGCCTGGGCCATCGATCACCAGGCGCACGTGCACGCGCTCAAAGCGGCCCAGCAAGCGGGCGTGCAGCATGTGGTGCTGCTGTCGGCGCTGTGCGTGCAAAAGCCGCTGCTGGCCTTTCAGCAGGCCAAACTGGCCTTTGAAAGCGAGCTCGTGGCCAGCGGGCTGAACTACTCCATCGTGCGGCCCACGGCATTTTTCAAATCGCTCAGCGGTCAGCTCGAGCGGCTGCGCCAAGGCAAGCCTTACCTCATGTTTGGCAACGGTGAGTTGACCGCCTGCAAGCCCATCAGCGACCGGGACTTGGGCCAGTACCTGGCCCAATGCATCACAGACCAGGCGCTGCATCGGCGCATCCTGCCCATCGGTGGGCCCGGGCCGGCGCTGACGCCGCGTCAACAAGGCGAGATGCTCTTTGCGGCACTGGGCCTACCGCCGCGCTTCAAGCAGGTCCCGGTGGGCCTGCTCGACGCCATCGTGGGCGTGCTTGGCGCCGCAGGCAGGCTGATCCCCCCGCTGCGCGACAAGGCCGAACTGGCCAAGATCGGCCGCTACTACGCCACCGAATCGATGCTGGTGCTCAATCCGCAGACCGGGCGCTACGACGCCGACGCGACCCCGAGCACCGGCAGCGACCGGCTGCAAGACTTCTACGCCGACTTGGCTGCAGGCACAGTTCAGATCGAGCGCGGAGATCACGCCGTCTTCTAAATCGCCCCATCGCCGCGAGGGCGCGGCTCCCACAAGGGACGTTGGCCTCTGGCTTCTTGTGGGAGCGCCGCCCTCGGCGCGATGTTCAGGAGTCGTTGCGCCCTGATCCTGTCAACGCAGCCCGATCCTGTCATTGCGAGGAACGAAGCAATCCATCGGCCTTAGCACAGGCACATGGATTGCCACGGCGCTGCGCGCCTCGCAATGACGGAAGGGACGAGCGCGCCTCGCAATGACGCAGGGTGCGGCGCTGCGCCCCTGGCTCGAGCGCCGCACTTCCATCGAGCCCCATCGCCGCGAGGGTGCGGCTCCTACAACAGTCATCACCGGGGCTGAGCTGCGCGATGGAGCTCAAACCAGTGCAGCCAACCATTGGGGAATCGGCCCGCAAAGACGGTCTGGCCTTAAGCAACCACGCCCTGCGAGCGCAGGCGCTCGATTTCTTCCGGGGAGTATCCAAAGGACTGCAGCACCTGCACGCTGTGCTCTCCGCAACGCGGCGGGCTGCGCTCAATGCCCGGGCGCTGGCCCTCAAGGGTGAGCGGCAGCAGCGGCGCGAGCACCTGCGCGCCTGCCCGAGCGCCATCGGGCAGCGTCATAGGCGCCAGACCGCCCGTGGCCAGCAGGTGCTCGTCGCCGAGCAGGTCCTCGGGCCGCCGTATCGGCGCAAAGGGCAGGCCGGCTCGCTCCATCCGATGGGCCAAATCGGCCGCTGTGAACAAGGCCAAGCGCTCGCGCAGACGGGGCATGAGGCTGGGCCGGGCGAGCACCCGCTGGTTGTTGCTCGCCAGCGCCGGATCAGCCTTCAGATCGGATAAATCGAGGGCATCGCAAAAGGCCAACCATTGGGCATCGCTGACAGCGGCCAGAAAAATCTGCTCGTCATCGCGCACCGTGAAAACGTCATAGATGGCCCAGGGGCTCACGCGCGCAGGCATGGGTGCCACCGGCTTTTGCAATACGGCATGCTGCAGCATGTGCTGACCGACCAAAAACACATTGTTTTCGTACAAGGCCGACTGCACCTCCATGCCCTTGCCCGAAATGCCGCGCGCAATCAGCGCCGCCATCACCCCGATGGCCCCAAACATACCGCCCATGATGTCGTTGACGCTGGCGCCAGCGCGCAGCGGATCGCCGGGCCGGCCGGTCATGTAGGCCAGGCCGCCCATCATCTGCACGACCTCATCGAGGGCAAGCCGCTCCTGGTAAGGCCCCGGCAAAAAGCCCTTGTGACTGACGTAGATCAGCCGCTCATTGGACTGGCGCAGGCTCTCGTAGCCCAGACCATAACGGGCCAGCGCGCCTGGCTTGAAGTTCTCAATCAGCACATCGGCGCTGCTGCACATGCGCTGCGCAACCGCCTGCCCTTGGCTGTGGTGCAGGTCCAGCGCCAGGCTCAACTTGTTGCGATTGAACAGCGGAAAGAAACCAGCACCTGCCCCAAGCAACTGACGCGTCCGGTCGCCGCTCAGCGGCTCGATCTTGATCACCTCGGCGCCCAGATCGGCCAAGATCATCCCGCAGGCCGGCCCCATGACCATATGACTCATTTCAACCACGCGCAGGCCACGCAGCGGCAGGTGTGCTGCAGGCTGCGCTGCGTTAGAGCTATCGTTCATGCGCCCAAGTCTAGCGCGGC
>JAIXWZ010000218.1 GCA_027491035.1 Comamonadaceae bacterium | reverse complement strand
GCCTGGATTGCCACGGCGCTGCGCGCCTCGCAATGACGGGTGGTGCGTCATCGCGTCCCCGCTACGTCATTGCGAGGAACGAAGCAATCCATGCGGCGGTTGATTAAAGGCCTGGATTGCCACGGCGCTGCGCGCCTCGCAATGACGGGTGGTGCGTCATCGCGTTCCCGCTGCGTCATTGCGAGGAACGAAGCAATCCATGCGGCGGTTGATTGAAAGCCTGGATTGCTACGGCGCTGCGCGTCTCGCAACAACAAGAAAGTTCAACCCTTGCCGATCTGCCAAGAACTACGCGTTGCGCCGGGCCATGGCCAGGTAGGCGCCCAGGCCGATCAGGGTCAGGCCTGAGCCTCGCCTGAGCCAGCGGGCTCGCGCACCACTTGCGCCAACCGCGCCACCCGTCCCGTCCGCGGCCAGGAGGCGCTGCGCTGCAAAGACGGCTGCCACGTCGGCCAGCGTATTGAACGTCACGCACAAGGTTCCCAGGAGCAGCAGTTGCAGCGTGACCGGTGCATCGCTAGAGACGAACTGCGGCAGGAAGGCCACGAAGAACAGGGCGGTCTTGACGTTCAGTGCCTCGACCACAACCCCCTCGATCAGCGCGCGGCGTGAGCCCTGAGCGGGCAGGGCCCCGACCGCTGGCGGCTTGGCCTTGCGCAGCAGCAGCACCAGACCGAGATAGACCAGATACGCCGCGCCGAGGTACTTGACCCAGGTGAACACCAGCGCCGACTGCGCCAGCAGCAGCGACAGCCCCAGGGCCGATGCCAGCACATGCACCATACCGCCCAGCCCGGTGCCCAGGCAGGAGGCCAGACCCTCGGCGCGCCCACCGGCTGCCGTGCGCGCCACCACATAGGCCATGCCGGGCCCGGGCGTGATGGCCAAAACCAGGGCTGCGATCAGAAAGGGCGCAAGCGACATGGCTGTGATTATCGAGCCGCAGTGAAATGGGACTCTGACCCCAATTAACTGTGACCCCAATTAACTGACCCCAATTCAATGTGCTCCCAATCCCTCACGTCGATTGACCGTGTCGTATGATCTATTCATTAATCTATTCAAGTGATTTCGATGCCTGCATCCTCCTACGCAGATGCGATTCGCGCTCGGTTGGCCCGCGGGCCATGCACAGCCCGTGAAATGGCGGGGGCTTTGGGCGTCAGTCAACCCACGGTATCGCGCGCCCTGGCCGCCATGGGCCAGGAAGTGCTGCGCTTGGGGGCGGCGCGATCTATTCAATACGTACTGCGTGATGGCCTGCGCGGATTGCCCGATTTGCCGGTGTATCGGGTTGATTCGCGAGGGCGCATCATGCGCCTGGGGCTGCTGCTGGCGGTGCGTCCTGACGGGTTTGTCGTGCAAATCGAGGGCCGCGCGCCCGAGCACAGCGAGGGATTGCCGTGGTGGCTGTTCGATATGCGACCTCAAGGCTATCTGGGGCGTGCCTACGCTTTGCGACACGCAGCAGACCTGGGCTTGCCCGACCGCGTGAGTCACTGGACGGACGATCAGGCGCTGCGAGCCTTGACCCGGCACGGCCACGATTTGGTGGGCAACCTCTTGCTCGGTGAGCTGGCCCGCGAGCACTACTTGTCGCAGTCGCAGCCCGAGCCCTTGAGCGATGAGCACAAAGCGTTGGCCTATGCCCGCCTGGCTCGCGAGGCGGCTAGAGGAGATCGGCCCGGCTCGTCTGCCGCTGGCGAGCAGCCCAAGTTCACGGCTTGGGCCCTGACCCCTGGCGGCCCTGCTCATGTGTTGGTCAAGTTCAGCGAGCCGCCGGACAGCCCGGTGAGCCAACGGTGGGGCGACCTGCTGCTGGCCGAGCACCTGGCTTTGCAGACCCTGAACCGCCACGCGGTGGCTGCTGCGCAAAGCCAAATTCTCGATCATGGTTCCCAGCGTTTTCTGGAGGTGCGGCGTTTTGACCGCCAGGGCTACTGGGGCCGTCGCGGTCTGACCTCCTTGACGGCTCTGGATGCGCAGTTTGTGGGCGCGCCGGCCGATCAAAGTGATTGGCCCCGCCTGACCCAGCGTTTGGCCGCCGCGGGCCTCATTGGCAAGTCAGCGGCCGAGAGGGCACAACTGCTGTGGGCTTTTGGCACCCTGATCGGCAACACCGATATGCACAACGGCAATCTGTCCTTTCTGACCGATTCGGGACCGCCGTACTCGCTGGCGCCCGCTTATGACATGGCGCCCATGGCATTTGCGCCTCGCAGCGGTGGCGGCCTGCCTGAAGAGCTGCCGCAGGCCCGTATCGATGCGGCCGTGCCCGCAGCGCAGTGGCGGCGAGCCTTGCGGCTGGCCAAGGAGCACGCCGAGCTGCTGCGTCTTCGGTCGGACCTCAGCCGGCGCTATCAGCCCTGCCTGGCGGCTCTGCATCGGCACATTGAGCAGGCCAGCATCAAGATCGCGCGCCTGGGCTGAACCTTCTAGCAGGCCGGGATCTGCCCTCATGGCACACTTGAAATTCATGACCCCATCCGCACCGTGAAAGCCCATCTCCTCATCGCCGGTGGCGGCATCGGCGCACTTGCCGCAGCGCTTGCTGCCTGCCGTGCCGGCTGCTCGGTGCAGCTTTTCGAGCAGGCTGCGGCCTTCTCGGAGGTGGGGGCCGGCTTGCAGCTCGGACCCAACGCCACCCGCATCCTGCAAGCCTGGGGCCTGGGGCCTGCGCTCGACGCCGTAGCCGCCTTTCCAGAGCGCATCGTTGCGCGCAGCAGCACCAGTGGGCGCGAGCTCGCTGGCCTGCCCCTGGGGCAGCAGGCAGTGCAGCGCTACGGCGCGCCCTACGCTACGGCGCACCGGCGCGATCTGCACGCGATCTTGTTGCAAGCCGTGCAGGCGCAGACCGGTGCCCAGCTGCATTTGGGCAGCGCAGTTGCCGGTTTTCAAGAGTCGGTGCAGGCGGTACAGCTCCAATTGACGGACGGCCGCCAGGCCCAGGGCGATGCGCTGATCGGCGCCGACGGGCTGTGGAGCCGGGTGCGCGAGCAGGCTTTGGCCGATGGCCGCGCCCAGCCCACCGGCCACCTGGCCTACCGCGCCCTGATTGCTCGCGCTGACCTCCCCGCCGCGCTGCGCGCCAATGAGGTGTCGGTCTGGTTTGGCGTGCGCCAGCATGTAGTGGCCTATCCGGTGCGTGGCGGCCAATGGCTCAACTTGGTGGTGATCGTGCAGGGCGCAGCTTCACAAGAGCTGCCGGGCTGGGACGATGTGGGCGCGGCGGCCGATGTGCGGCAGGCCTTGGCGAACTGCTGCAGCACTTTGCAAGCTCTGGCCGAAGCCGCGCCCTCCTGGGGCCGTTGGTCTTTGTACGACCGCGCGCCGCTTTCAAGCGCAGCGCAGATGGCAGGCGGGCGCATCGCGCTGCTGGGCGATGCAGCGCACCCCATGCGGCCGTTTCTGGCGCAGGGCGCGGCCATGGCACTGGAAGACGCGGCCGAGCTGGGCGCAGCCCTTGCCGCCCTAGGGGCCAGTCAGGCCGACATCCCCGCAGCGCTGGCCCACTACGCCGGGCAGCGCTGGCAGCGAGCCGCCCGAGTGCAGGCCCGCTCGCGGCGCAACGGGCAGATTTTTCACCTGGCTGGCCCCTTGCAGTGGGCCCGCAATGCCGCCCTGGGCCTGCTGGGTCACAAGCTGATGGACTTGCCCTGGCTCTATGGGTACCGTGGGACGCTTTAAGGTGCGTCCGAGCGGCGGCTTGGGCATTGGGTGCTGGCGGGCTGGGGCTTACAGGACTTGCAGGGCCACGTTCATGGCCCAGTTGGCGTTTCGCGCGGTGAGGTAAGGTCTGCATCTGCCCGCTTTGTCATTGCGATTGCCACGTCGCTTTGCTCCTCGCGGCTAAAGGCTGCGGCTCGCGATGACGGGGTTTTGCAGAACTTCCCTAACGGCGTAGACCTCTGCGATGGCAGGGTGGCCTTGGCGGAGTCCCGCAAGACTTGTCGCATTAACAAATATACGCGGTATCTTTTTGTTTCCGTTTAAGATTAGAGACAAATTTTTTCAATTAAGATGAAAAATGCGTATTGCGTCAAATTTGCCACTGAATTTGTTCGGCTTAGATGCCCATAAAGTCTGGGATACCGATCTCGCCTACCTGCACCTGCACACGCAGGGGGAGGCTGACTCCAAGCGCACCGCCGAGCGACGCCTCAACGCACTGGGCCTGCTGCCGCAAGAACTCAACCCTGACCTGCTTGTCGATGAGCTTGGCTGGGCACCGAACCGGTTGGTATTGGATTGGGCCATCGAGCAAGCCCGAAAGCGACGAGACAGGGTCCTCTTCGCGCAGCTGTACCCCCTGCCCACGGGCGAAAACTGCCTACAAGCCAACGATGCACGCGGTGCGCGGTTCTGGGTGCCGATGGCCACTTTGAATGGGGAAACGATTCAGCAGACCCTGGTCAAGCTTCAGCACCACATCGGCAAGCCCATTGCCGTATTTCCCCATGGCCCGTTGGCAGGGCATTTGCGCCACTTGGTGAGCGCTCCTGAAATTCAGCTCTGCCCCCAAGCCTACCGGCCAATCCGGGCGGCAGACTTGCGTTTGGGCGGCAACCCCAAACCCGCTTTGACACCGTCGCCGCACCTCAAGCGCCTGGAAGCCGAGAGCATCCACATCCTGCGAGAAGCCGTGGCAGAGGCACAGAACCCAGTGATGATGTACTCCATCGGCAAGGACAGCGGCGTCATGTTGCATCTGGCTCGCAAAGCCTTCTATCCGGCACCGCCGCCTTTCCCGCTGCTGCACATCGATACCCGATGGAAGTTCCAGGAGATGTACCAGTTCCGTGATTTCATAGCGCGCGACAGTGGCATGGATCTGCTGGTGCACACCAATCCCGAAGCCATCGAAAAAAACATCAATCCGTTTGACCACGGCTCGGCCTTGCACACCGATATCACCAAAACAGAGGGCCTCAAACAAGCCCTGGACCACTACAAGTTTGACCTTGTCTTTGGCGGTGCCCGTCGGGACGAAGAGAAATCACGCGCCAAAGAACGTGTCTTCTCTTTTCGCTCAGCCGCCCACCGCTGGGACCCGAAGAACCAGCGCCCCGAGCTATGGAGCCTTTACAACACGCGCAAGCGCCCTGGCGAGAGCATCCGCGTGTTCCCTCTATCGAACTGGACCGAGCTGGACATCTGGCAATACATCTACCAAGAGAGCATTCCCATGGTGCCTCTTTACTTCGCCAAACCCCGGCCTGTGGTGGTCCGTCCCGAGATGATCATGATGGTGGACGACGAGCGTTGCCGCCTGTTGCCTGGCGAGGAGGTGCAAATCAAAAAGGTGCGCTTTCGCACCCTGGGCTGTTACCCGCTGACTGGCGCTGTGGAGTCCGAGGCCGAAACGCTTGAAGATGTCCTTCTGGAGATCATTGGCGCCCGCCAGTCCGAACGCCAAGGCCGCAAGATAGACACCGACAGCGCCGGCTCCATGGAGAAGAAAAAGCAGGAGGGCTATTTCTGATGGCACGCCCCAAGAAAACCCCAACTGTGACTGCCCATTCGACGTTCACCACTGTCCATGAATGGATTGCACAGCAAGCCCAGCAGGATTTGCTGCGCTTCATTACCTGCGGCAGCGTGGATGATGGCAAAAGCACGCTGATCGGGCGCCTGCTGTGGGAGTCGCAACAGATATTTGATGACCAGCTGACCGCGCTGCGTTCCGACTCCAAACGGCACGGCACGCAGGGCAAGGACATTGACTTTGCACTGCTGGTCGATGGCCTGGCTGCAGAGCGCGAGCAAGGCATCACCATCGACGTGGCCTATCGCTTTTTTTCCACTCCGCGACGAAAGTTCATCGTCGCCGACACGCCGGGACACGAGCAGTACACACGCAACATGGTCACCGGCGCATCGTCTGCCGATGTGGCCGTGCTGCTGATCGACGCGCGTCATGGACTGCTTGGCCAAACGAAGCGGCATGCCCATCTCGTATCACTGGTGGGCATCCGCTGCGTGGTGCTGGCGGTCAACAAAATGGACATGGTGGGCTACGACCAAGCCATCTTTGATGCCATCGTGACCGACTTCAATGCCTTTGCCAAGTCGCTGCGCTTTGTAAGCGTCACGGCTATTGCGCTGTCTGCCTTGAAGGGCGACAACGTCACCAACCGGTCTGCGCACACACCCTGGTATCAGGGGCCCACACTGATAGGCTGTCTCGAGACGATGCAAGTTAAAAAACCGCAGCACGCAAAAGCGGTGTTTCCAGTGCAGTGGGTCAACCGTCCAAACGCCGCGTTTCGAGGCTTCAGTGGAACCCTGGCGTCAGGCCAATTGACGGTGGGCGATGAATTGCGCGTGACCGCGTCTGGGCAGACTGCCTTGTTGGCGAAGATCGTGACTGCAGACGCAGAGCTGACCACGGCGCGGGCCGGTGATGCCGTCACCTTGGTGCTGGACCGCGAAGTCGATGCCTCTCGCGCAGATGTGATCGCATTGGCTGCCCAGCCGCTGGACATGACCGACCAATTCGAGGCCACGCTGGTGTGGATGCACGACGAGCACGGACTGCCGGGCCGTGCCTATGACCTCAAGCTGTCTAGCCAGTGGGTCAGTGCCAGCATCACAAGTTTGAAATACCGGGTGGATGTCAATACCCAAGCGCACGAATCGTGCAAGAAAGTGGCCTTGAACGATATTGCAGTGGCCAACCTGGCGCTGAGCAAGCCGCTTGCCTTTGCACCCTACGAAGAGAGTTCAACCCTGGGCGGCTTCATACTGGTCGACAAATTCAGCCACGCGACCGTGGCTGCTGGCATGATCCGACACAACTTGCGCCGGGCGCAAAATGTGCACCGGCAGGCGCTGACCATCACCCACGAAGACCGCGCGCGCCTCAACGGTCACAAAGGTAAGGTCGTCTGGTTCACCGGGCTATCGGGCTCGGGCAAATCCACCATTGCCAACGCCCTAGAGAAGAAACTCCACGCCCTGGGCAAGCGCACCTACATTCTCGATGGCGACAATATCCGTCAGGGACTGAACAAGGACTTGGGTTTTACGGACGCTGACCGCGTAGAAAACATCCGCCGGGTGGCTGAAGTGGCCAAACTGATGATGGATGCCGGCCTGATCGTGATGACCGCCTTCATCAGCCCGTTCCGTGCTGAGCGCGAGATGGCACGAGAACTGGTAGGAAGCGATGATTTCGTTGAAGTTTTTATTGACACGCCACTCGAAGTGTGCAAGCAGCGTGACCCCAAAGGCTTGTACAAAAAGGCCCGCGATGGGCAACTGCCCAATATGACGGGCATCGATAGCCCTTATGAAATTCCACAAGCGCCCTCGTTCGTCATGGCAACCCAGCAGCCAGCCTCGGAGGAGGCCATAGATGCTCTCGTTGGCAAAATTTTAGACAACCAGTTCCGGCAACAGCCGCTGTGACTTTGCGCTGCTGCTCACCCACTTGCTCTAAACACCAGGCTGTTTACTTCTCAATGCTGAGCACACGGCCAATTTCATTTGTCTTAAAGCCCAGCGCCATGGGCCGTTTGACGCCAGGCAGGGTAATCACGTCATAAAGCTCAGTGACCACGCCTTCAATGCGCAGCCAATGCACTGTATCGCCCGTGCGCAAGTCAATCACTTGCACACCGCAACGCGCCTCTGCCTTGCGTGACTTGAGGTTTCCGTCCAGCGCCAAACCGCTGAACGTTCGGTTGCGGCGCGGCTTGGACAACCCGACCAATGCGTAATCCCCATGAAAAAACAAGCCACGCATGTACCCGGGACAAAAGGTCAGCGGGACAAAACGCCCCGTATCAAGTTCAACATGGCCAAACTCGCCCGTGCCTGAATTGCATACCCATAGCTTGTCCTGGTGCCAGCGTGGCGAATGGGGCATGGACAGGCCGCCGGCCACCACCTCATTGCTTTGGACATCCATCACGATGCCGCCGGCCGCGCGGTGGTCGCGCCAGCCGTCCACCACATCTGACTCGCCCACTGCAGTGACATAAGCGGCTCGACCCTCTTTCATGGCCAAACCGTTGAGGTGGCAGCGGTCTTCTGCGGCCAGCTTGCTCAAAAACGGCGGCCGCCACAATGGCTTGAAACTGTGGGTATCGCTCAGTGTGGCCAAGCAGCCAAAAAGCGTGTTCACAAACACCAGCTTGCCATCGGCATCTAGCGCCATGTCGTGAATATCCAGATCCCCCGTGGTGTTGCCCACCTGAGGCAGATACAAGCGGTCATAGCCATCTTGGATCTCACCTTTGAGAAAAAGATTCTCAAAGCGCCATACCTGGTGAATGCTGCTCATGTAAAAGCCGTTGGGCGTGGGACACATGCCCATGCAGCGGCTGAACGAGCGATCGAAAACCGACAGATCGCCGTTTTCCTTCAGGCCCAGTAAAAACAGTCGACCTATTTGGTAAGTGGTGAGCGCGACGGAGAGCTTTTGCTCGGCCATCCAATCCATAAAGTGGCGCGAGGCGCTGACCTCAAACGTCGGCGATGGCGTGCCCTCTTGCGTTGTAGCCGCCGCTGTTGGTGCGTTATCTGTCATAAGTTTGCTCTTGCATCCGCCAAAAATTTATCGTTGGCTGCATGATAGCGAAGCGAGGTTTAGGCATCCTTCAGCAACTCGATCACCTCGGCCTTCGACATCGAAGGCATTGGGTACTTCTGCATCAGCGCCGGAAAATCGGGCACCGGATCTTCCGCGATCTTCTGCAGCGGCAGAACTTCCTCACCCAATGAATAAGCCAGTGCAATGCGTTCTAGATCAAGCGTCTGTCCCTTTGCATCGGCTTGCTGAAGTTGTTCCGCCAACGCCAGCCAATGCCAGGATTCTTTTTTTCCGCGCTTGGGATTACGTAACACTGCTTGTGCCCCAACGAGCACCTTGCGAGCCAACTGATCCGCGTCACGCACCGGGAAGTGCGCCAGCTTGAACGGCAGGTGAACTCGACGCACCGGCTGCCCAGTCTGGTCATGAAAGGCGTTGTGTGAGCCCTGCGACCAGCTATGTTCAGCACATAACGCAGCGCGCAATACCAGTTTATCGTGCCCGCGGTTTTCCAGGCTGCGGTGGCGGGTCATGCGCCTGAAGAACGGTTGCCCTGAGTCAGCACCTGGCGCCGGCAGGTAGGTACGCCAAGTCATGGCGCCAGCACAACCCGGCGGAATCGTGGCCAGTGCGGCGTGAAAGGCTGCCCGGTTGGGCAGGGCCAGCAACTCGTCGGCGTCCAGCGGCAGCACAAAGTCCACCTCAGGACGTTTGGCCACCTCACGCGCCACCCGAGTCAGCATCGAGCCTTGCGGGTAACTGGGGTCGCCGCATTCATGGATGTGCAGCTTTAAGCCTTCAGCCTGCAACTGCTGCAGCAACCAGCGGGTGCTGTCGACCGACAGGTTGTCCACCACATGCAACTCGTCAATCAATTGCAGGTTGTAGCGTGCCCACATTTCGACCACGTCGGCTTCGTTCCTCACGCAAGCAACACCAACACAGTAAGTTTTTTTTTCCTTTTCAGCGACAGCCAAGACCTGCTGCTCTGCCTTGCCCCGGCCAGTTACCTGTCGCTGCCGGGAGTTGTCAGCTGAAATCAACCGGGTTTGCTCGCCACCGTTGCCTGCCAGGCAATAGTGGTCCCACATGGTGTGCAGCAGGGCTTCAAAGTGGTTGGCATAGGTGTTGATGTCGCAAAGAGCAGACTCTGCCATTTGCGCCCGCAGTTGGGCTCGGCCACTGCGCACTTGGGCAATATCAGCCGCCAAACGCACCGCCGCCTGCACGTAAGTCGCTTCGTCTGTGGCCACCCAGTCTGTCCGGCCCAGGGTTTGCATGAAGCTGGCCCCCATGCGGCCCACAAAGTTGTTGCCCAGCAGCGTGATCACTGGCACACCCATCCACAAGGCCTGCAAGGTGGTGGTGCCGCCGTTGTAGGGCGTAGGGTCCAGGCCAATATCAACCACGCCGTATTCCTGCATCATGTCGGCCAAACCGCTGGGGCCTCTGAAAATCAGCCGATCTTTGGCTATGCCGTGTTGCGCAAACAAGGCCGCAAAGCGCTCCTGCACAGCCGCATCGCGCAGTGACGGCGCTTTGAGTAAAAGCTGCGAGCCCGCCACCGCTTGCAACACCTGCGCCCACAGCGAAATGGTCTTGGGCGAGAGTTTCATGGCATTGTTGAACGAGCCAAACACCACAGGCACCCCAGTGGGCCTGTGGGGTGGCAGCGGGTACACATCCACCGGGGCCCAACAAAACACACTGCCCGGCAATTGCGCTATGCCTTCGCTGAACAAGTGCGCATGCTCGGCTGGGCTGACCACTTTGTCGCCTACCAACCAGTCGATACGGCTCAAGCCTGTGGAGTGCGGGTAGCCCAAAAAAGTCGTCTGCACGGGCGCAGCACGCATGGCAAACACGCCCAGCCTATGGGTTGAGGTGTGACCACCGAGGTCCACCAAAACATCAACGCCGTCTCCCACGATGGCCTGGTGCAGCGCGCGGTCGGTCAGGCTGACCGCTTCAGTCCAATGGTCGGCGCTGGCTTTGGCCTGGCGGGTGTATTCGTCGTGCATGGTGCCGGTGTGATATATAAACACCTCCAGACGGCTGTGATCCAGACGCAGCAGCACCGGCAGAATGAAGATATTGACCGGGTGTTGGCGGTGCAGATCACCCGTCACAAGGCCCAGGCGCAGGCGCCTTGGGCCGGCGCTTTGCAAAGCAAAGTCGGTCTTTTCCACAAGCGCCGCCTCTATCGGCGCGCACACACGGCGGTGCAAATCGGCCACCTCGCTGCTGCTCAGGCCGTCGTGATACAGCGAGGTCATCGCGATGCTCGAGGCCAAGCGCGACAGTGGGTCGCCGGCTTGGGCGTACGCTGCCTCCAAGGTGGCCAGGTGTCCTTTGGCGTCGCCCATGCGCCCTTGCAGGCCGGCGCGCAGCAGCTGCGCCTCAGCGTTGTTGGGCTCAAGAGCCTGCACTTTTTTCAGGCTTTGGACGCAGTCGGCCAGCGCATACACATCGGACTGAATTTTGGCCAGGGCCAGCCACAGCGGCACGCTGGCCGGGCGCAGGCCCAGTGCTTTTTTCAACACCTGCAAGGCTTCTTGCCAGTAGTTGTGCGCATACACCTTGGCTGACAGGGAGAGCAGAAAGTCTGGGTTGTCAGACAGCGATGCCCTGGCAAAGGCTTTTTCTGCCGCTGCTGTGTTGCCCACCGCCAGCAGCGCCTCGCCCAGCACCATCATCGAGCCAAAGCGCACCGGGCGAACGCCTAGCAAGCCGGACAAGGCCGCCACCGCCCCCTTCGCGTCTCCAGCGCTCAGGCGCCACACCCCCATCCAGTGCAGTGATTCGCCCGCAATCGGCTCCAAGGCCTGCGCTTGTTGCAAAGCATGTTCTGGCGTGGGCAAACCGACGCTATCAGTCGATGCGTTCATTTGTTGCAACATGTCCAGCAGGCGCGCCAGGTAAAGCCACGTCAGCCAGTCACCAGGGTGCACAGCAATGACAGCGCAAAAACGTTTTGCCAGTGCAGCCGCCTCGGGCAAGCTGGCACGCCCCAGTTGCGCGTCACCGTCACCAGGGTTTTGCCAACCCGCCAAACCCAGCGCCTGCACAGCCGCAGTCAAACGGGCGTCTAGGCGCACCGCCTGGCGTGCTGTGTAGCCACCCTGCCACGGCAGGGACTGCTGTGCGTATTGGCGCGCCAGCTCTTGCCACAGCACAGGCTGCGTCACCTTCAAGCGCAAGTCTCGCCACAGCGCAGTGACAGATAGGTTCTGCAGCTTCAAATCAACCACAGCGCCTATTGAGTTAACCCGGTATCTCGGGTAGTGCAATTGCGCTTCCAATCAACAGCTGTCCATGCAGGCCTTGGTTATAGACTTCATAGAGCTGGCCGTTGTTTGTAACTGTGCCCAGAGATGAGCCCCAACCTGACAAGATAACCTCGTCGCCCATATTGCCGTCAACGATGAGCTGGTGGCGGCGTTCTTGTGCTGCAAAGTTATACGGCGTGGTATCAGCAGCGGCCCAGCCCGCAGTGCTGCTGTTGATCAGGTTCATGCCAGCCATGTCCAGCACATCCCGGTAGCTCACCACCAAGGTGTTGTTGCCGCTGCCTGTCAGGTCTATGCGCTCAATGCTCTCGATGCGTGAGCTGCTGCCCGGCGTGCCGCCGCCCTGGTTAAATATGTCAGTGAGATCCAGCGTGAGATCGCTGCCCGTAAGCCTGAGGGTGTCCAAGCCGCCGCCGCCGTCGATGCGCGCCAGCTGCGTGGTGTTGCCGCCGAAGCCAAATTTGGTAACCAGTGCGGCAATGTTGCTGTCGTTGACCACCAGCACATCATCGCCCGCACCGCCTATGAGCACGTCTGCACCGCCCGAACCGGTGAGGGTGTCATGCCCTGCGCCGCCCACCAGCACGTCTGCACCGGAAGTGCCAGCAAGAGTGTCATTGCCCGTGCCGCCCACCTGATCCACCGCCGTTTGGCTGAATACGCCTGTGGTGCTGCCAAAGATGACATAGCTGCGGCCGGCAGAACTGTTTGCGCCATGGGCGCCCACAATCAAGTCCGCCAGGCCGTCGCCGTTGACATCGCCCGCGCTGGCCACGCTCTTGCCACTTTGGTCAGACGCACCCTGCCCGTTGATCACAAAGCCGCCTGTACCAGCGGCTACAGCGCTCAACTCAATGGCGCTGGTGGTTGTCGTGCCAAACACCACATAGCTGCGACCTGCAAACGAGCTTGCACCCGGCGCGCCCACAATCAAGTCTGCCAGACCGTCGCCGTTGACATC
>JAIXWZ010000209.1 GCA_027491035.1 Comamonadaceae bacterium | reverse complement strand
GCCAGCAACTGAGCCATGCCCAGCACGATGACGGTGCGCGGTGTGGTCGACGCCATGGGCTGCTTGTTGCGAGGAGAGATCTGGGGGGGCTTGGAACTGTTTGTAGACCGAGCCGCCAGCGCGCTTTGCCTGTCATCAAACTGCCACGAAAACGACACGCACGTTTCGTGTGCGCGCCCAACAATTGTGCCAGTGACCCAGCTACAGGAGTGCAGCACCATGACGTTGAGCTCTAAGCCTCTTGCCCGGCCCCCATCGGGCGCGGCGGCCCTGTCGGCCGCTGCCCTGGAGATCCTGCGCCGCACGGCCCATTACTGGGCCAGCACGCCGAGCAGCCTGGGAGGTTCGCCAGTGGGTTGGCAGGGCTTGCCCCGCACGGCCCCAAAAGTCGCCGACTCGTTTCAACCATAGAACACCGAGACACTATGAAAGAACTGCCCAGCCCGACCGAGCCGCTGTCCATCGTGCAATTGCCCAGGGGGGTACTTCATCGACGCTCTGACCCAACCGATCAAGGCCTTGCTGGGGGCGACAGCGGCATTGCGGTCAGCTGGGCTCGGCATCTGGACGAAGTGAGGCAGGCCCAGCGGCTGCGCCACCAGGTCTTTGCCGGCGAGATGGGGGCGCGGCTGGCGGGCCCCTTGCCTGGCCATGACATCGACCTGTTCGACGATTACTGCGAGCACGTGCTGGTGCGCGATCGCGCCAGCGATGCGGTGATCGGAACCTACCGCGTGCTCACGCCCGAGCAGGCGGCCCGGGTGGGGAGCTTTTATGCCGACCTCGAATTTGACCTGACGCGCCTGCGCGAGCTGCGCAGCCGCATGGTCGAGCTCGGCCGCAGCTGCGTGCACCCCGACCATCGCCATGGTGGCGTGATTTTGGCCTTGTGGGGTGCGCTTGCCCAGTTCATGCAGCGCAACGGACTTGAGATCATGATCGGCTGCGCCAGCATTCCCATGCTGCACCAGGGCACGGTCAGCGCCCGCGCAGCCGCGGGTATTTGGCATCAGCTGCGGCACAAGCATCTGGCGCCGCTGGACTGCCAGGTGCTGCCGCGCCTGGCTTTGCCGGTGCAAGAATTTGACGAAGGCCCAGGGGTTGAGCCGCCTGCGCTGATCAAGGGTTATCTGCGCTTGGGGGCCAAGTTGCTGGGCCCGCCGGCCTGGGACCCGGACTTCAACACCGCCGATCTGCCTATGATGATGCGCACGCAGGACTTGCCGGCGCGTTACCTGCGACATTTCCTGGTTTCGGGTGCCAGTCAGGCCAGATGTCACGAAACCGTCACAAGTGCGTCTTAAATTGAGGTCGTGGGTCAGTTGGGCCCGAACACCAGGTGCTTCATGAACGCCGATTCGCCCCGCAGCGCCAAATCTCAAGCCGCTCGCTCTCCCGCCGAGGTCGCACCTGCCGTGACCCTGCTCGACCGCGATCGCAGCATTTTGGCGTTCAACGAGCGGGTGCTGGCCATGGTCACCCGCGACGATGTGCCCCTGCTCGAGCGACTGCGCTATCTGTGCATCGTCTCGTCCAATCTGGATGAATTTTTTGAGGTCAGGATGGCGCCGCACATGACTGCGGCCCGCAGCGCAGGCGCGAGCGATCCGGTCTTCGCCGATCTCGCGGCCGCGGCCCACGACTTGGTCGAGCGCCAGTACGCGCTCTACAACGAGACCCTGACGCGGCAGTTCAAGCGCCAGGGTATTGCGATCGTCGCGCATGGCGAGCGCACGGCCGAGCAGCGCGCTTGGGTGCAGGGCTATTTCCGGCGCGAGGTCAGGCCGCTGCTGGTGCCGGTGAGTCTGGATCCATCGCATCCTTTCCCGATGGTGGCCAACAAGTCGCTCAATTTCATTGTGCGGCTTCAAGGAAAGGACGCGTTTGGCCGGCACAACGAAATTGCCATCGTCAAGGTGCCTCGGGTGCTGCCGCGCATCATCGCCTTGCCCGAACGCGCAAGCCGCCGCGACCGTCTTTTTGTCTCGCTCTCGAGCGTCATCCGCGCCCATCTGGACGAGTTGTTCCCGGGCCGGGAGGTGCTGCAGTTTTCGCAGTTCCGCGTGACCCGCAATTCTGAATTGGCGGTGCAGGAGGCCGACGTGGCCGATCTGCGTACGGCCTTGCGCGCGGGCCTGGAGCATCGTCAGTTTGGCGAGGCGGTGCGGCTGGAGGTGTCTTCGGGCTGCAGTGCCTACCTGGCCGATTTCCTGCTTCAGCAGTTTGCGCTGCCCGATCAGGCGCTGTACCGGGTGCAGGGTCCGGTTAATTTGAACCGGCTGACCCAACTGATCGACCTGGTGGGCGATGGCTCGCTGATGTGGCCGCCCTACCAGGCCAGTTACCCGCTGCAACTGGTGGCCGGGCAGGACATCTTTGAGCGCCTCGGGCAGGGCGATGTCTGCCTGCACCAGCCCTTCGAGAGCTTCGATGGCGTGCTCGACTTTCTGCGCCAGGCCGTTGCCGATCCGCAGGTGCTCGCGATCCGCCAGACCATCTACCGCACTGGCGCCGACTCCGAGATGATGCACCTGCTCCGGGAGGCGGTGCGTCGGGGCAAAGAGGTCATGGTGGTCGTTGAGCTCAAGGCCCGTTTTGACGAGGAAGCCAACATCAATTGGGCCGAAATGCTCGAGTCCATTGGCGCGCAGGTGGTCTATGGCGTGCTCGGCTTGAAGACGCATGCCAAGATGCTGCTGGTGACGCGGCGCGAGGGCAGGGCGATCAAGCGTTATGCGCATCTGTCCACGGGCAACTACAACCCGCGCACGGCCCGGCTTTACACCGACGTGAGCTATCTGACGTCCAACCCGCAACTCACGCTCGATGTCGAGCATGTCTTCTACCACCTGGCCAGTCAAAGCCGGCTGCCCAAGATGCAGGCCCTGCTGGTGGCCCCCCATCACCTGCACCGCGCGATGGTCGAGCGGATCGGGCAACTGGGCCAGGCCGCCGCTGCGGGCCGGCCGGCGCGGCTGGTGGCCAAAATGAATGCGCTGACTGATACGGGCCTGATTCGCGCCTTGATTGCGGCCGGTCAGCAGGGCGTGCAGATCGATCTGATTGTTCGCGGCGCCTGCATGCTGCCCGCCCAGCTTGAGGGTCAGACCGACCGCATTCGCATCCGTTCGGTGATCGGGCGCTTTCTGGAGCACTCTCGGGTGTTTTACTTTGACGATGGACAGGAGCAGTCGCTCTACCTGTCGAGCGCCGATTGGATGAACCGCAACATGTTCGGCCGCATCGAGCTGGCCTGGCCGGTGACCGATCCCGTCCTGCGCCAGCGTCTGATCGACGAATGCCTTGTCGCTTACTTGCACGACACCCGCGATGCCTGGCAGCTGCAGCCCGACGGGCGTTACGAGCCGGTCAAGCCGTCGGTGCGTCAGCGGCGGCAGTCTGCGCAAGCGGCTCTGATGACGCGCTACGGACGCGCACCGGCCAAACGGTCCTGAGGGTGCTGCGATGGACCTGATCTTGTGGCGCCACGCTGATGCGGAGGACGCGGTTCCCAGCACCGACCCCTTGGAGGCGCAGCGCCGTGACCTGGCGCGCAGCCTCACCGGGCGGGGGCAAAAGCATGCTGCGCGAATGGCCAACTGGCTCGATCATCAACTGATTGAAAGCGCCAAGGTGTTTGTCAGCCCCGCGCTGCGTTGCGAACAGACCGCGCTCAACCTGGGGCGGCGGTTCAAGCTGTGCGAGCAGCTGGCGCCCGAGCGCACAGCCGACGACCTGCTGGCTTTGGTGCAGTGGCCCGAGAGCAGGGTGCCGGTGCTGGTGGTCGGGCATCAGCCCACGCTCGGACAGGTGGCGGCGCGGCTGTTGGGGCTGCCGCAGACCGAGCTGTCGGTGCGCAAGTGCGCCGTCTGGTGGCTGCGCTCGCGTGAGCGCGACGGCCAGCGCCAGACCGTGCTGCTGGCGGTGCAGTCGCCCGACCTGCTTTGAGGCGGGCGGTCAGGGCCGCCCGCTGCTCAAGCGATTTCAGCCCTTGGGCCTGCCTGTCTTGATGGCCGGCACCGCAGCCAGGGCTGCAAGCAGCGCCGCATCGGACAGACCAGCAAGCGCCATGATGCCCGCGCGCAGCATCTCGCTTTTCTTCGGGGGCTGGCCCAAAGCGGTGGCGCGCTGCTTGAGCGCTTCCATCGCCTGGTATTCGGCTTTGGGGATGGTGTAGCTGTCGCGCACCAGCTTGGGCTTTTTGGGCTTTTCGACTTTCTCGACTTTCTCGACTTTGGCCGGGTTCATTTCGGGTGCTTCGCTCTTGGGCAGCGCTTGGGCCACGGGTTTGGCTGCGGCGACGACCCGTTTCTTTGCTGCCGGTGCCTTGGCCACTGCCCGGGTCGCGGATTTGGCGGGCACTTGGGTCGGCGCAGTGCTTTGTGCGGTCTTGCGAGCGGCTGTGGTTGTCTTGCTCGCCGGCGAGCTGCGCTTTGCACGGGCGGTTGCTTGACGGGTGGCAGGTTTGCGTGGGGTTGTGGGCATGGGACCTCCTTGAAACGGTATAAATAGTTTATACCGTTTTCTGCGAGCAGGTCAAACCGACCGCAGCGCGGAGGATCTCAGGACTCGATGACCTCGAGCGGCCAGGGCGTTTTTTGCCAGGCCAGAGCCTCTTCGGCCAGCAGGTGCATCGACTGCGGGAAGGCGCTGCTCCAGCCCGCCGGCAGCAGCAACTGCAGACCCGAGGGTGCTTCTTGCAAGCGCACGCCGTCAAGCTTGGGGTCGCGGTGTGCATGGGCCAGGATGACCGCCAGCCTCAGGGCCAGCAGCTGGCGCATGAAGGTTGCGTCTGTGAACCAGGCCTCCATCTTGCGCAGCTTGCCGCGGTGACCCAGCACGAGCTGGCTCAGGCGGTGCAGTTCTTCGAGCGCGAACCCGGGCGCATCGGCGTGGTCGAGGATGTAGGCGCCGTGCTTGTGGTACTCCTGGTGCGAGATGTGGCTGCCGATCTCGTGCAGCTGCGCCGCCCATTCGAGCTTGCGCATCAGGCGCGGCAAATCTTGCTCTGGCGGGGCCTGCCGCAGCAGAAACTGCGCTGCCCGGCCGACGCGCCTGGCTTGCGCTGCATCGACCTCAAACTTGCGCATCAGTCGCTCGACCGTGCGGGCGCGCAAGTCGGTGTGCTCATCCTGGCGCTCGAGCAGGTCGTAGAGCACCCCGTGGCGCAGCGCCCCCTCGGCCGGCTTGAGCTCCTTGATCTCGAGCAGGCTGAAAATCGCCCGCAGCACACTCACGCCGCCGCCGATGACGGCTCGGCGGTCGTCCTTGAGGCCATCGATCCGGATGCGGTCGATGTGCTGGGCTTGCAGCAGCATCTCGAGCAGCCAGTCCAGGGCCTCCTGGCTGATGACGCCGCTGGGCCAGCCGGCCGCTTGCAGCGCATCGGCGACGGCATTGACCGTGCCCGAGGAGCCATAAGCGCAGTCCCACTGGTCGCTTGCGAATGCAGGCAGGGCCTCTTCCAGCACCGCCTTGGCCGCCACCTCGGCCATCTCGAAGGCCTGGGCGCTCAGTTGACCCTCGGGAAAATACTTCATCGACCAGGTGACGCTGCCCACGCGCCACGACTCCAGGGTCTGAGCTTGCAAATGCTGGCCCAAGATCATCTCGGTCGAGCGCCCACCGATGTCGATGACCAGGCGGCGCTCCTGGCTGTGGGGCAGCAGATGGGCCACGCCCAGATAGATCAGCCGGGCCTCTTCGCGCCCTGGAATGACATCGATCGGAAAGCCCAGGATTTGCCGCGCCTTGCCCAGAAATTCGTCGCGGTTGCGCGCCTCGCGCAGCGTCTGCGTGGCCACCACGCGCACCTGAGTTTTCTTGAAGCCCGCCAGCCGCTCGGCAAAGCGGGCCAGGCAGTCCCAGCCGCGCTGCATGGCGTCTTGCGTCAAATTGCGCTGGCTGTCCAGGCCGCCACCTTGGCGCACGGTTTCCTTGAGGTAGTCGGTGCGTCGCACCAACCCGTGGTCGAGCAGACCGATTTCCAGTCTGAAACTGTTGGAGCCGAGGTCTACGGCGGCCAGCCGGGTTCCGTCTTGCATGGGGAGGGTTGGGATGCGGTGGCTACACGGGGCTACCGGCAAAAAGCTTCTAGCCGATGTTATTGCGCAAGTGTGACACTAATATGAATATTAGATGACAGGCGCGATCCCTCGGTCAGCCGCGTTGATCAAGGGATTTGTGACACGAAATTGTCACAAATGAAAGTTAGAGTTCCGGCCAAAGATCTCTAACGCTGTCTGTTGTAAATTTTCCGATCTATCCAGGAGCTCACATGCGTAAATTGAAGTCCCTCATTGCCGGTCTCGGCTTGAGCGTCGCGGCCGCCACCAGCTGGGCTGCCGATATCACCGGTGCCGGTGCCACCTTCCCCTTTCCGGTCTACGCCAAGTGGGCCGAAGCCTACAAGGCAGCCACGGGAACCGGCCTGAACTACCAGTCGATCGGCTCATCGGGCGGCATCCGCCAGATCCGTGCCAAAACGGTGACTTTTGGCGCCACCGACGCGCCGGTGCCCGGTGCCGAGCTCGACCGCGACGCCATGGTGCAGTTTCCCGCCATCATCGGCGGCACGGTGCCGGTCATCAACCTCGACGGCTTCAAGCCCGGTGAGCTGCGCGTGACCGGTCCGGTGCTGGCTGAGATGTTCATGGGCAAGATCAGCCGATGGAACGACCCGAAGTTTGCCGCGCTCAACCCCGGCAAGAGCCTGCCCAATGAGCTCATCACCATTGTGCATCGCGCCGACGGCTCGGGCACGACCTTCAACTGGACCGACTACCTGACCGCCGTGAGCCCCGACTGGGCTTCCAGCGTGGGCAAGGGCGCCGCGGTCAAGTGGCCCGCACCGACCTCGGTCGGCGGCAAGGGCAACGAGGGTGTGGCCGCCAACGTTAACCGCATCAAGGGCTCGATCGGTTATGTTGAGTATGCCTATGTTAAAAAGAACAACATGAACTTCATGCAGATGCAAAACGCCGACGGTCGTTGGGTCAGTCCAGATGACCTGACCTTTGCCGCAGCCGCGGCCGGTGCCGACTGGTTCAGCGTGCCGGGCATGGGTGTGTCCATGGTCAATGCCAAGGGCGCCACCAGCTGGCCCGTCAGCACTGCGTCTTTCATCCTCATGTACAAAACGCCGGCCGATCGGGCAGCTTCCAACGAAGCCCTGAAGTTCTTTGACTGGGCCTTCCGAAACGGCAAGAAGATGGCCGCAGACCTGGACTACGTTGCGCTGCCCGACAGCCTGACCGACCAGATCCGCGCCCGGGTTTGGAATCAGATTCAGCGCTGAGCGCGCTCTAGGGAGGAGCAGCAAGCCGCCGGCCCAGACCTTGAGTCGGCGGCTTTCTGTTTTGTTTGACGTTTTCGGCGTATGGGTCTCGAGATGCAAACCAGTCAAGAGCAATCGGAGCGATCAGGTGAGCACATGCTGGCCCTGGTCAAGCGGCAGAGGCTGCAGGACGGGATCTTTCACCGCCTGACGCAGCTGTTTTCGCTGCTGGTGTTGGTGGCGCTGGCTGGCATCATCGTCTCGCTCTTTATCAACGCCTGGCCCACCTTCCAGAAGTTCGGCCTGCGCTTTCTCTGGTACGTGGAGTGGGACATCATCAACAGCGAGTTTGGCGCGGCCATCGCGATTGTGGGCACGCTGGCCAGCGCTGGTTTGGCCATGCTGATGGCGGTGCCGCTGGCCTTTGGCATCGCAGTCTTTCTGACTGAGACCTGCCCGGTCTGGTTGCGCCGGCCCCTGGGCACGGCCATCGAATTGCTGGCCGCCGTGCCGTCCATCATTTACGGCATGTTCGGCCTCTTTGTGTTTGCGCCGCTGTTTGCAGACTACATTCAAGTGCCCCTGCGCGAGCTGTTGGGCGGCATGCCTATCGTTGGGGTGTTGTTTGGCGGGGCGCCCAACGGCATGGGCATTTTGGCGGCGGGCATTGTGCTGGCCTTCATGGTGCTGCCTTTTGTGGCAGCGGTGATGCGCGATGTGTTCGAGATCACCCCGCCGATCTTGCGCGAGTCGGCCTACGGTCTGGGTTGCACCACCTGGGAGGTGGTGCGCAAGGTGGTGCTCCCCTACACCCAAAAGGGCGTGATCGGCGGCATCATGCTCGGCCTGGGCCGGGCCCTGGGTGAGACCATGGCGGTGACCTTTGTCATTGGCAATGCCAACCGCTTGCCGACCTCGCTGTTTTCACCAGGCACCTCGATCGCCTCGACCCTGGCCAACGAGTTTGGCGAAGCCACCGACTTCCACATGTCTTCCCTGTTCGCGCTGGGCTTCTTGCTCTTTGTGATCACCTTTGTGGTGCTGGCCCTGGCCAAGCTCATGATCAGTCGGGCCGAGAAGGCCAAGGGGTTTTGAGATGGCCAGCAACATGAATCCGGATTTGTACCGCCGTCGGCGCCTGGCCAATGCCTGGGGCATGGCCACCTCGATGGCAGCCATGGCCTTGGGCCTGGCGGTTTTGCTGTGGATCTTGGTGGTCTTGTTTTCCAACGGCTTTGCTGCCCTAGACTGGAAC
This sequence comes from Comamonadaceae bacterium, assembly GCA_027491035.1. GTDB lineage: Bacteria > Pseudomonadota > Gammaproteobacteria > Burkholderiales > Burkholderiaceae_C > Polaromonas. The sequence goes on along the minus strand of JAIXWZ010000209.1, from coordinate 22,496 downwards.
ATCCTGACCCGCGACACGCCCGCCCCTGGCACCGAAGGCGGCGGCCTGCGCAACGCGATTGTGGGCAGCGCCATGATGGTCGGTCTGGCGGTGCTGGTGGCCACGCCGGTGGGCATCTTCGCTGGGATTTACCTGACCGAATATGGCGACCAGAGCAAGACGGCCGAGGCCACCCGTTTTGTGACCGACATCATGCTGTCGGCCCCGTCTATCGTGATCGGCTTGTTCGTCTATGCCATTGCGGTGGCCACCGTGGGCGGGTTTTCGGGTTTTGCGGGCAGCCTGGCGCTGACCTTGATTGCCGTGCCGGTGGTCATGCGCACCACCGAGAACATGCTCAGGCTGGTGCCTGGAAGCTTGCGTGAGGCCGCCTTTGCCCTGGGCGCGCCGCGTTGGAAGGTCTCGCTGTCGGTGACGCTGCGTGCGGCTCGCAGCGGCGTGATCACCGGCTTGCTGCTGGCTGTGGCGCGCATCAGCGGTGAGACGGCGCCTTTGCTCTTTACCGCGTTGAACAACCAGTTCTTCAACGCCGACATGAGCGAGCCGATGGCCAACTTGCCGGTGGTGATTTTCCAGTTCGCCATGAGCCCCTATGACAACTGGATCCGGCTGGCTTGGGGTGGCGCCTTGCTCATCACGCTGGCCGTGCTCTTGCTCAACATCATCGCGCGGGTGTTTTTCCGCGACCGGCAGTCGGGCTGACGCGATTGCGCCGGCCTTCATCAAAAATCTCTTGAATGGACAGGACTCCCATGCCCGACACTCAGCCGACCCGCAACGCGATCGAGGTGCGCAAGCTCGACTTTTTTTATGGCAAGTTCAAGGCCCTCAAGGACGTGAATCTGGACATTGCCGAGCACCGCGTGACCGCCTTCATCGGCCCATCCGGATGCGGTAAGTCGACCCTGCTGCGCACGCTTAACCGAATGTACAGCCTCTATCCGGGCCAGCGGGCCGAGGGGCAAATCAACCTGTATGGCCAGAACGTTTTGGACAAGGGACAGGATCTGAACCTGCTGCGCGCCCAGATTGGCATGGTGTTTCAAAAACCCACGCCTTTTCCGATGTCCATCTACGAAAACATTGCTTTCGGCGTGCGCCTGTATGAGAAGCTCAGCCGCTCTGAAATGGACGACCGGGTCGAGTGGGCCCTGACCAAGGCGGCAATTTGGGGCGAGGTCAAGGACAAGCTCGGCCAAAGCGGCCTGTCCTTGTCGGGCGGCCAGCAGCAGCGTCTGTGCATCGCCCGCACGGTGGCGGTCAAGCCCAAGGTGATCTTGCTCGACGAGCCCACCTCCGCACTTGACCCGATTTCGACGGCCAAGGTCGAGGAATTGGTCAGCGAGTTGAAAAAGGACTACACCGTTGCCATCGTGACGCATAACATGCAACAGGCTGCGCGTGTGTCAAACTTCACCGCTTACATGTACCTGGGCGAGCTGGTCGAGTTTGGTCAAACCGAGCAAATTTTTATGAAGCCCGCCCGTCAGGAAACCGAAGACTACATCACCGGCCGTTTCGGCTGAGCAGGAGCCCACGATGGACAAGCACATTTCCAGCCAGTTTGACGCCGAGCTGACCGGCGTCTCCTCCCGGGTGCTCGAGCTCGGTGGCCTCGTTGAGTCGCAAACCCGTCACGCGGTTTACGCCCTGGCCAAGTTCAGCTCCGACGTGGCCGATCAGGTGATTAACACCGAAAAACAGGTCAACTCCCTTGAGGTGGAGATTGACCGCGAGCTGTCCTCGATCATTGCCCGCCGGCAGCCCACTGCGCGCGACCTGCGGCTCTTGATGGCCATCTCCAAGATCACCACCAACCTCGAGCGCGCGGGCGACGAGGCCGAGCGCATTGCGCGCATGGTCAAGCTCATCCTTGAGCACGGCGGGCCGCGCACCTTGCCAGCCTCCGAGCTGCGTCTGGCCGCCGATCTGGCTTGCGCACTGATGCACAAGGCGCTCGACGCGTTTGCCCGGCTCGATGTCAACACCGCTCTGGTGATCTTGAAGGAAGACGACCTGATCGACGCCGAGTTCAACGGCTTTGTGCGCAAGCTCGTCACCTACATGATGGAAGACCCGCGCACCATCTCGCCCAGCCTGGACCTGCTGTTTGTGGCCAAGGCCATCGAGCGGGTGGGCGACCATGCCAAGAACATTGCTGAATTCATCATCTACATCGTCAAGGGCGCCGATGTGCGTCACAGCCCTTGGGATCAAATTGAAGCAGCGGTTGAGTAAGCAACCTCCTCAGTCACGCTGGAGCGTAAGGACCCAATGAAGCACCTGGCTCGTATTTTGGTGGTTGAGGACGAGCCGGCGATTGCCGAGCTGATTGCGGTCAATCTGCGTCACGGGGGCTTTGTTCCAGTGTTGGCTGAAGATGGGGTCGCGGCGCAGCGTGCGGTTGACGAAACCTTGCCTGACGCGATCTTGCTTGACTGGATGCTGCCGGGACAAAGCGGACTGCAGCTGGCCCGACAGTGGCGCAAGGACGCCCGCACCAAGACGATTCCCATCTTGATGTTGACCGCACGCACCGACGAGGTGGACCGTGTGGCGGGGCTCGACGCTGGCGCTGACGATTACATCAGCAAGCCGTTTTCGACGCAGGAGATGCTGGCCCGTATCCGGGCCGTGCTGCGCCGCCGCGCCCCCGAGCTGGTCAAGGACAGCGTGAGCGTGGGTGAGCTCACGCTCGATGCGGCCACTCACCGCGTGTCTTTTCGTTCGCGCGAGCTGCGCTTGGGCCCAACCGAATTCAAGCTGCTGCACTTTTTCATGAAACATGCCGAGCGGGTGCACAGCCGCAGCGCGCTCCTCGATCGGGTGTGGGGCGACCATGTCTTCATTGAAGAGCGCACGGTCGATGTGCATGTCAAGCGCTTGCGCGAGGCCCTGGGCGAGGCGGGAGCCATGGTTGAAACCGTGCGGGGCGCGGGCTACCGGCTCACGGCCAACCCGGGGCGGAGCGGCTAACCCATGTTCACCAGAGGCCTGGTTTTTCTTGCCTTTTTGGTCTTGGGTGGTTTCGTTGGGTGGCTGTTGGCGGCGTGGCCCGGGGCTGTGGTTGGGGTGGTCCTGGCGGCCCTGCTTGCGTTTTATCTCGACACCTTGCGCTTGGTGCGGCTTCAAAATTGGTTGATGCGGCTGCAAAGCATCGAGCAAGATGATCCCGCGCGGATTCAAGTCCTGCCCGAAGCTCCGGCGGGAGGCTTGCTCGGCGAAATTGCCGATCGGATGCACCGCTTGCTGCGCTGGCGTATCCAGGCTCAGCGCGAAAGCAAGCTGCAACTGCAGGAAATGCTCGCTGCAATCCAGGCCTCCCCCAATGGCGTGATCCTGCTCGATGCGCAGGGGCGCATCGAGTGGTGCAATCAAACTGCGGCGGGTCACTTGGGGCTCGATGCCGCGCGAGACGTGCGCCAGCATGTGGCCCATCTCATTCGTGATCCGCTGTTCAATGCGTATGTGGCCGCTGCCGATTTTTCGGCGCCGGTCAGTATCGCTGGGCGACAAAATACGCCCTCGCGCCCGGTGCGCCTGTCCTTGCAGGTGCACCCTTATGGCGAAGGGCAGCGCCTGCTGCTGTCGCGCGATGTCACGCTGATCGAGCAGGCCGAGGCCATGCGTCGGGATTTTGTGGCCAATGTCTCGCACGAGTTGCGCACGCCCTTGACAGTGCTCTCCGGCTTTGTCGAGACCCTGCAGACGCTGGAGTTGCCGCCGCAGGATGTGCGGCGCTACCTCGATCTTATGGCGGCGCAATCGAATCGCATGCAGACGCTGGTCAGCGATTTGCTGACGCTCTCGCGTCTTGAAGGCAGCCCCCCGCCCACCCTCAACGACAAGGTGGGCGTCGATGCGCTGCTGTCCCAGTGTGAAATCGACGCCCGCGCCTTGTCGTCTCTCCTGGGCCGCTCGGAGCAGACGATCGAGTTCGTGCAGGATGCGCCGGCCGATCTCTGCGGGGTGGCCACCGAGTTGCAAAGCGCGCTGTCCAATCTGGTGAGCAATGCGATCCGCTACACGCCGGCCCAAGGGCGGGTGTCGGTAAGTTGGAAGCTCTTGGCCGATGGCAGCGGCGAGTTTTCTGTGCAAGACAACGGACCGGGCATTGCCGCCGAACACCTGCCGCGCCTGACCGAGCGCTTTTACCGGGTGGACCGCAGCCGCTCGCGTGACAGCGGCGGAACGGGTCTGGGCCTGGCCATCGTCAAGCACGTGGTGCAGCGCCATGGCGCGGTGCTGCACATCGAGAGCGAGCCTGGCCGGGGGTCGCATTTTTCCATTGTGTTTCCCGCCTCGCGCGTGCACCGGGCTGATACGCCGGCCGAGCTCAAGGCTGCTTGATGGGCAGGGGCGACGGGCTGTGCAGGCTGCGCTGCACGGCGCGGTGGAGCATGAGCACGAAGGCTGCGGCCACGACCCCCAAGGCGGCGCTGGCGGCGATCCAGAAGGTCTGCGGCGACGGGCTTGCATCGAACTCCAGCGGGCCCAGTTGCAGCCCCTTGTAGGCCCACCAGTAGCCGCCTGCCAGGCCCACTCCCCAAAGCATGACGCCGTAGATCAGCAGCGGCATCAGAGTCACCCGGTAGCAGCGCAGCAGGAAAATGCTCATGGCTTGGGTGGCGTCGGCCAGGTGGTACAGGCCCACCCAAAGCAAGAGGGCTGCCGCTTGCGCCACCACCTGGGGATTGGGCGAATAAAGGCCTGCGATTTGTTGGTGCAAAAGTGTCACCACCGAGGTCGTTAGCAGCACGCAGAGCAGGCCCAGGCCCAGACCCATGTGCACCAGTCGGCGCGCCTGCAGCGCATCGCCCCGCCCGATCCAGAAGGAAACGCGGGCGCTGGTGGCCAGCGCCAGGGACAGGGGCACCATGTAGAGCACGGCCGTCATGCTGGAGGCGATCTGGTGGCTGCCGGCGGCCACTGCACCCTGGCGCGCAATGAAGACGGCCATCAGCGTAAACGAGGTGACCTCGACCATGTAGGACAGGCCCCCTGGCAGACCGATGCGCAGGAACTGTCGAATTTGGCTCCAGTCGATGCGCTCCATGGGCGCCCACAGCCGGTAGGGCCGGTAGATGTCCTGGGTGCGCAGAAAATGCAGGGCCAAGATGAGCAGCGCATAGTTGACCACCAAGGTGGCCCAGGCGCAGCCGGCCGCGCCCAGGGCCGGCACACCCGCGCCGCCACCGACGAGCCAGATGGACAGCGGGATTTTGACGGCCAGTGCGCCGATCTGCAGCCAGGTCACCAGCAGTGGCTTGCCCAGCGACTGGTTGAGCGTGCTGTAGAGGCGAAACAGCAGGCTGGGCACGAAGGCGATGGCCAAGATTTGCAAATACAGCTCGACCTCTGCGAGCATGGAGGCGGGCACCTGGGCCCAGCGCAGCAGCGGGCCGGGAAGCAGCAACACGGCTGTGCCCAGCACACCGATGAGGGCGCACAGGTACAGGCTCTGGCGCACCGAGCGCCCCACATCGTGCTCGCGCCGGGCGCCCCGCATTTCGGCCCATACGGGCAGCAGGGCCTGCACGATGCCGATGAGGGCGACGTAGACGCTGATGTAGATGGCCGAGCCCACCGACAGCGCAGCGAGCGCGTCCACGCTGTGGCGGCCGGCGATGACGGTATCGGCCACTCCGAAGGCCATGATGGCCAGCTGTCCCACCAGCACCGTGGCCGCATGGCGCCCCAGGATCTTGAGTTCACTCACGGGGGCTGCGGCGGTAGATCAACAGGTCGTCGCTTTTCTCGGTGGGCCGGCGCGCGGCGGCCACCAGGGTCCACAGGCTGGGATCGAGTTCGCGCCGAAATCGCGCCTGCGCCTGCCGGTCGACCAGCAAGGCCGGGCATTGCGGCTGCAACTGTGCCTCGCGCAGTTCCAGGTTGCCGTGGTAGCGCAGGGCGGCCGCCTGCGCCGTCGACAGGCCCAGGGTCTCTGCGCAGGCCTGGCGATCGACATATCGGGTCACTTGCCGCACCAGCGGTTGGTAGCCCCGGGCAAAGTCGAGCAGGGGCAGCCACAAGCTCATCAGCAGCACCCAGCACAAGGTGGCGCCACCGGCCGGCAGGACCAGGGATTTCCAGATCGCGCTGCGATGGCGCCCCGTGCGCCATTTGACCAGCCAGGCCCAGGCCAGGCTGGCCAGCACGGCCACGAGGAGGGCCAGCAGCGAAAAACTCGCTTCAAATCCGGGCGCAAGGCGCGCCACGTTGGCAGCTGGCTTTTGCGGCACGCCGGTTTGCAGCGCGATCCAGATGACCCAAATCGTCAGGCCGCACAGGGAGAAAAAGAGCAGCGTGAACCAGTCGATCAGGGCGGCCACGCTGCGCTTGAGCGTTGGCAGTGCGAAGGCGGCCAGGCAGGCCAGCGCCGGCAAAGCCAGCAACAGGCCTCGGTCCGATGCGGTGGTCAGCAAGGTCGAGACGCACACCACGGAGAAAAACCACAAGGGCAGGGCCACATGCCGGTTGCCGAGTTGCCGGCGCCATTGCCAAAGGGTCCACAAGGCCAGGGGCCAGGCGGGCCACATAAACCAGACAAACAGACGCAGCAGGGCCAGCAGAGACTTCTGGGCCGCGGCCTGCCCCCATTGGGCGGTGTCAACACGCCAGTGCCACAAGCCCAGCAGCCAGGCCAGCAGCACGCTGGCTGCAGCCAGCGCCATGATCAGCACGCTCCAGCGCGCCAGTGTCCAGCCGCGGGCGCGGCGGTCCCACAGCTCGATCAGACCGGCCCCCACGCCAAAGAGCAGGGCCACTGTGGGCGCGCCGCTGAGCGCCAGGCCGACCAAGGCCACCGCAGCGAGCGCTGCGTGGCGCATGCCGTGCGGCTGTGGCCCGGCGGCCAGCGCATAAAAGAGCAGGGCGGTAAAGCCAAGCTGGGCCAGCGCCGGGGTGGTTTCGTGAGCAAGCTGGGCCAGACCCAGACAGGCCAGCAAGGCCAGCAAGGCCGCGTCGGCCAGAGCGCGGGCGTAGTCCCGCGGGTTGGCTTCGCCGCCGAACGCAAAGGCCACCGGCTGCGCCTGAGGGCTGCGCGCGAGGTGATAAACAGCGTACCAGGTCGAGGCCAGGGTCAGCGCCAGCAGTGCCATGAAGGGCAGCCGCGACGCCAGGTCGGCGGGCAGGAAGGGCAACAGACGGATGGCGCCGGCGCCCAGCCAAAAAGGCAGCAGGCTGTCGTAGCCTGCGTGCTGGGCCGCCGTTTGCGGCTCGAGCCAGTCGCTCAGGCCAAGCGCCAACTCCTGCATCGTGCCGAAGGCGCTTGCGTCGGCCGACTTCCAGGGGCCGCGGCCTATAAAGCCGGCCAGCACATAGGCAACGCAAAACAGCCAAAGCGCCGCCCGGGGCAGCCGCCTGACGGCGGTATCGGCAACGATGGCAGGTGAGGGTCGCTTCAAGGCAGATCGCGCTGAGGTCGCAAGAGGTTCTATTTTGCCCCCAGGTTGGCCGGCGCGACGCTTGGGGCGGCCGCCCGGGGCCCAGCCGCCTCAAAGTGGGAGACAGGGTCGCCGCCCGAGACAAAAAAAAGCAGCCTGCAAGCAGGCTGCTCGTCTTGGAGGCGCCAAGCGCTTACTTGGCCGCTGCGCCCTTGCCAAAGCGGTTGCGGAATTTCTCGACGCGACCGCCCATATTGTCCACCGACTTTTGCGTGCCGGTGTAAAAGGGGTGGGACTCACTGGATGTGTCGAGCTTGAACAGGGGAAGCTCGCGCCCGTCGTCCATCTTGATCATCTCCTTGGTGTTCGCGCAGGAACGGGTGACGAACTTGAAGTTGTTGGACATGTCCAGGAAGCAAACTTCGCGGTAGTTGGGGTGTATGCCGTCTTTCATGGTCTTTCCTTGTCAGCTGCGGCAGCCACAACCGGTACCAACCGGCAGCACTTTCCGCAAAGCTCTCTATTGTGTCATATTTCTCGCCCGGTCCCTGGCCGTCCAGGGGCGGGCCCGGGATGGCCGATCAACCGCCCCGGCGCATCATGTCAAAGAACTCGTGGTTGTTCTTGGTCGCCTTCATGTTCTTGAGCATCAGCTCCATGGATTCGATCTCGTCCATGTTGTACATGAATTGACGCAGGATGCGTGACTTTTGCAAGATCTCCGGCGCCAGCAGCAGCTCTTCCTTGCGTGTGCCACTGCGGTTGAGGTTGATGGCCGGAAACACCCGTTTTTCGTACAGGCGCCGATCGAGGTGGATTTCGCAGTTGCCGGTGCCCTTGAACTCTTCGAAGATCACCTCGTCCATCCGGCTGCCGGTGTCGATCAGTGCCGTGCCGATGATGGTCAGGCTGCCGCCTTCCTCGATTTTGCGGGCGGCGCCGAAAAAGCGCTTGGGCCGCTGCAGCGCATTGGCGTCCACGCCGCCGGTGAGGACCTTGCCGGAGGAGGGCAGCACATTGTTGTAGGCGCGCGCCAGCCGGGTGATCGAGTCCAGCAAGATGACCACATCCTTGCCCAATTCGACCAGGCGCTTGGCCCGCTCGATCACCATTTCGGCCACATGCACGTGGCGAGCGGCCGGCTCGTCGAAGGTCGATGAAATCACTTCGGCGCGCACGCTGCGCTGCATCTCTGTGACCTCTTCAGGGCGCTCGTCGACCAGCAGCACCATCATCTCGACTTCGGGGTAATTGGCGGTGATGGCGTGAGCAATGTTTTGCATCATCACCGTCTTGCCCGATTTCGGGGGTGCCACCAGCAGCGCCCTTTGGCCTTTGCCGATGGGCGCGATGATGTCGATGATGCGGCTGGTGAGGTTTTCCTCGGCCTTGATGTCACGCTCGAGCTTGAACTGCTCACGCGGAAACAGCGGCGTGAGGTTCTCAAACATCACCTTGTGCTTGTTTTGCTCAGGTGCCCGGTCATTGATCTTGTCGAGCTTGTTGAGGGCAAAGTAGCGCTCCCCATCCTTGGGCGTGCGCACCTCGCCTTCGATCATGTCGCCGGTGTGCAGATTGAAGCGGCGAATCTGGCTGGGGCTGATGTAGATGTCGTCGGTCGAGGCGGTGTAGCTCGAGTCGGGGTCGCGCAGAAAACCGAAACCGTCGGGCAGCACCTCGAGCACGCCGTCGGCCACGATGGTCTCGCCGGTCTTGGCGCGCTTTTTGATGATCGCAAACATCAACTCCTGCTTGCGCATGCGGCCGACGTTTTCGATCTCAAGGGCCTCGGCCTGCTTGAGCACTTCCGACACGTGCTGTGCCTTGAGTTCCTTCAGATGCATGGGTGATCCTGCGTCAGAGCTCATCCCCGGCGGGGATGCAAAAGAAAAGGGATGGGGGGAGCTTGCGAAAAGGGGCAGCGCAGGCCGGTTGGGCCTTTCCCCGCAGGTTCGGCTTCTCGCGCCGAATCGAAAATTTCGCCGGATTATGACAGACAAATGAGGGGCCGCCCCAGAGCCTTCAGTCGGGCGCTTGCCCGTCCGGCAGCCCATCAATGGGCCTGCCGGGGAGCGATTGTGGCACTGCCGTCGGTCAGGCCAGTTGCTGGTCGATGAAGTCGGTCAGTTGCGCTTTGCTCAGGGCCCCGACCTTGGTGGCGGCCAATTGCCCGTTCTTGAACAGCATCAAGGTGGGGATGCCGCGGATGCCGAACTTGGCCGGGATGTCCTGGTTTTCGTCGACATTCATTTTGGCGATCTGCAATTTGCCCTGGTAACCATTGGCCACTTCATCGAGGATGGGGGCGATCATTCGGCACGGGCCGCACCACTGGGCCCAGTAGTCGACCAGCACGGGCTGGCTTGACTGCAAGACGTCGGTCTCGAAACTGGCGTCGGTGACATGCTTGATCAGCTCGCTGGCCATGTTGGGCTTCCTTTCCTGGATCGCGGGGTTCGGGATAAAGTGACGTAAATTGTGGCAGAAACTCCTGCTGCGCGTGGCCTGGCCAGCGCCGCGACCCTGTTGGCCCAACGGCCCCCCATTGATGATCTGCGAGCCCTTGTTGTGTCAGAGCCGATGACTTGCGAGCATTTCAGCGAGCGGCGCTGGCATGTGCTGATCGAGGCCATCGAGCGTCTGATGGACGAGCGCGCCTGCCATCCGTCGGCGTGCGTGGTGCTCGTGCCCTACGCGCAACTGATGGCGCAGGCACGGCAGGCCTGGGTGCGGCGAGCGGGCCGCGAGCGCCCGTGCTACCTGCCGCAATTTGAGACCACACAGAACTGGGCGCGCAGGCTGTGGGCCGCACGCGGCGGCTACTGCCCGGCCGAGCATGACCTGCGCGAGCAGGCCGCTTTCGATCAGCTGTCGGCCTCGCACTGGCTCGATGCGCTGGGGCTGTCGGCCCAGCGTGATGTGCTGATGGCCCCGCTCATGGAGGCGGCGGGCTCGCTGGCCCGACGGGCGGCGGCCATCGCGCCCGAGGAGCGCGCGGCCTGGCGCGAGCGGCTGACGCAGGAGTTGACGGCGGGGCTGGGCGCCCAGGCCTTGCGCCATGAGGCGTCGGTGGCACAGCTGGCCCTGGCCTGGGCCGGCAGCTCCTCCTATGAGACCGATATCTTGTTCGATCAGCACGTGCCTTTGTTGGTGGCGCTCGAGGGTTGGCAGGCCGACCCCTTGGCCCAGGCCTTGATGCAGCGCCTGGGGCCGCGCGCAGTGGCGCTGCCATTGGCGCAAGCCGATGAGCCGCGTGGCCGCATTGCGCTGCAGAGCGCGGCCGATCGGTCAGATGAAGCCGAGCGTGCGGCGGCCTGCGTGTTGCGCCATCTGCAGCAGGGTCAAGAGCCCGTGGGTCTGATCGCGCAGGACCGCTTGCTCACGCGGCGCGTGGTCGCGCTGCTGGCCGGTCGCGGCGTGGCCATCCGGGACGAGACCGGCTGGAAACTGTCGACCACCCACGCCGCCGCGCGCCTGATGGCGCTGCTGCGCGCGTGCCCTGCGGGTGCCACGTGCGACGAAGTACTGGCCTGGGTCAAGCCGCTGCCTGGGCTCGACGCCGGGCAGCTCGAGCGGGCCGAGGCCGAGCTGCGCGACGCGCGGCTGCGCTGCTGGAGCGACATCGGTGCCGGCTGCGAGCACGCTGGGGCGCTGGCTGCCCGGCTGCGGCCGTGGCAGCAGGCCCTGCGCGGCGTGCGGCCGGTGGCGCATTGGCTCGAGCAGCTGCAAAGCGTGCTGCGCGAGTGCGGCATGTGGGATGGGCTGGCTGCCGATGTGGCCGGACAGGCGGTTTTTGATGCCCTGTGCCTGCACGATCCGCAGGCCTTGGGCGGGGCTGAGGGTCAGCGGCCCATGAGTGCGCGTGCTTTTGCGCAGTGGGTGGCCGCATGCCTGGAGGCCGGCACTTTTGCACCGGTGCATCCTCCCCGGGCGCAGGTGGTGGTCTTGCCCATGGCGCAGCTGCTGGGCCGCAGCTTGGCCGCGCTGGTGCTGCCGGGCACCGACGAGGTGCAGATGCCGGCTTGGCCCAAGCCGACCGGGCCTTGGACGGCGCGCCAACGTCAGCTGCTCGGTTTGCCGGCGGCCCAAGACCTGGCCGACAGTGCGCGGCGGGCCTGGCAGCATGCTTTGGCCCATGCGTCGGTCGATGTGCTTTGGCGGCAAAGTGATGGCGGCGAGCGGCGCATGGCCTCGGCCTGGGTGCAGGCATTGACGCTGGAGGATGCGCCCGACGGGGGTGGGGCCGATGGCCTAGATGACGCGCGCGCTCTGCGTGCCATTGAAGTGGTGCCGCAGCAGGCGGCGCAAGCCTGCGGCGACGGCTTGCCGGTGGAGCGGCTGTCGGCGTCGGCCTACGACGACCTGCGCAACTGTCCGTACCGGTTTTTTGCCCTGCGCCAACTCGCCTTGTCGCCCGTGCAGGAGATTGAGGCCGATATCGATCGCCGAGATTTCGGCAACTGGCTGCATGCCACGCTCTTTGAGTTTCATGCGCAACTGCAGGCCGAACCGGCGTCCAGTGAGCAGCGGCGGGTGCAGTTGTTCGACGTGGCGGCGCAGCAGGCCTTGCGGCAGACGGGGATGAATCGGGCTGACTTCTTGCCCTACGAGGCCAGCGTGCCGGCCATGCGCCGGGGGTATTTGCAGTGGCTCGCCGAGCACGAGGCCAGCGGGCATCGCTTTGTGCAGGCCGAGCAGTGGCTCGAGCGCGACCTCGGTGCCGTCAAGCTGGTGGGCAAGATCGACCGGATGGACCGCGATGCGCAGGGACAGGCTTTGCTCATTGATTACAAGAGCGAGTCGGTGGAGAAAACCCGCGAGCGGATCAAGGGTGCCGATGAAGACTCACAGCTGGCTTTCTATGCGGCCTTGCTGGGCCAGGAGCCGGCGGCTGCCGCCTATCTCAATGTGGGCGAGCGTGGCCTGACCAAGGCTTATCCCCAAGAGGAGGTGGTGCACTGGCGCGATCGCATCGTCAGCGCCGTGCACGATGAAATGTCGCGGCTGCACGGCGGTGAGCCTTTGCGGGCACTGGGTCAAGGGCGCTCGTGTGAGCACTGCAAGGCCCGCGGGCTGTGCCGGCGTGATTTTGTGCAGGACGCGCCATGAACCCGAGCCAGGCGATCGCCCTGAAGATCAACAATCAGCCGGTGCCCGCCGAGCAGTTTTACGCCGTGGCCTGCGATCCCCGCCGCAGCGTGGCCGTGGAGGCCTGTGCCGGGGCCGGCAAGACCTGGATCTTGGTCTCGCGCATGCTGCGGGCCCTGCTGGCCGATGACGCCTTGCACGCCTGCCAGCCCCACGAGATCCTGGCCATCACCTTCACCCGCAAGGCCGCCGGTGAGATGCGCGAGCGCCTGACCGAATGGCTGCGCGAGTTTGCGCAGGCCGATACGCCGCGGCTGCTCAAAGCACTGCACGAGCGCGGTGTGCGCGGTTTGGACGATCCCGAGCTCGCGCGAGCGCTGTGCTTGCGGCTCAAGGCTCTGTACCCGGCCTTGCTCTCAGGCGGCCGGTCGGTGCAAATTCGCACCTTCCACGGCTGGTTTTCGTCTGTGCTGCGCACGGCTCCATTGGCACTGCTGCAGCAGCTGCGTCTGCCCGTGCAGTACGAGCTGCTCGAAGACGACAGCCAGGTCAAGGTGTTGGCTTGGCGCCGCTTTCTGGCGGCTTTGGCCGTGCAGCCGGCCTGCAAGGCCGATTTCGAAGCCCTCGTCCATGAACACGGCCGCTCGCAGACCCACAAGGCCTTGATGGCCGCGCTGGACAAGCGGGTTGAGTTTGAACTGGCCGATGCGGCCGGGCGGGTGCAGACCTCGGTGCGCACCATCGCCGAGCAGTTTGAATGCTGTCGCGCTCTGAGCCAAAGCGCCGACTTACTCGCCGCACCGATGGAGTCGTCCTTGCTGCTGGAGGCCGCGCGCGTGCTGCAGGGGCTGCCTGCGCCCAGCTTCGCCGGCAAAGGCCGGCAGCTCGAGCAGGCACTGGCAGCGCGCGACGTCGATGGGGTGCTCGATGCCTTGCTCACGGGCAAAGGCGAAGAGCGCAAGTTCGGTCCGGCGGGATCGAATGCGGCGCTGCGGCAGGCGCAGGCGCTGGCTCTGCAGTTGCAGCAGATCGTGCGCCAAGAGCAGGCTTGGCGCTACCAGCAGCGCATGACGACGCTCACCCGCTTGCTCATTGAGCAGGCCCGCGCCCTCAAGTTCGAGCGCGGCTGGATCGACATGAATGACATCGAGCAGGCTGCCGTGCACCTGCTGAGCGACTCCAGCCTGGCCGGCTGGGTGCAAGAGCGGCTCGATGGGCAGGTGCGCCACCTTCTCGTTGATGAGTTTCAGGACACCAACCCGATGCAGTGGCGCGCCTTGCGGGCCTGGCTTGAAAGCTATGCCGGGGCCGCGCGCGCGCCCAGTGTCTTTATCGTGGGCGACCCCAAGCAAAGCATCTACCGCTTCCGCCGCGCCGAGCCGCAGGTGTTTGAGGCGGCTCAGCAGTTCATCGCGCAGGCGCTCGGTGGCGACTTGCTCAGCTGCGAGCACACCCGCCGCAATGCCCAGGCGGTGATCGACCGTGTCAATGAGGTGATGCTTGAGGCGGCCGAGCGCGATCGCTATCCGGGATTCAGGCCCCACACCACGGCCTCTGAGCAACTGGGGCAGGCGCTGACTTTGCCCATGATCGGCCGGCCCGAGCCGCCGGTGCAGGCGGCGGGCGAGCCTGCGTGGCGCGACAGCTTGATGCAGCCGCGCTGGCTGCCCGAAGAAAGGCAGCGCGACTTGGAGGCGGCGCAGGCGGCGCGCTGGCTGGCCGAGCAGATCGATCGGCGGCAGTTGCGCTGCGGCGATGTGATGGTGCTCTCGCGCAAGCGTGACAGCCTGCAGCCCATGCAACTGGCGCTGCAGGGCCTGGGCCTGCCAGCCTTCATCGGCGAGAAGATCGCCCTGATGGATTGCTGCGAGGTGCAGGACCTGGTGGCGCTCATCGATGTGCTGGGCTCGCCCCGCCACGATCTGTCGCTGGCGCGGGTGCTGCGCTCGCCGCTGTTCGGCGTGGACAGTGCAGCCTTGGTGCCGCTGGCCCGTGCGGCGCGCCGTACCGGCAGCCCCTGGCTGGCTTTGCTCCAGCAGCCCGCTGCGGCGCCCGAGCTTGGCGAGCCAGCGGCCGCGCCGCTGGCGGGTGTCGGCCAGGTGCTGGCGCGCTGGCAGGGCTGGCTGGGCCGTCTTCCGCCCCACGATGCCTTGCAGGCTATCTATGACGATGGCGATGTGCTGGCCCGCTATGCCGCGGCGGCGCCTGCGCTGCAGCGCGATGCGATCCTCGGCCATCTGCGCGCCCTGCTCGAAGTCGCACTGGGCCACGACGGCGGGCGCTACCTGAGCCCCTATATGTTGGTCAGGGCGCTCAAAGCCGGCGCCATTGCGGCGCCCGCCACGGTGCCTGCCGATGCGGTGCGCTTGCTCACCATTCACGGTGCCAAGGGGCTGGAAGCCGATACTGTGCTGCTGCTCGACACCGATGCCCAGCCGCGCGCATCGGAGAGCATGGTCGTGTTGCTCGACTGGCCAGCCCAGCAGGCTTGGCCGCAGCGCCTGGTTTTTCTGCAATCGGAAAGCCGCCCGCCGGCTTGTTGCGTCGATTTGCTGGCCGGCGAGCAGCAGGCGCGCGAGCGCGAGGAGCTCAACGCCTTGTATGTGGCGATGACGCGCGCGCGCCAGGTGCTGGCGGTGTCGGCCTGCGAGCCGTTTCGCGGCGGCCAGCGCAGTTGGTGGAAACGCTTGAGTCCTCGGATGACGGCCCTGGAGCCGGCTGATCTTGTACAGGCAGCAACTGGCCCTGCCGCGCCGGCGGCCCCAGGCGCATCGGCGGTGCTGCATCTGCCGGTTTTGCCCCATCTGGACCACCTGGTCGAGGCCGGCGCCCAAGACCCGCCATTGACCGCGTCTGCGCGCATCGGGCTGGCCATGCACCGTTTGCTGGAGTGGGGCAGCACCAGCCCCAGCCATGCCAGGCTGGCAGGGCGCGAGTTTGGGCTCGATGCCCAGCAGTGCGAGCAGGCGGTGCAGGCGGCCCAGGCGATCCTTGGGGGACCCAGCGGCTGGCTCTGGCAGGCCGAGCATCTGATTTGGCAGGGCGGCGAAGTGGAGTTGATTCACGAGGGCCGCTTGATGCGCCTGGACCGGCTGGTGCAGCGTCGAGACGGCGTCTGGTGGGTGATTGATTTCAAGTCCCACGCCCGGCCGGGTGAACGGGCCGATCTGGTGGCGCAACTGCAGGGCTATGCCCGCGCCGTGCGGGCCTTGCATGCGGGCGAGCCCGTGCGCGCCGCTTTTGTGACCGCCAGCGGCCACCTGCAAGAAATTGAACTGGACAGCGCATGATGCACGCCGATCGCCTCCCGTCCTGCGTCGCACGCGGCCTGCGCTGCGCGGGAGCTGTACGTTGAATCCCTTTTCGCCATCTGAGTCGAGCGCGGGCGATGTACTGGTCATCGGCGCCGGTCCGGCCGGACTGATGGCCGCGCAGGTGCTCTCGGATGGGGGCGCCAGAGTCCGGGTGTTTGACGCGATGGCTTCGGCGGGGCGTAAATTCCTGTTGGCCGGTCGGGGTGGCTTGAACCTGACCCACAGCGAGCCCCTGCCCACTTTCGCGACGCGCTACTTTGACCAGAGCCCGGTGGTGCTTCCTTGGCTGCAAACTTTCGGGCCGGCCGAGGTGGGGGCATGGGCCCAGGGCTTGGGCATCGAGACCTTTGTCGGGTCGTCCGGCCGTGTCTTTCCGCGTGACATGAAGGCCGCGCCTTTGCTGCGCGCCTGGCTGCAGCTTCTGCGCCGTGGCGGTGTGCAGTTCTCGATGCGCCACCGGTGGTTGGGCTGGGATCAGCAGGGTCAGCTGGTGTTTGAGACACCGGCGGGCCCGCTGCATTGCCCGGCCCCGGACGCTCTGGTGCTGGCCCTGGGTGGGGGCAGCTGGGCCCGCCTGGGCTCTGACGGGCGCTGGGTTGACAGTCTGGTCGAGCGCGGCGTTTCGGTGGCGCCTTTGCGGCCGAGCAACTGCGGTTTTGACGTGGCCGGTGCCGCCGGCCTGGGCTGGTCGGATCATTTTTGGCAGCGCCATGCGGGCCAACCCCTTAAATCGGTGGCCTTGTCCTTCGTCGATTCGCAAGGCAGCCGCTTTGCCCGCAAGGGCGAGTTTGTGGCCACCCGCAGCGGCGTCGAGGGCAGCCTCATCTATGCCGTCAGCGCCTTGCTGCGCGAGGAGATTGCGCGCAGCGGCAGCGCCACGCCGATGCTTGACTTACTGCCCGATCGCACGCTCGAGGAGGTCGGCGCCGAGGTGGCCCGTCCGCGCGGCTCGCGATCGATGGCCTCGCACCTCAAGAGCCGTTTGCGGCTCGACGGCATCAAGTCGTCCCTGCTGCACGAGCTGCTCGAGCGCTCGGCTTGGCACGAACCCCAGCAGTTGGCGCGAGCGATCAAGGCGCTGCCCCTGCGCTTGGTGGCCGCTCGCCCGATTGACGAGGCCATCAGCAGTGCGGGCGGTGTGCGCATGGGCCAAGGTGAGGGCGAGGGCGTCGACGCCGGCCTGCGCCTGAGCGCACCGGCCTTGGCATCGTCAGCCGTGTTTTGCGCCGGCGAGATGCTCGATTGGGAAGCCCCTACGGGCGGTTATCTGCTGACGGCCTGTCTGGCCAGTGGCCACTGGGCCGGCCAAAGCGCTTTGCGCCAGTGGCGCACGCGCTCGGCAATAAAAGGGTGACGAGCCTGACCCCGGCACTGGCGCCACAGTTAGGGCTGCTTGGTTCCCCACCTGACCCGGTTGGCCGCTTAGCCATGCGGGAAGGCCCGCCACGATGCATTGTAAGGCGCTCTCTGGCTCATCAGGACCCAAATCGCTTGTGATGGGGCGCAGGCCGGTCGAGGGCGGCCGAGTGCGGCCGGGTACAGCCACTGTCCAGCCCAGAGGCACCAGAGGCACCAGAGGCACCAGGGGCGCGCTTTAGAATGGAACCATGTCCTACCTTGTCCTGGCCCGCAAGTACCGCCCCCGGAATTTTTCCGAAATGGTCGGTCAGCCGCATGTGGTCCAGGCCCTGGGCAATGCCTTGCAGACGCAGCGCCTGCATCACGCTTATCTGTTCACCGGTACGCGCGGGGTGGGCAAGACGACCGTCTCGCGCATCCTGGCCAAGTCGCTCAACTGTCTGGGCAGTGACGGCAACGGCGGGATCACGGCCGAGCCCTGTGGCGCATGCCAGGCCTGCAGCGACATCGACGCCGGTCGCTTTGTTGACTACACCGAGCTCGATGCGGCGTCCAACCGCGGCGTCGATGAAATCGCGCAGCTGCTTGAGCAGGCAGCCTACAAGCCCGTGGTCGGACGCTTCAAGGTCTTCATGATCGATGAGGTGCACATGCTCTCGAACACGGCGTTCAACGCCATGCTCAAGACGCTCGAGGAGCCGCCAGCCTATCTGAAGTTTGTGCTGGCCACCACCGATCCGCAGAAGGTGCCGCCGACGGTGCTGTCGCGCTGTCTGCAATTTAACCTGCGGCCCATGGCGCCCGAGACGATTGCCGAGCATCTGCAGCAGGTGCTCGAGCGCGAGCAGATCGAGGCCGAATCGGCGGCCCTGCGCCTGCTGGCCCGGGCTGCGCGCGGCTCCATGCGCGACGCCCTGTCACTGACCGATCAGGCCATTGCCTTCGGTTCGGGGCGGCTGCAGGAGTCAGCGGTGCGGCAGATGCTTGGCAGCGTCGAGCGCGGTCACATCTACCAACTGATCGAGGCCCTGGCCCGCGGGGACGGGCGCGCGATTGTGGCCCTGAGCGATCAGCTGCGCCAGGAGGGGCTGAGCGCCGCGTCGACGCTCGAAGAGATGACTGTGGTGCTCCAGCGCATGGCGGTGATTCAGGTGGTGCCCGATTTCAGCGACTCCGATCCGGATCTGGCGCAAATCGCAGCGTTGGCGCAGGCCCTGCCGCCCGACGAAACGCAGCTGCTCTACAGCCTGTGTCTGCAGGGCCGCGCAGAGTTGGGCCTGGCTGCCGACGAGTACGCGGCTTTGACCATGGTTTTGTTGCGCCTGTTGCCGTTCAAGCAGCAGGCTCCCAGCGCGCAAGGGGGTGCCGTCGCGCCCCCAAAAAAGCCGCAGCCTGAGGCCGCCGGCGCACCCGGCAGCAGCGGATCGGGCGTCAAAGGCGCAGGCAGCGGCGCCCCTGTGGCAGCGTCCGTAGCTCCGCCCGTGGCACCGTCCGTTGCACCGTCCGTTGCACCGTCTATTTCGCCAGTTCCATGGGGTGTCGATTCGGACCAAGCCCAGCCGTCTCCTGGTCAGGCTGTGGCTGGCGTGGCGGTTCGCGCCGCTGCGGAGCCGGCAGCGGCAAAGCCGCACGATGCTCAAGCGCAGGCCCTCGGCGCGCTGTGGGCGGCGGTCGTGCAAGAACTGGTTGCGGGGGAGAGGGTGCTTGCGCTCGCGCGCGAGTTGGCGGTGCAGTCGCAGTTGCTTGCCAAGGACGATGCGGTCTGGACGTTGCGGGTTGAGAGCCAGGCGCTGCAGCACGCTGGCGCCACCGAACAATTGCTGCAAGCCCTGCGCTCGGTGGGCGCGCACAAGCCCGAGCGCCTGCGCGTCGAGGTGGGCGAGGTCACCGACTCCCATGCCAAGCGGCTGGCCCAGCAGCGTGCGCTGGCCCAGCAGCAGGCCGAACAGATCATTGCAAGCGACCCCTTTGTGCAGCAGATGGTGGATCAGTGGGGTGCGCGCATTGTCTCGGGCAGTGTCAAGCCCTGGACGCCCGGCCAGACCGTATGATCGCGGCGCAGTCGGGCGGATTTCATGCAACGGCCAGTGGCTGCTGCCGCAATGAAGCCGGCCAGATGAGTTTTTTCGGCGCCGCTGCGGTGGCGGCGCTGCAACCGCAAGGACGATGAACATGTTTAACAAGGGACAACTGGCAGGCCTGATGAAGCAGGCCCAGGCCATGCAGGACAACCTCAAGAAGGCCCAGGACGAATTGGGAAACGTTGAGGTGACCGGCGAGGCCGGCTCGGGCTTGGTCAAGGTCACCATGACCTGCAAGCACGAGGTGCGCCGCGTGCAGATTGATCCTTCGTTGCTGACCGATGACAAGGACATGCTCGAAGATCTGGTGGCTGCCGCTTTCAACGCCGCCTGGCGCAAAGCCGAAGACACCAGCCAGGAAAAAATGGGCAAGCTCACTGCCGGCATGCCTGGCCTGCCCGGCGGGATGAAGCTTCCCTTCTGATGGACGGCCTCGTGCTGCGCGATCTGGCGTGCGCCTGGCGGGACCATGGCTGAAGGCAAGTCGCTGCAGGCGCTGCAGCAGGCCTTGGGACGCCTGCCCGGCGTGGGCGTGAAGTCGGCCGCGCGCATGGCTTTTCACATGCTGCAGCACGACAGAGCCGGCGCGCTGCGGCTCGCGCAGGCCTTGCAAGAGGCGGTCGAGCGCATTTGCCACTGCCAGTTGTGCAACACCTTGAGCGAGCAGCCGGTCTGCGCAACCTGTCAGGACGGACAGCGCGATCGCAGCAAACTGTGCGTGGTGGAGACGCCGGCCGATCAGGCGGCCATGGAGCGCACCCAAGCCTACCGCGGACTTTATTTTGTGCTGATGGGAAAGCTCAGCCCGCTCGATGGCATTGGCCCGCAAGAGATCGGCCTGCAGCGCCTGTTTGAGCGGGTGGCCCCGCGGCAGGGCGCTGAGCAAGATCCGGCTGAGCGGCCTGCGGTGCAAGAGGTGATTCTGGCAACCAACTTCACGGCCGAGGGCGAGGCAACGGCGCATGTGATCGCTCAAGGACTCAAAAGCCGGGGGGTGCAGGTCACCCGCCTGGCCCGCGGCGTTCCGGTGGGCAGTGAGCTCGAATATGTGGACCTCGGCACCATTGCGCACGCCTTGCTGGATCGGCGTTGATCCGCCCGCACACCCAAAAGACCCACCATGACCCCTTCGTTTACCCTGGCCCATTGGATGATCCTGATGGCCGCTTTGCTGCCCATCGTCTGCGCGGGCATCGCCAAGTCCGGCCTGATGAACACGCCGCGCGGCCAGGGCGGTTACGACAACCACGATCCGCGTGCCTGGCTGGCCAGGCAGGGCGATTGGCGCGCCCGGGCCAACCATGCGCAGAGCAACAGCTTTGAAGCCCTGCCTTTTTTCTTCGTGGCGGTTTTGTCGGCCCAATACCTGCAGGCCAATACGCTCACGCTCGATCTGCTGGCGCTGGCTTTTGTGCTGCTGCGCGTGGTCTATATCTACTGCTACGTTGCCGACAAGGCGGGCCTGCGCAGCCTGGCCTGGAGCCTGGCTTTTGTGGTCAATGTGGCGATTTTGTTCGTCGGATTTCGCTGAGCTTTGCGCGCGCGGCTTGACGCTGCGCCTGCGCCGGCTTTGGGTGAAAACCCGCACGGGATGATCCGGATGCGCGCCGCCCGGGCCGCTTTTATGCTGGAGGTCTGACGCCACTTCTTCCTGGCCCCATGAACTTTGTCCGCATCAATCGCCGCCGTGTGCTGGCCGCCGCCGCAGTGGCCGCCAGCGTACTCGCGGGCCCGAGTGGCGCGGCAGGGCCCAGAGCGGACAAGAGCAAGGTGCATCTGGTGGTGGGCGGCCAGACGTCCTTTCACCACCTGCCGCTGGTGCTGGCCGACCAGCTCGGTTACTTTCGCAGCGAGGGCCTGAGCGTCGAGATCACCGATGCCGGCAATCCGGCGCGCGCTTTGCAACTGATGGCCGATGGCGGTTTTGACGTGTGTGCCGGGCCCTATGAGCACACCTTGATGCTGCAAGGCCGCGGACAGCTGCACCAGGCTTTTTTGGTGCAAGCGCGCACGCCCCAGGTCGCCTTTGGCCTGTCCACGCGCGGCAGTGTGCGCGAGATCGCCGATTTGCGCGGCAAGCGCATCGGCCTGGCACAGGCGGGAACGGTCGATGCCATGGTGGCCACACAGGTCCTGACCCGGGCTGGCCTGCGCCCCGATGAAGTCAGCCTGATTGAGCTGGGCCCGTCGAATTCGGCCGCGACGGCGGTTCGGTCGGGGGTGGTCGATGCCCTGAGCCATTTTGATCCGGTCATGACCCTGCTCGAGCAAAGGGGTGAAGTCAAGATCCTTGCCGACACCCGCACGAGCCGCGGCACGCTCGAGCTTTTTGGCGCTCTGTTGCCTTCGTCTTGCTTGCATGCCACGGCCGAATTCGTGCAGAAAAACCCGACCATCTGCCAAGCCCTGACCCACGCCGTGGTGCACGCGCTCAAGTGGCTTCAGACCGCAGGGCCCGGTGACTTGATCAAGACCGTGCCGGACCATTATTTTCAAGGCGACCGGGCGCTGTACCTGGCGTCCTTCATGAAGGTGCGCGGCTCGTTGTCGCCCGATGGCTTGATGCCGGCCGATGGCGCCCAGGCTGCGCTGCAGGCCTTGTTGATGCTCAATCCGGCTTTGCGTGTCGACCGCACCGGACTGCTGCGCAGTTACACCAACGAATTTGCCCGCAAGGCCAAGGACCGGTTCAAGGCCTGACGCCGCCGGCGTTTGCGCCCGTCCGCTCGGGTTTAACGCTTGGGATCGGCTTTTTGCCCGGCCTGAGCTGGCTTGCGCGTCGAGGCGCTCGCGCTCTTGTCCGTTTGTTTGACCGTCTGTTTGGTCGTCTGTTTGGTCGTCTGTTTGGCCGTCGGTTTACCGGTTGGCTTGCCCGCCTGTCTGACTGCCGGCTTGCCTGCAGATTTGCCGCCGGCTGCACGCGACGCGTTACCGCCGGCTTTGGCTGGCAGGTAAAGCACCACCGTCTCGCCAGCCCTGAAGCTTGCGCTGGCGGCAACCCGGTTCCACTGGGCCAGGTTTTCTTCACTGATCCTGTGTCGACGCGCAATCAGGGCCACGGTGTCGCCCTTGCGGGCTCTGACCGTGGTCCGGCGGGTGCTTTGCTCGGGCGCCAGGGCCAAACTGGCGTGGTCGGCCAGGTGGTCGGGCACATCGTGCTGCACGTGGGCCAGTCGCGGAACGACCAAGGTCGAGCCGGCTTTGATCAGCATTCTCGGCGGAATGCTGTTGATGCTGCGCAGCTCGGTCTCGCTCATGCCCGAGCGCTT
>JAIXWZ010000089.1 GCA_027491035.1 Comamonadaceae bacterium | reverse complement strand
GGACATCGCGCCGCAGGACACCACCGCCAGCTTGCACGACAAGCTCGCCGATCTGGGCGCCGAGTTGATCGTGCAGGCCCTGCAGCAGCTGGGCTCGCTCGAAAAAAAGCCCCAGCCGGCCGAAGGCCAGACCTATGCCGCCAAGATCGACAAGGCCCAAGCCGCGCTCGATTGGCGCGAGCCCGCAGCCGTGCTCGAGCGGCGCATCCGCGCCTTTGCACCCGCGCCCGGCGCCAGCGCCGCGATAGGCGGCGTGGCCCTCAAACTGTGGCGGGCCAATGTGCTGCCGGATGGACAGCCGAACGCCCATTCACAGGGGCAGCTGGTCCCTGGCACAGTGCTCGGCGCCAGCGCCGAGGGTGTCGATGTGGCCACCGGCGACGGTGTGCTGCGACTGCTGAGCCTGCAAAAGCCCGGCGGCAAGGCACTTCAGGCCGATGAATTTCTGCGCGGATTTGCCATCACCGCAGGCCAGCGGTTTGACGCAAAGGCCACCGCGTGAAGCGCTGGTGGCGCGACGAGCACCTGCTGCTGGGCATGCGCGACATGGCCAGCGTGTGCCCGGGCATGGGCGCATGGGGCCTGATGACTGGCGTGGCCATGGTGCAGTCCAACCTGAGCACGCTCGAGCTGGTGCTGATGGCCCTGTTCGTCTTTGCCGGCAGCTCACAGCTGGCGGCCCTGCCCCTGATCGCAGCCGGCGCGCCGCTTTGGGTGGTGCTGGCCACCGCCTTTTGCGTCAATCTGCGCTTTGTGGTGTTCAGCGCCCACCTGCGCGACTTCATGATGGACCTGCCGCTGCCCCAGCGCCTGCTGCGCGGCTATGGCACGGCCGATCTGTCCTACATGCTGATGCTGCGCCACTGGCCGCAAGCGGCGCCGGATGTGGCCGGGCGCGCGCAGCAGCGCAGCTACCTGGCCGGCAGCGGCCTGCTGGCCTGGATCTGCTGGAGCGCCGCCAGCTTGCTCGGCGCGGCCTTTGCGAGCTCCATCCCCACCTCCTGGGGCCTGGGCTTTGCCGGCACGCTGGCGCTGACCGGCATCGTGTGGGCGCTGACCCACAACACGCTGCGCGTGCTCACGCTGGTCATTGCCGGCAGCGCAGCGGTGGCCGCCTTTGCCTTGCCGCTCAAGCTCAACATCGTGGTGGCGATCGCCGCCGCCGTGTGCGTGTGCATGGTGCTCGAGCAACTGCATCCGGCGCTGCGCGAAAGGTCGCAGCCATGAGCGGCGAAACCGACGGCTGGACCGTCCTTACGATTGCCCTGCTCACGCTCAACACCGTGGTCACGCGTTGCTTCTTCTTTCTGTCGAGCAAACGCTGGTCGCTGCCCGGCTGGGCCACGCGCAGCTTGAACTACGCGCCGATCGCGGCGCTGGCGGCGGTCATCGCGCCCGAGGTGGTGATGACCCAGGGCCAGCTGATCGAGACCTGGCAAGACGCGCGCCTGTTTGCCGTGGCCGCAGGCTGCGCCTGGTTTTACTGGCGCCGCAGCCTGCTGGGCACGCTGACATGCGGCATGGGGGTGTATCTGCCCTTGCGCCTGCTGGCCGGCTGGTAGGGCGGCCGCAGAGGGTGGCCTGAAGTGCCGGCCCAGAAATCACCAGCGTGGCAACTAAAATTGAATCTTCCGGCAACACAGCTTCGATGAGACTTCGATGTCATTGCGAAGCAAGTGCGCCGCCCCATGCAACCGAGCCCATCTCGCTCAAGCAAATCCCATGAACTTCATCCGTTTTTCTGATCTGTGCGCCCAAGGCCAGGTGCGCGGCCGCCGTGTCTTCATCCGCGCCGACTTGAACGTGCCGCAAGACGATGCCGGCCGCATCACCGAAGACACCCGCATCCGCGCCTCGGTGCCCTGCATCCAGATGGCCTTGGACGCCGGCGCGGCCGTGATGGTGACCAGCCACCTCGGCCGGCCCACCGAAGGCCAGTTCACCCCGGCCGATTCGCTCGCTCCGGTGGCCCAGCGGCTGGGCGAGCTGCTGGGGCGCCAGGTGCCGCTGCTGGCCCACTGGGTCGGCGGCGTGCAGGTCGCCCCCGGAGAGCTGGTGATGCTGGAAAACTGCCGCGTCAACCAGGGCGAGAAGAAAAACGCGCCCGAGCTGGCCCAGCAACTGGGCGCGCTGTGCGACATCTTTGTACACGACGCCTTTGGCACCGCCCACCGCGCCGAAGGCACGACCTACGGCATCGCGCAGTTCGCACCGGTGGCCTGCGCCGGCCCGCTGCTGGCCGCAGAAATGGACGCGATCTCGAAGGCCCTTTCAGCGCCCAAGCGCCCGCTGGTGGCCATCGTGGCGGGCTCCAAGGTCTCGACCAAACTGACCATCTTGCAAAGCCTGGCGGCCAAGGTCGATCAGCTGATTGTGGGCGGCGGCATCGCCAACACCTTCATGCTGGCTGCAGGGTTGCCGATTGGCAAAAGCCTGGCCGAGCCCGATCTACTGGAGCAGGCGCAAGCGGTGATCGCGGCCATGAAGGCGCGCGGCGCCGAGGTGCCGATTCCCACCGATGTGGTGGTGGCCAAGACCTTCGCCGCCGACGCGCCGGCCACTATCAAGAAGGCGACTGAAGTGGCCGATGACGACCTGATTCTGGACATCGGCCCCGAAACCACCGCCCGCCTGGCCGCGCAGCTGATGGCCGCTGGCACCATCGTCTGGAACGGCCCGGTCGGCGTTTTTGAGTTCGACGCCTTTGCAAAGGGCACCGAAGGCATCGCCCGCGCGATTGCAGCGAGCCCCGCCTTTTCAATCGCTGGCGGCGGCGACACCCTGGCGGCGATTGCCAAGTACGGCATCGAAAAACAGGTGGGCTACATCTCGACGGGCGGCGGCGCCTTTTTGGAGGTGCTCGAAGGCAAGACGCTGCCGGCGTTTGAGATTTTGCGCAAGCGGGCGGCGGGCTGAGGCCGGCCGCGCAGCCAATTACTTTTTCGTGATGCTGGTGGTGCGGGCCTTGTAGGCCTCGGACTGCCACAGGAAGGTGACGCGGCGGTGCTGGAAGCGCCATTGGCCGTCTGCGCCGCGCACCATGTCGTCGTCATAGTGGCCGTAGCCACAAATGGCGCCGTCGGCCAAATTCACCAGAAAGAAATAGGCGCTGGCCTGCGCCTGATCGCCCTGGATGGACTTGATCCACAGATTGGCGTAGTGGTGGCGCGGTCGGTTGTCGCCAGAGCGCGCCACCATGCTCAGTTGCTCAACGCCCTGAAACTGGCGCTCCGCCACCTGGAAGACCCCGTCTGGGCCGAAGCACTCGATCAGCAACTCGGGGTTGTTGCCGTCAAGAGCGAAGCAGTACTTGGAATAGAGCGACTGGATCTGAAAGCTGTCGTTACCGGGTTCGTTCATGGCATTCCTTTAGGTCGGTGGCGCAGAGGAGTCGTCAACCGCTGTCCGCGCCGTTTCAGGGCTTGATGTAGGCGCCGCCGTCGATCACCAGCTCGCGCCCAGTGATCATTTCGGCTTCGGGTGAAGCGAGAAAAAACATGGCGTTGGCAACATCCATGCCGGTGGCATTGCGGCCCGACGGATTGGCCGCCGCTGCAGCAGCAGCGCGCTTGTCGGCGTTTTCTGCCCCGAAGACCTGCCGCACCGCATCGGTCAGCACCAGACTGGGAGACACCACATGGGCCCGGATGCCGCGCGGCGCCAGTTCCACGGCGAGGTAACGGATCAACGCTTCGGCCATGGCCTTGGGCGCGCCGATGGCGGCATAGTTGGGCACCGCCACCTTGGTGCCCCGGCTGGAGAGGAAAAACAGCGTGCTGCCCTTGCGCAGCAGCGGCAGTGCCGCCTGCGCCACATAAAGCATGCCCGTGCCGTTGAGCATCACCGCGCGCTCAAATTGCGCCGGGTCGGCCTCGAGCAGCGAGCAAGAATACGCATACACGGCGCCATGCACCACCTGATCGAGATGGTCGGTGTGCCGGGACACCTGGGCCAGCAGTTCATGCACGCCCGCGAAGGTGCTGATGTCTTGTTTGA
The DNA here is from genome assembly GCA_027491035.1 of Comamonadaceae bacterium. Lineage (GTDB taxonomy): Bacteria > Pseudomonadota > Gammaproteobacteria > Burkholderiales > Burkholderiaceae_C > Polaromonas. Next base: position 12,938 of record JAIXWZ010000089.1, on the reverse strand, counting down.
GCAAGATGGGCTCGCCCCCTCGGGCGCGCACCAAGGCGGCCGTCTCCTGGGCTGCGGCATCGTCGCTGGCGTAGTTGACGAAGACTTTGACACCGGGCGCAGAAAAGCGCTCGGCGATCGAACGGCCAATGCCTTTGGAGCCGCCGGTGATCAAAATGGCCATGGAGTGGGTCCTAACGGGGGTCAAAAAATGCGGTCATGAAATGCCTCTTCGCAAGCGCCGGACTGCAGTTGGCTCAGTGTGGCTCGCGCGGCTCGCCATAGACCGCGCGTATGCTTTCACCGGCATCGAAGCGGGCCTGGATTTCGCGCATCCGGGCAATGGCCTGCGGCGTGCGTGCGACCTCGACGAACAAGGCCTGCTCATTGGCCAGCGCATCGCTCAGGCTCATGTCGTCGTTGTCGTTGAGCATGCGTTTGAGCGTCGACAGGGCATGCGCCGAATACGAGGCCAGACGTTGGGCCCACTCGAGCGCCATCGCGAGCGACTGCCCTTCGGGCACGACGGCATTGATGCCACCCAAGGCATGGATGCGGCGAGCCGTCATGGGCCGCCCCAGCAGCACGAGCTCGGCCGCGGCGGGCCGGCCGATGAGCCGGGCCAGCCGGCTGGTGCCGCCGCGTCCGGTCGGCAGTGCGATCTGGATTTCGGGCTGACCGAAAACCGCCTGTTCCTCGGCGATGCGCAAGTCGCAGGTCCAGCCGAGTTCGGCTCCGCCACCGGAGCAGTCGCCAGAAATTGCGGCGATCACCACTGCGTCAGGTCGCCGGATCTCGTCGATAACCCGCGGAAACGCGCCGCCAGGGCCGCTGGCGGGCTTGCCTTCCATGGTGTCGGCCAGGTCCTGCAGCCAAGCGTGCTCCCACCAGTGGCCCGGCACCCCAGAGGCCAGAACAATGGCGCGGACCCGGCCTTGCTCGCGCGCCTCGATCATCGCGTCGGCAATTTCGTGCACGGCTTTCCAAGAACCATTGTTCTGGATGCGGGGATTGGACATCGTCACGACAGCAACGCCATCGTGGGGGTATGTCAGCTCAACGAATTCACGCATGAACGTCTCCGGGTCTTGGGATGGGCCAGACATGGGCAGACCAGCGCATGTCAGCGCACCCCGGCAGGCATGGGCACGCGTCTGGCAGGGACGGCGCGGGATCGGCGCGCCCCAGGGACTGCGCACGCAAATCGTAGGAGCAGGTCAACGCGATGTCTTGCGTGAAGTGGCTAATCACAAGGGGCAGGCCATCCGGTACGCCCAGCCATCAGCTGCTAGAGCGCCCACCGCTGATGTCGTAGCAGGCGCCCGTCACGAAGCTCGCATCGTCCGAGAGCAAAAAGGCGACCAGGCGGGCCACCTCGTCCGGGCGGCCCTGCCGGCCAAACAGGCTCTGCGGCACGCGGCCCGACTGCACATAGCCCTGCAGCTGGGCGTCCATTCCCGTGCCCTCGATCAGGGTGGGAGTGACGCAGTTGACCCGCACATCCGCGGCGGCCGCTTCCTTGGCCCAGGATTTCGTGGCGGCGATCACCGCTGCCTTGGAAGCGGCGTAGGCCGACAGATTGCGCGGGCCTTCCTTGCCGGCCACCGAGGCGATGGTCACCACCGAGCCGGCGCGGCGCTCCATCATGAGCGGCAGCGCTGCGGCCATGCAGTTGAAGACACCGGCAATGTTGAGCGCCAAAACCTTGGCGAGCGCTGCGGCGGACAACTCCCAGACGGGAGCAATAGGGCCGAGCATGCCCGCGTTGTTGACCAGAAAGTCAAGCCGGCCGTGGCGTTCGCGACAGGCGCGCACCAACGCGTCCACCGCCGCGGCATCGCACACGTCCACGGCCCAGGCCTGGGCGCGACCACCGGCAGCCTCGGCCTGCACGCGGTGCGCAGCCACCGGGTCGAGGTCGGCGAGCCACACGGTGGCGCCACGCCCGCACAGGTCCAGAGCGATCGCGCGCCCGAGCCCGCTGCCCGCGCCCGTGACAATCGCCACGCGTCCTTCCAAGGGCTGCGGGCTGTGCATCAACCGCTGCGGGTGAGGGTGTGGAAATGGCAGGCCACCTGGTGGCCTTCACCCAGATTTTCTAGGGCCGGTGTCTCCTGGCGGCATCGATCCTGCACGTAGGCGCAGCGGGCTTGGAAAGCGCAGCCGCGGGGCAAGTCCATGGCGCTGGGAATCTCGCCGTGCAAGCGCAAATCGGTGCGCACCCGCTCGGGATCGGGCACGGGAATGGCGTCGATCAGCGACAGCGTGTAGGGATGCACCGCTGCGGTATTGAGACTCTGGCTGTCCAGCACCTCAACGATGCGGCCGAGGTAGACGATGGCGATGCGGTGCGACAGATGCTCGACCACGGCCAAGTTGTGCGAGATGAACAGGTAGGCGACGCCGTCATCGCGCTGAATGTCTCTGAGCAGATTGATCACCTGCGCCTGCACAGAGACGTCAAGGGCGGAAACCGGCTCATCCATCACGATAAAGCGCGGCTTGACGGAGATTGCGCGGGCAATGCCAATGCGCTGGCGCTGCCCACCGCTGAACTGGTGCGGGAACTTGCGCAGGTCGCTGGGCCGCAGACCCACCTTCTCGATGACCGCTGCGACCTGGCGGTCGATCTCGGCCGCGCTCAGGCGCGCCAGGTTGCGCAGCGGCTCGGCAACGATGTCGCCCACCCGCATTTTCGGATTGAGACAGTCGTAGGGGTCCTGAAAGACCACCTGGATCTTGCCCATCAGCTTGGCACGGTAGTCGCGCTGCAACGCGTGCAGATCCTGCCCTTCAAAGTGGATGCTGCCACGGGTGTGCGGGGTCTGCAGCAAGAGCATCTGCCCGATGGTCGATTTGCCAGAACCCGACTCGCCCACGAGTCCGAGCGTCTGGCCCTGGGCAATCGAGAAGCTGACCCCATCGACGGCCTTCAAGGTGGCCTTGGCGCCAAACAGTCCGCCACGCGAGACCGTGTAATGCTTGGTCAGATCTTTGACCTCAAGCAGCATGCGCAGCTCCCTGGGGCGCATCGCGCCAGCAGGCATAAAAGTGGCGCTCGTCAATGGCGACCCGCGGCGGCGTCTGTGCGCGGCACAGGGGCTGCACATGCGGGCAGCGCGCCGCGAAGGCGCAGCCGGCCGGCGGCGACACCAGGTCCGGGGGTTGGCCCTCCATGGAGTACAGGCGCTCTTGGCGCTGACCGAATACCGGGTTGGACTGCATCAGGCCGGCCGTGTAGGGGTGGCGCGGCCGACGGAACAGCTCCCGGATTTCGTTGTACTCCACAACACGGCCGGCGTACATCACGGCCACGCTGTCGCACAGCTGCGCGACCACGCCCAGGTCGTGCGTGATGAAGACGATGGAGGTGCCATGCTGGCGGCGCACTTCCCGCAAAAGGTGCAGGATCTGAGCCTGAATGGTGACGTCCAGCGCCGTGGTGGGCTCGTCTGCGATCAAGATCTCAGGCTCACAGACCAGCGCCATGGCAATGGCCACGCGCTGCTTCATGCCGCCGCTCATTTGAAAGGGATAGCGGCGCAGTTGGATCTCGGGGGAAGGCAGCTGCACCTCGTTGAGCAAGCGCAGCACGCGCGCTCTGGCCGATGCGCCGGCGCCCTGGGCCTTGCTGCCCGCATGAAAACGGATGGTTTCTTCCAACTGCTCGCCCACCGTAAAAAGCGGGTTCAGCGAGGTGTTGGGGTTCTGACAGATCATTGCGATGCGCGCGCCTCGGATCGCGCGCATGTCCGATTCAGGCAGCCCCAGCAGGTCGGTGCCGTGAAACAGCACCCGGCCGCCTACCGTGCGACCGGACAGGCCCGGCAGCGCCCGCATCAACGAAAAGGCCGTGATGCTCTTGCCGGAGCCGGACTCGCCGACGATGCCCAGTACCTCCCCGCGGCGCAGCTCAAAGTCGACCCCATCGACCGCCCGCACCAAGCCACGGCGGGTGTCAAACTGGGTCTGCAGTCCCTCAACCTTCAGGACGACTTCACTTTGCATCAAAAGGCTCACTCCAGGAATTTCGGATCCAGTCGCTCACGCACCCAGTCGCCGAGGAAGTTCACGCCCAGGGCCACGACCATGATCGCCAAACCCGGAAACATCGACAGCCACCAGGCGATATTGACGTACTTGCGGCCATCGGCGAGCATGGCGCCCCACGACGGGGTGGGCGGCTGCACGCCCAAGCCAAGAAAGCTCAGGCCGGACTCGAAGATGATGACCTTGCCGATGTCCAGCGTGGCCAGCACCACCACTGAATTGAGCACATTGGGCAAGATGTGGACTGCCAGCAGCCGGGCCAGCCCGGTGCCCGAAATGCGCGCGGCCTTCACGAAATCGCGCTCACGCAGGCTGCGCGTCTCGGCGCGCGCCACACGCGCATAGGACACCCAGTTGGTGATGGCAATCACGAAAATCACATTGCTCATGCTCGGACCGAGCGCGCCGATCAGCGCAATGGCCAGCAAGATGAAGGGAATGGACAGCTGCATGTCGGCCAGGCGCATGAGCAGACTGTCAACCCAGCCGCCCAGGAATCCTGCGAGCAGGCCCACCGTCACGCCAAAGGCCCCGGAGAGAAACACCGCGCAGACGGCGACCAGCAGCGACACCCGAGCGCCATGAATGATGCCGCTCAAAACGTCCTGGCCCAGGGAGGCCGTGCCCAAAGGGTGCGCCAGCGACCCGCCCGCCTCCCAGAAGGGCGGCATCAGCGTATTGCCAATGTTTTGCTGCGTGGGATCGTGCGGCGACAGCCAGGGCGCAAAAATGCCAACCAGCACAAACAGGCCGACCACCAGCAGGCCACTCCACAGAAGGATGGCCGAACGACGCGCGCGCACCGCGCGACTGGACAGTGCAGAAGTGCTCACAAGTTGTGCCGAATACGAGGGTCGATCGCGAAATACAGCAGGTCCGTGACCAAGTCGATCAGCACGAACAGCAAGGAACACAGCAAGGTGATGCCTTGCACCACCGGATAGTCGCCGCTGCCGGCCGACTGGATCAGCAGCCGGCCAATGCCCGGCCACGCAAATATCGTTTCGGTGATCACGGCCCCGGCCAGCAGCACCACGAGCTGCAGGGACACGATGGTGACCATGGTGGTCAGGATGTTCTTGAGGCTGTGCTTGAAGATGATCACGCGCCGCGGGGTGCCCTTGAGCACCGACATGCGGATGTAATCGGAGTCCAGCACCTCCAGCATGGTGGAGCGGGTCATGCGCGAGATCACGGCCGTTGAGTACCAGCCCAGGGTGATCGCGGGCAGCACCAGCGAGGACCAACCCGAGCGCCCGGCTGTCGGCAGCAGCTGCAGCTGGACCGAGAACAGCAGGATCAACATGATGCCGACCCAAAAAGTCGGCGCAGCCATGCCAACGAGCGATACGCCCTGCACCAGCCGATCCACAAGGGTGCCGGGCCAGATCGCCGAGACGATGCCGGTGCTCATGCCCACAACGACTGCGAACACGATCGCAGCCAGCGCCAGTTCTACGGTCGCCGGAAAGCGGCCGAGCACCAGCTCGAGAACGGGGACGTTAAAGCGGTAGGAGACGCCCAGATCGCCTTGGACCGCCTTTGAAAGAAAAATCAGGTACTGGGTGACGGGGTCACGGTCGAGCCCAAGGGCCTCCCGATACGCTTGGCGGTCGGCACCCGAGACTTCAGGCGGCAAGAGCAGGTTGACAGGGTCGCCGATCAGGTTGGTGATGGCAAACACGATGACCGAGACGCCCAGCACGCACAGCAGCGCGTGCCAGAGTCGCCCCAAAAGATAGCTCAGCATGGCTGCGCCGACCCTTGCGCGCCGACGGCCTGCTCAGCGCCCAGCCCATGCCCGCTACCTGTCATTTCTGCCAAGAGGCATCCCAGAACTTGAACCAGGTGTCGCCAGGGGCCGGGGTCCAGTTCAGCTTGTCCTTGACCCCCATCACGATCTTGCTCTCCCACAGGAAGATGTGCGAAGCATCCTCGTGGAGCAGCCGGTCAATCTTCTGGAAATGGGCGTTGCGCTGCTTGGTGTCGATGATCGCCATGGACTCGTCGATCAACTTGTCAACCTGGGGATTGGTGTAGAACGACCAGAATGCTTTGGTGTGCACGCCGAAGATCATCAGGCCTTCGGGATCGAAGATGGTGTTGCCAAACTCCTGGTAGCTCATGGGGTAGTATTTTTTGCCCAGGTCACCCACCCACTTGGAGGACTCCCACAGCTTGAGATCCACATCGACGCCAATCCCCTTCAAGCTGTTGGCAATGGCCAGCGAGATGTCCCTGTCCAAGGTGTAGCGGCCGACCGAGCCGTACATCTCGACCTTCAGACCGTTGGGATAGCCCGCTTCAGCGAGCAGCTTGCGCGCCATGGCCGGGTCATAGGGGTAGGGCTTGAGCGTCGGGTCCGGGGGGGTGATCGAGGGCACCAGCGCGCCGGCCACCTGGGTGGCCTGCCCCCTGAGCACGCCCTTGATGATGGCCTGCTTGTCAATTCCGTAGTTCAGGGCCTGACGCACCTTGAGCTTGGTGACCGGGTTGTCCTTGCCGTCCTTGACGTTAAAGACCACCCAATACACCGCGCCAGTCGGATGGGACACGGCCTTGACGTCCTTGAGCGCCTCGATCCGCTCCATCAGGGGCGGCGGCATTTCAGTGGCGATGTCCACGCGGCCGGTCTGCAGCTCGGCCAGGCGCACCGCATCTTCGGGAATGGTGCGATAGACGAGGTCCTTGACCTTGGGCACGTTGGAGCGGTGCAGCTCATTGGCCTCAAGCTCGATGAACTCGTTGATCGAGCGTGACTTGAATTTGAAAGGGCCCGAGCCAATCGGCCTGCGGGCAAAGCCTTCTTCGCCCACCGATTCAAAGTACTTGCGCGGAATCACCCAGCCGGCAAAGGCCAGCTTCTTGAGGAAGGCGCCGTCACGCTCCTTGAGCTTGACCACGATCGTGTCTGGGTTGGCAATGTCGACCCTCTCGATCGCTTTGAGGAAGCTGGCCATCGGGTTTTTGGTGGCCGGGTTGGTGGCACGGTCCATGCTGAACTTGACGTCATCGGCCGTCATGGTCGAGCCATCGTGAAAGCGCACGCCGCGGCGCAGCTTGAAGGTGTAGGTCAGGCCGTCGCTGGAGATGTTGACCGACTCCGCCAGACCGGGCACCAGTTCTGCGCGCGAATCGCGGACGAACAGCGCCTCGAACATATTGGCGTTGAAGGTGTGGTTGTAGCGGTTGTTCGAGCGCATCGGATCGAGCGTTCCCGGCTCGGAGGGCACCGCGATCGTGATCTTGCCCGTCGGAGCAGCGTACGCGGCGGGTGACATGAGCGCGAGCAATAGGGTGGACCGCAACAAAAGCTTTGCGGTGAGGCGGAAGGACATGGCGGCTCTCCAAGTGGCTGGGGGCGGGTTGCGGAACAAGCAGGTCTGAGGGTCGGGTTCGGCCCACAGGCAAACAGTCTGTCTGGTACATCCTACGAAGATGTGGGAGCAGGGTCTTGCGTTAACTGGCTGGCGCGGTACTCGCAATCCCTAGCAAAACCGGGCTGCGCGGGTGTGGCTGGCGATGTCGGCCTCGCTCATGCCCACCTGCTGCGCAGACCGGCACAAATCGGCCCAGGTGGCGGCCTCGATCGCAATAGCCTGGGCGCGCTCCTGTCGCTTCTCCAGTTCGGGCTCGCCGGCGATGCGCACCCGGTCGTAGTCCGGCGCCACGGGGGACTGCCGCACCCAGTCAATGAACGACTCCATTTCCCGGTGGAGCCCATCGCCTGCAAGGCGGGCCGGGTCAATGAGGATGGACAGCATGTTGTTGTAGATGCCATCGAGGTGCGTGGGCGCGTGCAGGGTCGCACCGCCAGTCAACGCGCCGCCTAGCAGCTCGCACACCAGAGCCATGCCAAAGCCCTTGTGCCCGCCGAACGCCAGCATTGCGCCGAGCTTGCCGGCGGCATCGGCTTCAAACATCACGCGCGGATCCTGGGTGGGCCGGCCGGCGCTGTCGATCAGCACGTCTGGCGGCACCGGCTTGCCCGATTGCATCGCGACCCGCACCTTGCCCAGCGCGAGCTTGGTGGTGGCGAAGTCGAGGATGACCGGCGCGGCGTTGCGCCGCGGAACGCCGACGCAAAACGGATTGGTGGCAAAGCGCGCGTCAGAGCCCGCATACGGCGCAACCAGGGGCCAGAGCAATGCGTTGACGAAATGGATGGACACCATCCCTGCGGCGGCGCAGTCCTCGGCCCACTGGCCGATACGGCCAAGATGGTGGCTGTTGCGCAGCGCAACGAGCGCCATCCCCTGCTGGCGCGCGCGCTCTATGCCCAGTTGCATGGCCTCGTGGCCGATCACCTGGCCGTAGCCCTTCTGGCCGTCGACCATCAGCATCGCACCCATGTCGCCGGTCACCTGCGCGCCACGGTTAAGGGCCAGGGCGCCGGACTTGATGTACTTGACGTACCAGGGCATCATGCCCACGCCGTGCGAATCGTGGCCCGACAAATTGGCAAGCACCAGGTTGCAGGCCACCCGCTGGGCCTCGACGTCGTGGCTGCCCGCGGCGCAGGCGATGGCCGCGATGTAGTCGGTCAGGGCCTGCGGATGGATCTGGACGTATTCAGAGGTCATGCGGTGTCCGAGTGCGGTGGCGGGCGGCAAAGCGCTTGAAGGGCGCGCTCCTGTCAGCCGAGCGCCCGCTCGGGATGCTCGAGAAGGTCGGCCAGATCGTTGATGAAACGCACCGCCTCGGCCCCGTCGATGAAGCGGTGGTCAAAGCTCAAGCTGGCGGTGAGCATGGGTCCGGCCGACAACGCGCCCTGGACCACGCGCGGGCGGTCGATGATGCGCGAGACCCACAGCGTCGCCGTCTGGGGCGGGTTGATGATCGGCCGCGTAGAGAGCATGGTCGCGCGCTCCATGCCACCCGTGCTCGAGACAGTGAAGCTGCCGCCGCTGAGCTCGGACAACAGGAGCCGGCCCTCACGGGCGCGGCGTGCATGGTCATCCATGGCCCGCACGAGGTCGAACAGCAGGCGCTGGTCGGCGCCGTACACCACGGGCACCACCAGACGATCGGCAGCGGCCACCGCGATGCCCAGATCGGCCGACTCGCGCAGCAGCAGCTCCTGCGTGTCTTCGTCGATCGTCGCGTTGAAGCGTTCGTGGCGCACCAGCGCGGCGGCAACGCACTTGGCAATGAGATGCAAGGGCGAGAGTTTGAGATCGTGCAGCTGGGCTTGTGGTGCCAGCACGGACTGCAGCCGCAGCAGCCCGTCGCCCGGCACCTCGAAGGTGGTGGTGGTGGTGACGCTGCGCTGGACCGAGCCATGCAGGTTGCGCGCCGAGGCCAGGCGGGCGCCAGCCAGCCGCTCGCGCCGCAGGGTGCGCCCTGGCATGCGCCCTGGCGTGCGACCCGTCACGGGCTCTGCCGTGGCGGGCTCTGTCGTGGCGGGCGCAGGCATCGCCACGGCCGCCGGTGCAGGGCGCCCCGCCGCCTCGACGTCAGCGCGCAGGATCCGCCCCCGAGGCCCAGAGCCTGCAACCTGCGCCAGACTCACGCCGAGTTCGCGCGCGAGGCGGCGCACCGAAGGACCTGCTGCGAAGTACCCTTCCTCGGACTTGTTCGCCTCGCCGGCTGCTGGCTGCGGCGGTGCCGGCATGGCTGAATCTGCGGCCGCGGGCGGCTGCGCTGCGGCGGGCACCGCCGCACCAGAGGCGTCCTGCATTTCCAGAACCATGATCACGGTGCCAACGGTGATTACATCGCCCACCGCGCCGTGCAGCGACACCACGGTGCCCGAGCGCGGAGAAGGCAGGTCGACGGCAACCTTGTCCGTGTTCATGACGGCGACATCCTGCCCTTCCTTGATGCGCTGCCCAGGCTGCACAGACCACTGCAGCAGTTCGGCTTCGTGGATGCCCTCCCCGATGTCGGGCAGCTTGAACTCGAACTTCATATTTGGAACTCCATCGTGCGCGCGATGCCCGCACGGATCCTGCGCTCGTTAGGCCTGTAAAACTGGTCCGCACCGGCATACCCGTAAGGAAGGTCTGGCGGGGCCACGCGCTCGATCGGGCAATGGAGGTAGCCAAAGGCTTTTTGCTGCACCATGGCCGCGATCTCTCCACCAAAGCCCACCGAGATGGGCGCCTCATGTGCGATCACCAGGCGGCCGGTCTTGCGCACTGAGGCGAGGATGGCGTCTTCGTCGTAGGGAACCAGCGAGCGCAAATCCATCACTTCGATGTCCCAGCCTCGCTCTTGCTGCAGCGCCTGGGCCACACTCAGGCAGTCGTGCCGCAGCGGCCCCCAGGTAAGCAAAGTAAGGTCCCGGCCCGCGCGCACGATCTCTGCCTGGCCCAGCTCCACGGCAATGCCGTTGTCCTCCACTTCGCCGCGCAGCGAACGGTACAGCGGCACCGGCTCCAGGATCAGCACCGGATCGGGGTCGCGCACGGCGGCGAGCATCATGCCGTAGGCATCGCGCGGTGTGGCTGGCACGATCACCTTGATGCCGCCACCATGAAGGTAATAAGGCTCGGGGCTCTGAGAGTGCCAGAAGCCGCCGCGGATGCCGCCGAAGGAGGGGGCTCGCACCACCATGGGCACGCTGTACATGCCGCCAGTGGCCCACCGGTACTTGCTCGCGCAGAACATGATCTGCTCGAAAGCGTCGTGGATAAAACCCGAAAACTGGATCTCCACGATGGGCTTGAGCCCGTACAGGGCCATGCCGACGGCATGGGCGGCAATGCCCTTTTCGTCCAGCGGGGTGTCAATCACGCGGTGGCTGCCAAAGCGCAGCTGCAGGCCCTCTGTGGTGCGGAAAATACCGCCTTCGGTACCGACATCCTCGCCCAGCAGCACGACGTCGGGGTCGCGCTGCAATTCATTGGCCATGGCGGCGTTGAGCGCCTCAAGCACGGTCATTTGCGCCATCTCAGGCCTCCCCTGCCAGGTCTGCCAGCATCTGCGCGCGCTGCTCCTGCAGCGAACGCAGGGGTTGCGCGAACACATCGTCGAACATCTCGGCCGGCGCCGTCTGGCGCATGGCCTCGGCCGTGTGCACCGCTTCGTCAAGCTGCAGCTCCAGCGCTGCCAGAAACTGCTGCTCTTCTTCAGGCGTCCAGAAACCGCGCCGCTCCAGGTATTTGCGAAAACGTGGGATCGGGTCCCAGCGGCGCCACGCCTCGGCTTCCTCGCTGCGGCGGTACAGGTCCGGGTTGTCCGACGAGGTGTGCGGGCCCAGCCGGTAGGTCACCGTCTCAATCAGCGTGGGGCCCAGCTCGCGGGCTTCGTCACGGGCCTGGCGCGTGACGCTGTAGACCGCCAGTGGATCGTTGCCATCGACCCGGAGGTTGCGCACGCCGTAGGCATCGCCTTTTTCAGCGAAGGTGGCCGACGCGGTCTGACGGTCGTTGGGCGTTGATACCGCCCAGCCGTTGTTCTGGCACAGAAAGACGATGGGCGGCTTGTGAATGCCCGCGAAGTTCATGGCGCTGTGAAACTCTCCGCGCGAGGTGGCACCGTCGCCAAAATACACAATGAAGCGGGTGTCGTCTCCCTTGATCTTGGCCGCCCAGGCCGCGCCGGCCGCATGGGGAATGTAGGAGCCGACAATGGTCATGCAGGGGACGATGTTCAGGCTGCGGTCGCCAAGCAGCAGGGGCAGTCGGCGACCCTTGAGCGGCTCCTCGGCTCGACCGAAGAACTGAGCGAAAAGCTGCAGCAGCGTCGCGCCGCGCGCGAGCATGGTGCCGGGCTCGCGCGAAGCCATAAAGATCCAGTCGGAGGGCTCCATGGCCATGGTGGAGGCGGTGTGGGAGCCCTCCTGCCCGCGCGACGGAATCCAGAAGTCGATGCGCCCGGAACGCTGCAGCTTCCAGCCGCGCGCGTCAATGGCGCTGACCGTCAGCATGGTGCGGTACATCTTAAGTAGCGTTTGCTTGGGCAGATCGGGGTCGGGCAGGTCGCCGGCCAGCGCGCCATCAGCGTCCAGGACCTGGCGTATGCGCAACTCGCGCGCGCGCTCGAGCACCGGCACCACAAAGGGGCGCGGATTGCCCGTGAAGGCTGCCGGGGAGGTGTCTTTGGAACTCACGAAGCTCTCCTGTCATAGGGCAGAGACGGCCTCCACCCGCGCAGCGCTGCCGATACAGGGCTTGCGATGCCTGACGGTACACAGTTCAAGGGTCCGAGTCTTGCGCGAACTGGCTGAGGCTCGCTGGACAGGCACCTCCAGGTCGGACCATGGGCCTGGGGTTTGGGAAACCCCTTACCCAGGCCGGGCGACAAAGCCTCACACTTAGGGCACTTATAACGACATCGGAGGAGACACAGATGATGGAGCGGCCACACGCCTGTCACGAGGCATCTCACGCTACGCAAGCCCATTCGGGGCGACTTCTGTGGATCACCACGGATCGGATTTTTTACGCGGGGCCATTGGCCACATCGTCGGTGCGCACCATGGGTTGCTGGAACCTGTACGCGGCTGTGCGTGGTGATATATCGGTGCGCCTGGCCGATGGCCCCTGGCAAAGCAGCCGTCTGGCCGTCGTTGCCCCCTACCAGCCCCACCAGGTCAACACCCACTCCCAGGCCGTCTACTCCATCAAGCTCGAGGCCGAAAGCGTCGATCCCAGGGGCCTGCCGCCAGAGCTTTTGCCAGGGGGCTCCAGCCCGGCCCTGCTTGCGCATCTGCGCGCCTGCTGTGACAGGCTGTGCGGCGAAGGCGCCGACCCAGACCTGTTGTCTCTGGATTTCGACTCGCTCTTTTTCGGCCAGGCCTTAACGCGCCGCGCGCTCGACAGTCGCATCGAATCGGTTCTTGCGCGCATCAAGGCCCAACCCAACGGCAGCCTGAGCGCCGAGGAATGCGCGCAGTCTGTGCATCTTTCGTTTTCACGCTTCCTGCACCTGTTTAAGCAGGAGGTGGGCGTTCCCTTCCGGGC
>JAIXWZ010000129.1 GCA_027491035.1 Comamonadaceae bacterium | reverse complement strand
TGTGGGCAAGATCGGCGAAGACCAGCTGCACGACCAGGCCCAGCGCCGCGGCCGCGATCTGCAAGAGCTCGAGCGGCTGCTCGCGCCCAATTTGTAGCCGGACTTGAGGCAAGGCCTACAAAACCCCGTCATCGCGAGGAACGAAGCGATCCATCGGCCGCCACACAACAGCCTGGATTGCCACGCTACGCTCGCAATGACGAAGTGGTGAGCGGCTCGCAATGACGAAGTGATGGGCGACTCGCACTCACAAGGCGGGCAGATACCGACCCTCCTTAGGCGAGCTTCACGCGCACAAACCCGCGGCCCGGGCGATCAGCCACTGGCCGCGCGTGGTGGCCTCCTCGGCAACGCTCTGGCAGGCGATGCCGAACTGACCAAAGGCGGCCGCATAGCGCTGGCACAGCGGCTCATCGCCGAGCAGGCTCACAGCCTTGAGCGGGCTGCCAACCAAGGCGCTGGCGATCTCGCTGCCCAGCAAGATGCCCGAGAGAAAGTCGGGCAGGCGCTGCGCCTCCCATTGACCCATCAGGCCCGCCGTGCGGGCGGCAAACAGGGTGTGGGCCAGATCGGCATGGCCCTTTCGGCCCAAGGCCACGCCAGCGTCGAAGGCTGCGCGGTCGAGCGGCGCACCGGGCACAAAGGTCATCAGGCGGCCCAGGATGCCGTGCTGGGTCAGCAGCCCAAACAATTCGCCCGTCATATAGGTCTTGAAGGCCTGCACCTGGCCGTCGTCCCCGAGCCAGGCCCACTTGCTGTGCGTGCCCGGTAGCACGCAGACGCTGTGCGCTGGCAAGTGCGCGCCCCACAGCTGGGTTTCCTCGCCGCGCATCACGTCGGCCTGGCCGCTCGCGTCCTGGCAGCGCAGACCCGGCACGATGTGCACGCAGGCCCCGGACGCGCCCTCGATCTCCACCCGCGTCAAGGCATGGGCCGCTTCGTGCAGACGCGCCGGGCAAGGCAGATAGGGCGCCTCCTTCCAGCCTTGCCGACTGCCCACCATGCCGCTGGCGATCACCGCCACCTCATGGGCGGCCAGCCAAGGCCCGCACAAGGCCAGCAAGCTGGCGCTAAATTGGCCCGCCGGCACCTTCATGACGCCGCCGGGCGCGCTCAAGTGCTCGAGCACAGCGCCTTGGGCATCGAGCAAACTGGCGCGCAAATTGGAAGTGCCCCAGTCCAGGGCGATCAGTGCAGGGCGAGCCATGGACAAGACCTCTTGATGAAAACAAAACCAAAACGGGAACGCAGCCAGCGTAGGGTCACAGACGGTTCAGACGCCATGATCAGTACGCCGGCTTGACCGAAAACCAGCCTGGCCGGCGCGCGTCCAGGTAGGGCGTCTGGATGCTGGCGACGCAGCGCTGCGCGAGCAAGTCGGGATCGACCGTGACGCCCAGGCCCGGCTCTTGCGGCAGCTCGAAATGGCCCTCTCGCAGCAGCGGCGGATTCTTCACGATATCGCCCACCAGGTAGGCGCGCTCGCTGTCCATCGACACCGTCATGTTGGGCATGCTGGCCGCCAGGTGGATGTAGGCCGCCTGCGACAGGCCGAGCTCGCCGCCGCTGTGCAAGGTCACAGGGATGCCAGCGGCCTCGGCAATGGCAGCGGCCTTGATCGTCTGCCACAGCCCCCCGGCCTCGTGCGGGTCGAGCAAGATCACATCGGCCGCATCCATACGCACGATGTTGCTGACGTCGCTGAGCGTGTAGGCCGACTCGTCCAGAGCCACCGGGATGCTCTGCACGCGCCGCAGCTGGGCGTGGCCCAGCAGGTCGTCGAGCTCGAGCGGCTGCTCGATGTACTGCAGGTCATAGGGCCGCAGGCGCTCGAGCGTGCGGCGCGCCGTGCCGGGGGTCCAGGCGCCGTTGACGTCGGCGCGCACATCGCGACTGCCAACCGCTCGGCGCACCGCCTCCACGTTGCTGACATCGCTGATCGGATCCATGCCGATCTTGACCTTGAACGAGGCATAGCCCTGATCCATAAAACCCTGGGCCGCCTGGCCCAGCTGCGCCGCATCGGTGCCAAACAGATACGCCGCCACCGGCACCCGCTGGCGGAACAGGCCGCCCCACAGCGCATGCAAGGGCTGCCCACTGGCGCGGCCCAGCGCATCCCACATGGCCATCTCGACGGCCGCCATCGCCATCACGGCGGCGCGCTTGTGGTGGTAGTAGCCCGCGCCCAGCACATGGCGGGTGAAGCGCTCGACATCGCAGGCACGGTGCTGCAGCGCAATCGGTGCGATGGTTTGCACCAGCACCGGCTCGATGAATTCGAGCAGGCAGATCGTCTCGCCGTAGCCCACCGTGCCGTTGGCCAGCGTGATCTGCACCACCAGCCGGGTGGCCGCAGGGCGCGTGCCCGAGCCCCACTGCAGCGGGGTGTGAAAAGGCATGGCCACCTTCCAGTGGCGCAGGGCGACGATGTGCAGCGGATCGATGGCAGCGCTCATAGGGGGTCCGTCAAGGTCGTGCGGCTCAGTCAGGCGTGATCTGCAGCTCGCGCACCATGCGGGTGTAGCGCGACTCTTCGCGCCGCATCAAATCGGCCAGCTGCTCCGAGCTCGAGCCGACCACCTCGGCGCCCAGCGTGGCCAGTCGCTCGCGCACCTGCGGGCTTTGCAAGATCGCCGCACTCTCGCGCTGCAACAGCGCGATGACCGATGGCGGCGTGCCCGCTGGCGCGAGCAAGGCGCCCCAGGACGTCGCGCCGTAACCGGGCACGCCCGACTCGGCCAGGGTGGCCACGCCCGGCAGCAGATCAGATCGGCTGGGGCTGGCCACCGCCAAGAGCTTCAAGCGCCCCGACTTGACGTGGGGCATCACGGCCGCCAGCGCGTCAAACATGAGGTGGGTGCGCCCGGCCAGCAAGTCGGCATGGGCGGCGGTGCTGCCCTTGTAAGGCACGTGGGTCATCTCCAGACCGGCGGCCTGCTTGAACATCTCGGCGAAGAACTGCGGGTTGCTGCCATTGCCCGACGAGGCATAGCTGAGCGCGCCAGGACGCGCTTTGGCCAGGGCCACGAACTCGCCCACGGTGTTCACGCCCAGCGAGGAGGGGGCCACCATCACCAGATGCACGTTGGCGGTGTGGGTGATGGGCACAAAGCTCTTGATCGGGTCGTAGCCCAGCTTGGGGAACAGGGCGCCATTGACCACGTGCGAACTGGCGACCATCAGCAGCGTGTGCCCATCCGTGGCCTTGGCCACCAGCTCGGTGCCGATGGTGCCGCTGGCGCCGGCGCGGTTTTCCACCGCAAAGGGCTGGCCCAGGCGCTCACCGAGCTTGTCGGCCAGCAGCCGCGCCGTGATGTCCGATGCGCCGCCGACGGTGTAGGGCACGATGATCTTGACCGGCCGGCTCGGCCAGGCCTGGGCCCAGGCCGCCGCTGCGCTGAGCAACACAGTGGCCACGCCCCAGCGGCGCAGCCGCGTCCATGAAAACAATGTCATCTTGATCTCCTGGGGTTCAATCGGGCTTGATGCCGGCGTCCTGTATGACCTTCTTGTAGAGCTCGTACTCGCTGGCCATGAAGGCCTGGAACTCTGCTGCGCTGTTGCCCACGCGCACAATGCCCCGGTCCTGCAGCTTGGTCTGCGCGGCCGGCGTGCGCAAGAAGGCCTGCACCTCCTCCGACAGCTTGTTGACAATGGCCTGCGGGGTGCCAGCGGGGGCCATGAGCCCATGCCAGGGCTTGACATCAAAACCGCTGACGATCTCGCGCACCAGGGGCAGATCGGGAGCGAAGAAGGCGCGCTCGGAGCCGGCCACGCCAAGGGCGCGCAGCTTGCCCGCTTGCACCTGCGGCCAGCTGGTGGTGGCCGCGTCCATGGCGGCGACGACCTGTCCGCCCAGCAGGTCGGACATCATCGGCGAGGAGCCCTTGTAGGGCACATGGAGCATCTTGGTGCCGGTCTTTTGCAAAAACAGCTCCATCGCAATGTGCAGGGACGACCCCACACCCGAGGAGCCGTAGGCCAGCTTGCCGGGGTTGGCCTTGAGGTAGGCGACAAACTCGGGCATGGTCTTGGCTGGCACCTTGTCGGCGTTGACCACCAGCACCAGCGGCGTCACGCCAATGAGGCTGATGGCCGAGAAATCCTTCACCGCCTGATAGGAAAAGGCCTTGGGCTGCAGGGCCGGGTTGATCGCATTGGCAGCAATATTGCCCATGCCAATGGTGTAGCCGTCCTTGGGGGACGACGCCAACAAGCCCAGGCCCAGCGCCGAGCCCGCACCGGGCTTGTTGTCCACCGTCACCGGCTGACCCCACTTGGACTGCAGGTGCTCGGCCACCAGCCGCGCCATGGCGTCAGCCGCCCCGCCCGGGGGCACCGGCACGATGAGCCGGATCGGCTTGTTCGGATAGGACGCGGCGTCCTGCGCCTGCACCGGTGCCAGCGCCAGGCCCAGCATGGCGGCCACAAGATATCGTGTTTTCGACAAAAATCGCATGGTTGTCTCCTCGGTTGAAATCAGGACCCCGCCTTCGGGGCGATGTATTGCCACAAAGTTGGCAACGGCTCGATCCCCAGGCCGGCACCCTGGGGCATTTCAAAAAACCCTTGCCGGCAGCACATGGCCGTGTCCATGAAGGCCAGGTTGCGATCGAGCACCGTGTGCTGGTATTCGTGCCAAGGCACATTGGGCAAGGCGGCGGCCGCGTGCAAGCTGGCCGCCTGGTAGATGCCCATGCCGATGCTGGCGTGCGGCATGACCCGCATGTGAAACGCGTGGGCCATGCGCCCGATCTGCATGAACTGGCTGATGCCGGTGTGGCCCATCTCGGGCTGCACGATCGACATCGCCCGGTTTTGCATCCGCTGGCGCACTTCGAACACGGTGGCCAGTTCTTCGCCCAGGGCCAGGGGCACGCGGCTGTGGCGGGCCACCTGCACCTGACCCTCTTGGTCTTCGGGCGCGCAAGGCGCCTCCACAAAGAGCGGGCGGTAGGGCAGCAGGCGATCGATCAACTGCAGGGCCTCATGGGCGGTGAACTTCCAGTGCAGGTCAACCATGAGCTCGACCTCATGGCCCAGCGCCTCGCGCAGGGCCCGCATCTCCTCGACGATGCCGTCAAAAGACACCACCGCGTGGTATTTGAAGGCCCGAAAACCCTGGGCCCGCCACTGCTCGGCCACCGCCACCCGCTGCGCCAGCGTCTGCCCCGGCAGCCCCGAAACATAGGCCGGCAGGCGCTGCTGGCGCTGACCGCCCAGCAGCTTGACCACGGGCTGCCCCAACAGCTTGCCGTGCAGATCCCACAGACCGATGTCGAGCGCCGCAATGGCGTCGATGAAGTAGCCGCCAAAGTGGCCGCGCACGCGCATCAGGTCGTAGAAGTCCTCGCCTATCGTGGTGACATCGCGCGGGTCGCGGCCGATCAACAAGGGGCCGAGCACGTCGTCGATGATGGCCGCCGTTGCCTGCGGCGCAATGATGCCGTAGGTCTCGCCCCAACCGATGGTGCCGTCTTCGGCGGTGAGCTTGACCAGCACCGACGAGTCGCGCGTGGGGTACAAGGTTCGGTTGCCGCCCCTGACCACATAGCCGCGCTCGGTGACTTTTTCGCCCGCGCCCAAAGGCCCCAGATAGGGCGTCTGGCGCGGCAGGCTGACGATGATCGACTCGACCTTTGTGATGACGGGGTGCGCGCTCATACGGTCTCCATGTCCATGCGCCGTCCCTGCGCATCAAACAGGTGCAGGCACGAAGGCTTGAACTGTAAGCCCACCGGCTCACCGAGCGCGCAGGCGGCCTGGCCTTCGACCTTGACCTGCAGCCGCTGCGCACCCAGCTGCACATGCACCAGCGTTTCGCTGCCCAGGTGTTCGCTCATGCGCACCAGCCCGCGCAAAGGTGCGCCATCGGGCGAGCACAGCTGCACATGCTCGGGCCGAACGCCCAGGCTCAGCGCCTCGGCGGGCGCCAGGCCCGCGCGCTCGGCCAGCGCCCACTGACCGCCCTCGGCCGTTTGCAGCTGCAACACGCCCGCAGGTCCTGCGCGCAACGTGGCAGGCAGAAAATTCATCTTGGGCGAGCCAATGAAGCCGGCCACGAACTGATTGACCGGCCGCTGGTAAAGCTCAAGCGGCGCGCCGCACTGCTCGATGCGCCCATCGCGCAGCACCACGATCTTGTCGGCCAGCGTCATGGCCTCGACCTGGTCGTGCGTGACGTAGATGAAAGTGGCACCCAGCTGCGTGCGCAATTGCGCCAGTTCGATGCGCATGTCCACGCGCAGCGCCGCATCGAGGTTGGACAGCGGCTCGTCGAGCAAGAACAGCTTGGGGCTGCGCACGATGGCCCGGCCAATGGCCACCCGCTGGCGCTGACCGCCCGACAAGTCCTTGGGCCGGCGCTCCAGCAGGTGCTCGATCTGCAAGATGGCGGCGGCCTGCTTGACGCTCGCAGCAATGCGATCGGCCGCCACGCCAGCCATCTTCAGGCCAAAGCCCATGTTCTCGGCCACGCTCATGTGCGGGTACAGCGCATAGGACTGAAACACCATGGCGATGCCCCGCCGCGCCGGCGGCACCTGGGTGACATCGCTGCCATCGATCTCAATGCGCCCGTCGCTGCACTCTTCGAGCCCGGCAATGAGCCGCAGCAACGTCGACTTGCCGCAACCCGATGGGCCCACGAAGACACAGAACTCGCCGTCTTGCACGCTCAGATCGAGGCCTCGGATGACCTCGGCGGCACCGAACGACTTGCGCACCTGATGCAAGACAAGCTGGGCCATGGCACTCAACCGGGTAGTTGATCGGGCAATTGACCGGGTAGCTGATCGGGCAGCTGATCGGCCGGCAGCAACAGGTCGTGCAGATCGCCCAGGAAGGCATCGACATCGGCCCGGTCCTGCGCATCGAGCACCGGGCCAGCGATGCGTTGGCGCATGGAGGCGATCAAGCCGCGGCGCTGCAGCACATACTTGGTCAAGGACCAGCGAAACACCGCCTGGATGTTGAGGATGGGCAACATGCGCGTGAACAACTGGCGCACTGCGGCGCTGTCGCCGCGGCGGTGGGCTGCATACAAGGCGGTGTGGACCTCGGCCAGTTCGATGGCCGGCATGGTGCCGCAGGCGCCGCGGCGCAGCTCGTCAGTGATGTAGCGCCCGCCCGCACCGCCGAGCACGCCGCGCAAGCTCGAAGGCGCCTGGGCCAGCACTTCGCTCAGGCGCTGGCCGCTGGGCAGGGTTTCCTCTTTGACATAGGCAATCGCGGGCACCGCGCGCACCACCGCCAGCACGTCGCGGGCCAGCAGGCCAGCGCCGACCGGCGCCGGCACGTTTTGCAGCATCAGCGGCGCGCCGCCGGCGCGGGCCTGCAACTCGGTGAAGAACTCGATCTGCTGGGCCACCGCCTGCTGCGGCGGATCGGCCACCATCAGCGCTGCAGCACCGGGCATGGGGCCCAAGGCCTCCAGCAGATCCCGGGTGGGCCCCAGGCCCGCCGCCGTGGCACCGACGATCACCGGCACCCGGCCGGCCACCTCGTGGAGCACCGCATGGGTCAGGCGCACCCGCTCGGCCAGGCTGAGCTCGGCAAACTCGCTGGCCACGCCCGGGTAGGTGATGCCGTCGACACCGCAGCGCAGCAGATAGCGCACCAGGCGTCGCAAGCCCGCCTCATCGACCGCGCCGTCCTCATGAAACGGGGTCGGCAATACCGGGAAGACGCCTTCGAGCCGGGTCTGTGGGGTCATGGGAACTCTTTCATATCCAAAGGGGGCAGGCCCCACCATCCGCGAATGCGGGTTGACAGCAGCGCGCTGGCCGCCAAAGAGGTCAGCCCGCCGTCGACCAGCATGTCGGTACCGGTCACAAAAGTCGACTCGTCACTGGCCAGAAACAGCGCCGCATGCGCCACGTCGATCGGCTGGCCGACGCGGCCCACGGGGTAGCAGCTGTCGTTGATGGCCGCATCCTTCTCGCTCACGCCCTTCATGGTGCGCGGCGTGGCAATAAAGGCCGGCGCAATGCTGTTGCAGCGTATGCCCTGGCGGCCGTATTCCACCGCGATTTGCTGGCTCAGCGCGCGCACCCCGCCTTTGGCGGCGGTGTAGGCGGCCAGACGCGGGTTGGCCACGCGCTGGTTGACCGACGACAGGTTGATGATCGAGCCGCCGCCTCCGGCGATCATGAGCGGCAAGGCGGCGCGGCAAAACCGGAACGTGCCCGTCAGGGCCGAATCAATCGTGCTGGCCCAGTCTTCATCGCTGGTGTCGAGCGCGCTTTTTTCGGCGTAGCGCACCGCGTTGTTGACCAGCACCTGCAAGCCGCCCCAACGCTCGCGCGCGCAGTCCATGCTTTGCTCGACCACCGCCTGCGCGCTGGCGTCGCCAACGATGAGCTGAACCTGCTCGGGCGCCAGCCCAACCACCGCCTGGGCACCGGCCTGCGCGTCCCACTCAACCGCCACCACGCGCGCGCCCTCCTGCACAAAGCGGTGCAAGATGGCGTGGCCGATGCCTTGCCCCACGCCCGTGACGATGGCCACCTTGCCCGCAAGCCTCATGATTTGACCGCCCCGGCCGTCAGGCCCTGGATGAAAAAGCGCTGCAAAAAGGCAAACCCCACCACCACCGGCAGGGAGCTGATGATCGATGCGGCCATGGCGCCGCCCCAGTCGCTGCGGCCCTCGCCCAGATAGCCGAGCATAAGGCCTGGACCCACGGTGCGCAGCTGCGGCTCGGTCACCAGAGTCAGCGAAAACAGCAGGTCATTCCAAGCCCACATGAAGGCGTACAGGCCGACGGTGACCAGGGCCGGCATGGCCAGCGGCAGCACGATGCGGTGCAGGATGTAGAGCTCGCCCGCGCCGTCGGCGCGCGCGGCCTCGATGATCTCGCTGGGCACGTTGACGAAATAGCTGTAGAGCATGTAGGTGCCGCTGGGCAGCGCCAAGATGATGTAAGACAGCACCAGGCCCAGGTGCGTGTTGAGCAGACCCAGGGCCTGCAGCATCGGGTAGACGCTGATGAGCAGCATGGCAAAGGGGAACATCTGCGCTGAAAGCATGAGCAGCATCAGGGGCTTGCGACCGCGAAAGCGAAATTTGGCAAAGCCGTAGGCCGCGTAGACCGCCAGGGCCACCGTCAGCACCGCGCCGCTGAGCGCCGTGATCAGGCTGTTGCGCAGTTGCAGCGCCATGTCGCCGCGGGCCAGCATTTGCGCATAGTGCTCCAGCGTCGGCGCCTGCGGCAGCCACAGGGGCATGCGCACAAACAGCTCCTGCTCCGGCTTGAACGAGGTCAGCACCATCCAGGCCAGCGGCAGCAGCAAAAAGCCGCCCACGAGCAGCAGGCCGGCGCCGAAGACCATTCGCGATTGCCAAGTGTCCAAACGCAGCATACGGGCTCAGTCCTCGCGGCGAAACAAGATGCGCAGGTACAGGCCGGCCGGCACCGCAATGGTGAAGAACCACAGCACACCGACGGCGCTGGCGGTGCCCATGTCCCAGTTTTGAAACGCCTGCTTGTAGACCTCGATCGAGAGCATGGTGGTCGACTTGATGGGCCCGCCTTGCGTGAGCGCATAGATCACGTCGAAGGCCTGCAAATTGCCCATCGCCCCAAGCACGGTGACCACCACCACAGTGGGCAGCAGGTGCGGCAGCACCACGTAGCGCAGCAAGCGCCAGTGGGTGCAGCCATCGACCCGCGCGGCATCGAGCTGGTCTTGCGAGACCGTTTGCAGACCGGCCAGAAAAAAGGCCATGAACAGCGGCACCGACAACCAGACCTTGGCCAGGATCACCGCGGCCATCGCGCCGGCGGGCTCGGCCAGCCAGGTGATGGGCTGCTCGAGCACGCCCAGGCGCACCAGGGCCGCATTGAGCACGCCGTACTGGCCATTGAAGATCCAGGCCGCCAAAAAGGCGGTCACGGTGGTGGGCAGCACCCAGGGCAGCAAGGACAGCGAGCGCAGCAGCGAGCGGCCCCAGAACGTCTGGTTCATGACCAGCGCCCAAGCCAGCCCAAGCAGCAAGGTCAGGCCAGTGGTCAGCACCACAAAAACCAGGGTGTTGCCCCACACCGTCGCCATGCCCGGATCGCTCAGGATGCGGGTGAAATTGGCCAGCCCGACAAAGACCGGCGCCTGCATGTCGATGGTGAACTTGTAGAAGGCCAGCCGAAATGACTGCACGAAGGGCAGCAAAATCATCACGGCAAAGGCCAGCAGGGCGGGCACCGTCAAGGCAAAGCCCACCCGCCGCTCGCGGCTCTTGAGCGACAGCGCTGGCCGCATCAGGTCTTGGGCAGCTCGGCCATCTTGGCCTGCAAGCGCTTGGCCATCGCATCGATGGCCGCCTGCGGGCTCTTGAGCGCCAGCAGAGCCGACTGCACCTCTTCACCCACGATGGTGGTCAGGTCGGCCGAGTTGGGCCAAAACGAGGGCTCATCGCGCAGGGCCGAGCGCGCCGTGGCCGACCACTCGCTCACATAGGCGTCGTTTTTGAGTTGCGCCAGGGCCGAATTCGTCACCGGAAACAGGCCCTGGGAGTTGAAGTAGGCCAGCTGCGATGCATCGTTCATGGCCAGGTGGGCCGCAAACTGGGCCTGCAGCGACTGCTGCGACGGGATGGACTTGCCGTCGCCAAAGAAAGTCAGCAGGTGGCCCCAGGCCAGCGAGCGCGGCGGGTCGCCGTTTTTGAGCACCGGCGTGGGCACAGCCACCACGAAGCGGTCGAACTCGGTGCCCTTGCCCGAGTTGTTGCGCGCAAAGCCGCGCGCCAGCGGCGCGTCGTGATAGAAGGCGGTCTGGTTTTGCGCGAACATGCGCCGCGCATCGGGGCGGTCGATGTCCTTGGCGGCCAAGCCCTCCTTGACCATGTCGGCCATAAAGGTCAGCGCGCGCACCGCCGCGGGCGACTGCACCAGCACCTGGCCTTTGTCGTCGAGCAGCTCGCCGCCAAAGGTCCAGAGCCAGACCTGGAAGTCCGGGCTCAGCGAGTTGTTGTTCTTGGTGGTCATGGCATAGGGCACCGACTGCGGCTTGGCCTTCTTGATGGTGCGCAGGGCCTCCACGAATTCGTCGATGGTCTTGGGCACGCGGTTGACGCCGGCCTCCTGCATGACGGCCCGGTTGCCCACGATGGCAATCGAGCCGGCCGTCCACGGCAGCCCGAGCTGCTTGCCCTTGTAGTCGCCCAGGGTGAGCAGGCCCGGGTTCATCTGGCGGCTGAGGTAGCCCTTGCCATAGACCTCGTTGAGGTCGACCATGCGGTTGGTGCCGGCAAACTGCGGCAGCCAGCGCTCGGCCAGCTGCACCACATCGAGCGCCTGCCCAGAGCGCAAGCGCAACAAGATGTTTTGCTGCATCTGCGCCCAGGGAAATCCGACCACATCGAGCTTGACGTCCGGGTTGGTCTTGCGAAACGCATCGAACATGGCCGTCAGGGTCGGCTTGCTCGCCGCCTCGTCGTGCGACCAGCCGACATAGGTCAGTGCGCGGGACTGGGCGTGCGCGCCCGTTGCGGCCCAGGCAGCGCCTGCCGTGAGGGATTTGACCAGAGTGCGACGTGTCAACATAGCCTGCCTCCTAAATGATGGTGGGATGCTCCGGTGATGGCCGAGCGCCATAGTTCCGTTGATCGGAACAAAAGATCTGGCCGCATTATTTCCGATGCAGTGGTTCCATCTATTGGGACTTACCCGATCGCAGTGCCGGCGGGCCAGGGGTCTAATATCGCCGCCCATGCGAACACAAGATCCGATCGAGCCCGGCGTGGCCCATGGCCCGCCGCCGGCGCGCGCGCAAGCGGCTGCGGCTCAGCCCAGCGTGCCCGGGGTGGGCGTGCTCGAGAAGGCGATGAACCTGCTCAACATCGTCTCCAAGCATCGCGCGCCCATGACCTTCACGCAGCTGCTCAGGCAGGCGGGGCTGCCCAAGGCCTCGCTGCACCGCACTTTGGCCACCTTGACGCGCGAGGGCTTGCTGCGCCACGACCCCTTCAACAAGACCTTCAAGCTGGGCTTTCGGCTGCTCGAGCTGGCCCACGAGGTCTGGAGCGACTTCGATCTGCGCCTGGCCGCACAAGACGAGCTGACCCGTCTGCGCGATCGCCAGGAAGAAACCGCGCTGCTGGCCACGCTCGACCAGGACCAGGTGGTGGTGGTGGCTTGCGAAGAGGCGGGCCGCCAGGCGGCGATGTCGGCCTCAACCGGCACGCTGCTGTCGCTGCAGGACAGCGCCTTGGGCCATGCGATTGCGGCGCATCTGGATCCGGTGCGCCAGCGGCGCCTGCTCGAGGAGGGCGCGGCGCGCAGCGGCGCCGCCGATATCGCTCAGTGGAAGCTCGACATGCAGTCGCGCTGGAACCTGACCAGTGCGCGCGGTTACGCGCTGGTGGGCAACGACATCGCCGCCGATTGCCTGTCGGTGGCCGTGCCGGTGTTCGACATTGAGGGCCGACCGGTCGGCGCAATCGGCCTGACCGGTGCGGCCGACCGCCTCGACGAGGCCAGGGCACACGCGCTGTCGTCCGAGCTGATCGGCGCGGCGCGGCGCATTGCCCACAACGCCGGCGGCCAGGCGATGTCGATTGCGCCGCAGTCGCCGCCCAAGCGCAGCGACGACAAGGTGCAGTGGGAGTGCGTGGTGCCCGCGCGCTCGCTGCTCGGCGAAGGCCCGCTGTGGTCGACCCGCGATGCAGCCCTGTACTGGGTCGACATCCTCACGCCTGCGCTCCATTGCCACCGCGGCCCGGGCCTCGACAGCACCACACCGCTGGGCACCATGGTCAGCGTGGCCGTGCCCAAATCTTCAGGCGGCCTGCTGCTGGCCACCCCGGGCGGCCTGATGGGCTGGCAAGGCCCTGGCGAGCCGCTGAACTGGTTTTCCCATCCGGACGCGCAGCGGGCCAACAACCGCTACAACGACGGCAAATGCGACCGCCGCGGCCGGCTGTGGGTGGGCTCGATGGACATGGGGGCCACGGCCAACCGGGGCAGCCTGTTCAAGGTCGAGGCCGACGGGCAGTTTGCGCGCATGGAAAGCGGCGTGACGGTGGCCAACGGGATCGGCTGGAGCCCAGACAACCGCCACATGTATTTCACCGACTCGTTTCGCCGCACGATTTACCAGTACGAGTTCGATCTCGATGCGGGCACCCTGAGCCATCGGCGGCCCCTGATCGTGCTCGGCCCGGAAGAGGGCACGCCCGACGGGCTGACCGTCGACCAGGACGGCTGCCTGTGGGTGGCGCTGTGGGATGCCTGGAGCGTGGTGCGCTTTAGCCCGCAAGGCCAGGAGGTGATGCGGGTGCGCCTGCCGGTGCCCCGACCGACCAGCTGCTGCTTTGGCGGCCCGCAACTCGACACCCTGTACGTCACCAGCGCCTCGGTTCGCCTGAGCGCCGAGTCGCTCAAGGCCGCTCCGCTGTCGGGCTCGCTGTTTGCCCTGCACATTGCGGGCGTCAGGGGCTTGCCTGAAACCGTGTTTGCGGGCTGATCGGCAGGACCGGCCGACCAAGAGGCCGACGAAGGGGCCGACCGGGAGGGGGCCTACAGATAGGCACACCCTGTTGCAAGATTTAACGTTTGGGCGCACCGATGCGGACATGATCCAAGTCATTGTCTGCAGGAGCCGCCATGACACTCGAGCAACGCCCCACCCCTATCAACCCCGCGCCCGCCACGGGCGCTGTGCCCTCGGTGCCTGAGGTGCGCCGCTCCAGTCGTGCGAGCCTAAGCGCCGAAGAGCTCGAGGCCCTGCGCGAGGTCTGGAGCACACCGCTGATCCCACAGCCGGCCGTGCCCCGTCCCGCCTTGCTCCATTGACCCTGGACGCGGCGCGCCGCCTGGGTTGGCCGGCGACTTGCGCGGTGCCCAAACAAAAATCCCCGCTCAAGAGCGGGGATTTTGCTTTCGATGTCAGCGTTTACTTACCCGCAACCGCTTTTTCTGCCTTGTCAACCAGGGCAGCGCCGATCTGGGCTTTCCACTTGGCGGCCACGCCACGGGTGGCGGCCACAAACTGGGCGCGCTCGGCCGGCGTGAGCTGGGTCACCTTCACACCCAGGCCTTCAATGTCCTTGAGCAGCGGCCGGCCAGCTTCAACCAGACCCGCGCGGGCCAGACCGATCTCCTGCTTGCCCGCATCCACCGCAGCCTGGCGCACGATCTCGCGATCCTGGGGGGTCCAGCTGTTCCAGACTTCCTTGTTGGCCACAAAGACCAGCGGGTCGATCATGTAGCCCCACATCGTCACATTCTTCTGCCCGACCGTGTGCAGCTTGGCCGCAGTGAAGATGGACACCGGGTTCTCCTGGCCGTCGATGGCACCCGAGGCCAGCGCCGGCTGGGCGTCGGCCCAGCTCATCTGCACCGGATTGGCACCCAGGGCGGTGAACATGTCGATGAACAGGGGCGAGCCGACCACGCGGATCTTCAGGCCCTTGAGGTCGGCGGGGGTGCGCACTTCGCGCTTGGAGTTGGTCAGCTCGCGAAAGCCGTTCTCACCCCAGGCCAGCGGCACCACGCCAGCGCGGTCGAGGATGCCAAACACGTCCTTGCCCACCTCACCCGACGTCAGCGCATCGAGCGCGGCGTAGTCGCTGATGAGAAAGGGCAGGGAAAACAGGTTGAGCTCCTTGACCTGGGGCGACCAGTTGATCGACGAACCAATGGCCAGATCGATCACGCCCTGGCGGATCGCGGTGAACTCGCGCGTCTGGTCGCCGCCCACCAGGGAGACGCCAGGGTAAAGCTTGATGTTGATGCGGCCTTGGGTGCGCTCACGCACCATGTTGGCCCAGATCTCGCCGCCCTTGCCCCAGGGAAAAGCGGTGCCGACCACGGTCGAGAGCTTGTACTCGGCCTTGTAGCCCGGCGGCAGGGCCTGCTGCGCCTGCACGCCCAGGCTCAAGCCCAGGCCCAGGGCCAAGGCGCCGATCAGGCGGCGGGTCAGGGGTTTGAAAGATGATGACATATCGTCTCCTTTGCTTGTCTTGGTAAAAATCAGTAACCCAGATAACGGGGCAGCCAGAGCGCCAGCGATGGCATGAACAGCACGGCCAGCATGCTGACCAACATGCCCAGCACCAGCCACCAGACCCAGGGGAAGGTCTCCTCCATTGACGCGCCCGCCATTTTGCACGAGACCATCAGGTTGACCGCCATCGGTGGCGTGAACTGGCCCACCGCCACCATCATGGTCATCAAAATGCCAAACCAGACCGGGTCCCAGCCATAGATGCGCATCAGCGGCATGACCAGGGGTATGAAAATCAGAAAAATCGACACGCCATCGAGAAACATGCCCACCACCAGCAGCAGCGCCACCAGGCACAACAGCACGCCCATCGAGCTCAGGCCGCTGTTGGTGATGGCGCGGGTGATCGGGTCGATGATGCCCAGCGTGTTGACCGCGTAGGCAAAGATTGAGGCCAGCCCGATGACCAGCAGGATGACGCCAGAAATCTCGGCCGCCTCACGAAAAATCAGGCCCAGATCGGCCCACTTGATGGTGCGGTGCACCAGCATGCCCACCAGCAAGCCGTAAGCCACCGCCACCGCGCCGGCCTCGGTGGGCGTGAACCAGCCCAGGCGCATGCCGCCCAAAATGAGCACCGGCGCAAACAGGCCCCAGGCCGCCTCGCGCAGGCTGGCCCAAAACGGCGGCCGCGGCAGCGACGCCTCAAGCTGGCCCATGCCGTGCTTGCGCGCCAGCCAGAGCGTTGGCACGATGAGCGCCAGGCCCGCGAGAATGCCCGGGATCATGCCAGCGGCAAACAGGGCCGGCACCGACGCGCCGGGCACCATCACGCTGTAGATGATGAGCGCGATCGAGGGCGGGATCAGGATGTCGGTGGCGGCGGCCGAGCCGATGACCGAGGCCGAAAACGGCGCGGGATAGCCCGCGCGCGCCATGGCCGCGATCATCACGCCGCCCACCGCCGCTGCATTGGCCGGCCCCGAACCGGAGACGCCGCCCAAAAACATGGCCACCAAAATCGCCACCACCGGCAGCATCCCCGGGCCCCGGCCGATGATGGCCACCGCAAAATTGACCAGGCGCTGCGCAATGCCCGAGCGGTCGAAGATCGAGCCCACCAACACAAACATGGGCAGAGCCAGCAAGGGGTATTTGGTCAGCGAGGCATAAAAATTTTGCGGCACCGCCAGCAAGCCCCAGTGGGCTGTGTCCAGATTCGACAAGCCGATGGCCAGCGCGCCGCCCACCCCCAGTGCCACCCCAATGGGCACGCCCGCGAGCATGAGCACCACAAAGACAATGAACAGGCAGGCGCCAATCATGCCGCCCCCTTCAAAAGGCGCTGGCCACGCTGCAGCGAGCGGGCGCACAAGATGCCGCAAAACACCGGCAGCCAGACCGAATACCACCACTTGGGGATGCCGATGGCCGGCGACGTTTCATTGAAGCGGAACTCGTCCCAGGCCATCTGCGCCGACAGCACGCCCAACAGCGCAAAAAACGCCGCCACGGCCAGCGCCGAGAACAGGGCCAGGCGGCGCTGGCGCGCCGGCGTGCCCCCAGCAAAAAAATAGTCGACCCGGATGTGGCTGTCGCGCACCAGGGCCGCCGCACTGCCGGCCAGGCTGAGCACGAGCATCAGAACGCAGGAAATCTCTTCGGTCCAGGCAAAAGACTGGTCGGTGAAATAACGCACAAAGACGTTGAGCAGGGTGATCAGGAGCAGGGCCGCCATCAAAAAGGCGCCCAGCGTGTCTTCAAAAACGCGGTGGGGCTTCATGCCGATGAGCATAGCCTAAACTCGCCACCGCCCTGCCCGCCCAGCACCCGCTGGCCCACTGAAGGAACGCACGTGCCGGCACCCGACACTTTAGACACCTTGCGCCAGCTCTACCGCTGCATGAGCCGCATCCGCGCCTTTGAGGACGCGGCCGAAATCGTCAGCCAGGGCGGCGTGAGCGCCTACAACAAAACCGCCGACGGCAGCGCCAAAGTGCGCGGCCCGCTGCACCTGTCGACCGGCCAGGAGGCGGTGGCCTCTGGCGTGTGCGCCCACCTGCAGCCCAGCGACCTGCTCACCTCGACCCACCGCGGCCACGGCCACACCCTGGCCAAGGGCGCCGATCTGGCCGGCATGATGTGCGAGCTCTACGGCAAGGCCAGCGGCTTTAACGGCGGCAAAGGCGGCTCGATGCACATCGCCGACTTTTCGGTGGGCATGCTGGGTGCCAACGGCGTGGTCGCCGCTGGGCTGCCGATTGCCGTGGGCGCAGCCCACGCACAAAAACTGCGGGGACAAAGCGCGATCACGGTCTGCTTTTTTGGCGACGGCGCGATCAACCGCGGGCCCTTCCTGGAGTCGCTCAACTGGGCCCGCATCCACCAGCTGCCGGTGCTGTTTGTCTGCGAAGACAACCGCTGGAGCGCCACCACCGCCAGCGCGCCCATGACGGCAGGCGAGGGCGCATCGGCGCGCAGCGCCAGCTTGGGCATTGCCGCCAGCCGCGTCAACGGCAACGAGGTCTGGAGCGTGCATGCGCTGGCTGGCGAGCTGATCGCGCAGGTGCGCTCGGGCAGCGGTCCGCGCCTGCTGCACGCCATCACCTACCGGCTCAAGGGCCATGTGTCGGTCGATCCGGCCGCCTACCGCGACCCCGAAGAGCTGCGCCAGGCCCAGCTTCTGGACCCCCTGCTGCGCGCCCGCGAGCATTACGCGCAGCTCGGCGGCGCACCGGCCGATCTGCAGGCGATCGACCAGGCGGCAGCGGCCGAAGTGCAGCAGGCCATGGCCGCTGCCGACGCGGCGCCCTGGCCGGAGGCGGCAGCGGCCTACACCGACATCCAGACCACCGGGGAGGGGCAATGGTTTTGAGCCAAGAAGCGGTCAGCTACAGCCAGGCCGCGGTGCGCGCCATCGAGTGCGAGATGCAGGCCGACGAGCGCGTGGTCGTGGTCGGCGAAGACGTCGGGCGCGGCGGCATCTTTGGCCAGTACAAGGGCCTGCAACAGCGCTTTGGCAGCTCGCGCATCATCGATGCGCCCATCAGCGAGGCAGCCATCATGGGCGCCGGCGTGGGCATGGCCCTGGCCGGTCTGCGGCCGGTGGTGGAAATGCGCGTGGTCGACTTTGCCCTGTGCGGCATGGACGAGGTCATCAACCAGGCCGCCAAAAACCGCTACATGTTCGGCGGCCAGGGCCGCGTGCCGCTGGTGGCGCGCATGCCCAACGGCATCTGGGACGCCTCGGCCGCCCAACACTCGCAGTCGCTCGAAGCCTGGTTTGCGCACATGCCCGGCCTGGTGGTGGTTTGCCCAGGCTCGGTGCAGGACAACTACAGCCTGCTGCGCTCGGCCCTGCAGTGCGGCGACCCGGTGATCTATATGGAGCACAAGACCCTGTGGGGCTTGCAAGGCGTGCTCGACGAATCGCTGCAGGTGCCCCTGGGCCAGGCCGCCTGCCTGCGGCCTGGCAGGCACCTGACGATGGTCAGCTGGAGCCGGCAGCTGCAAGTGTGCAGCCAGGCCTGCGAGCAGCTGGCGGCTCAAGGCATCGAGGTCGAACTCATCGATCTGCGCACCATCTGGCCCTGGGACCGGCAGACGGTGCTGGCCTCCTGCGCCAAAACCGGCCATCTGCTGGTGGTGCATGAAGCGATACAAGCCGCAGGCTTCGGCGCCGAGATCGCCGCCACGGTGGCGCAAGAGCTGGGCATCCCGGTGCGCCGCTTGGGCGGGCCGCGCATACCGGTGGGCTACGCGCCGGTGCTGGAGGCGCAGGCGCGCGTGTCCGAGCCGCAAGTCATTCAAGCGGTGCTGGCCTGCCTGCAAGGCACGGGCCGCAGCCGCTCGCCCCAGTTGGCGCCCTGAAGAGGTCGGCGATCAGCGCGTCGAGCTCGCGATGCGAGTCGGCCGCGCCACGGCCAAGGCCAGCAAGATGGCCACCGCCACCACCCAAAACACCGGCCCGGTGCCCAGGGCCGAACCCAGGGCACCAAAAATCGCCGGCAAAAACGTCTGGCTGGCACTGACGATCAGCGAGCGCATGCCAAAGGCCTCGCCCGAGCGGCCGGGCGGCGCGTTGTGATGCAACAGGCTCACCGCCAGCGGCTGACCGATACCCAGAATCAGACCGGTGAGCAGCGAAAGCCCCAGCAAGACGGCAAAACTGCTGGCCAGGGGCGTCAGCGCATACACCAGCACCGTCAGCAGCAGCGAAGCGGTCAGGATGCGCGCCTCGTCAATCTGCGCGCTGATGCGGCCCAGCAACAGGCGCACCGCCAGGCTGCCCGCCGAATAGGCCGCCGCCAGGGAACCGATGGCCGTGGCCGACAGGCCCATCTCGGCCGCATGCACCGGCATGAAGAAATTGAACAGGTCCCACGACAGCGCCACCAGCGCCGCAGTAATCAAGGCCACCCGGATCGGCCCGTGCACCAGCAAACTGCCTTGGGCTGCAGCCTGAGCCTCGTCGGCCGGCCGCGGGGTCGGCCGCAGCAAGGGCGAATCGGTGCGGGCCAGCAGCAGCAAGCCGGCCGGCAAGGTGGCACACATCGCCAAAAACGTGAGCCCGTGGCCGATGGTGTCGATCAGCACGCCGGCCACCAAGGGGCCGATAAAGCCCGATAGCGAAAAGCCCACGCTCAGGCCCGAGTAGCTCCAGGTCACGCCGGCGGGGCCTGCGGCCTGGCCTATGGCCTGGGTCACGGCCACCTGCACCATGGTCACGCCCCAGCCGATGAGCACGCAGCCCAGGCCCATCACGCCCTCCTGCGGCGCCCAGGCCGCCAGCAGGCCACCGGCCAGCAGCATGGACAGGCCGAGTCGCACCGGCGCCCGAAACCCCACCCGGTCGCTCCAGCGGCCCATGGCCACGGCCGTCAGCATGGGCATGACCATCAGCAGGCTCAGCAGCACGCCCACACCCAGCGGCGTCATGCCGCGCGCCACCGCCCACAAGGTCAAGGTCAGGCGCAGGCCGCTAAACGCCAGATGGGCCAGCACCATCAGGCCGATCAGGCGCAGCACCAGGGGCTTGTCGAGGACTTGGGGACTCATGAAGGCCGGCGGCACGCCTGGGCAAAGAGACAACACAGCATGGTCAAGGCGGGGGCGGCCGCGCAGACGGCACCGAACTCAAATTGGCCACAGTGTCCCACGGCGTCGGGCGTGCATCTGGCCCGTAAGCGACAGGGGCGCAGCGCTCGGCCTGACCGATTGGCCCGCCCTCATCGGCTGTGCCCACTTCAAGGCGGCGATACCCAATTGGGGCGCGACGACTCACCGAGCCTGTTCAATCTTGAGTGTCCTGGAGTTGACCCGGTACAAGACCGGAGCAGCACTTTCGGCGGCTTTGCTACCGTCGCAGGGGGTTTGTGTTTGCACCGTCAGGAAGTCGGGCATAAGGTCCCGCCGGCGAAGAACCAGCACGTCCGTTTGGCTGACGGTCGCGTCCTGATCAAGACCGCCGCAAGCGTCCACGCCAGTGGCAATGGATCCGATGTCGATGACCGAGCGGCCCAGTCGCCCCACAGGCTCAAGGTAGGCGAAGTGATACGCGACGGCCGTTTCAGTGATCCCTTGCCCTGTGTAGCCGGTCTCGATCGCGATCAAGAGCTGACGCCGCCCAAGGTCCACTGTCTTGAGCCTGGTGTGAAGCTGCCCCCAGCTGCCGAGCCCGGGCAACTCTTTGGACTGGGCGGCAAGCCGCCAGACGCCCTTGGTCGGCTCAAAAACCGAGAGGATCATGTTCGGCACGCAGTTGCGACAATCGGGGCGAGCGTCAGAGGGCGCGTCTTTTTCCACGACCTCCGTGATGCCCAGCGCCAGCTGCTCCGAGCCCGTCATGAAAAGGGGCTGCAGGTAGACCAGTCGTGCGGATTTGCGCTCACTGAGCAGCGCTTCAGACTTGGTTTGCCGGGCGCCCGGCAATACCAGTGGGAGCGCACTTTGAGCCGTGATGCAGGACGTCTTGCGCTGGTGATCTGTGCACACGCCAGCAACCACCTTGCTCTGGCCGAGGGCGGCCATCGGCACCATCATCAGAGCCACCAGGCCCAAACGTTGAAGCATCGTCATTCCTTACTTCTTGACGGCGCACCACAGCCGACTTGTGCCTTAAAGTCTACAAGCACTGGAAACAATCGACGCGCTCGAACCCGAACGCAAGGGCGCAGCCACCAGGGCTGGGGGCTCACACCTACCCCTCCTTCAAACCCCTGCGGTACTGAATCGCCTCGGCCAGATGCGGGACTTGAATGTGCGCACTGCCGGCCAGGTCGGCGATGGTGCGCGCGACCTTGAGGCAGCGGTGGATGCTGCGCCCCGACCACCCCAGCCGGGTGGCGGCCTGGGTGAGCAAGGGGCGGGCGCCCTCGTGCAGCGCGCAATGCTCATCGAGCGCTTGGCCGCTCAAGGCCGCGTTGCTGCAATCCTGGCGCTCTTGGGCCACGTGATGGGCGGCCTGCACCCGTGCGGCGATGGCAGCGCTGGGCTCGCCCCTGCCGCCTTGCACCAGCTCATCGGGGGGCAGCGCGGCCACCTCCACCTGCAAATCGATGCGGTCGAGCAAGGGCCCGCTGATCTTGCCCTGGTAGCGGGCCACCTGTTCGGCCGAACATCGGCAGGCTCGCACGCTCGAGCCCAGATAGCCACAGGGGCAGGGGTTCATCGCCGCCACCAGCTGAAAACGTGCTGGGAACTCGGTGCGCTGCGCAGCGCGGGCGATGTGGATGCGGCCGGTCTCCAGCGGTTCACGCAGTGCCTCGAGCGCCGCGCGCGGAAATTCAGGCAATTCGTCGAGAAACAGCACGCCGCCGTGGGCCAGGGAGATTTCACCGGGCCGGGGGGGCGAGCCACCGCCGACCAAGGCGACGGCGCTGGCCGTGTGGTGCGGCGCGCAGGTGGGCCGCAGCGCCCAGCGCTCGGGTGCAAAGCGGCCGGCCAATGAGGCAATGGCCGCGCTCTCCAGTGCCGCTTGCAAGTCCATCGGCGGCAGCAAGCCCGCCAGTCGCTGGGCAAGCATGGACTTGCCCGAACCCGGCGGGCCCATGAGCAGCAGGCTGTGACCGCCGGCGGCGGCCACCTCCACCGCTCGGCGCGCCGCGGCCTGACCTTTAACCTCGGCCATATCGGGCTGGGGCGGCGCCGGCGGGCGCTCGGCCGGGCTCACCCGCGCCCAGGGCTCATCGGCCGCTTGCTCGCCTGGCAGAAACTGGCGCACCACTTCAGCCAGGTCGCCGGCAGCATAGACCCGGGCCTCGCTCACGCAAGCGGCCTCCTGCGCGCTGGCCTTGGGCAGCACCAGCGCACGGGCACCGGCCGCGGCCAGGGCCATCGCCAGGGCGCCACGCACCGGGCGCAGCTGCCCGCCCAGCGACAACTCGCCGGCAAACTCGAAGGCCTCGAGCCGAGCCGCATCGAGCTGGCCGGCGGCGGCCAGGATGCCCAAGGCAATGGGCAGGTCGAAACGGCCCGAATCCTTGGGCAGGTCGGCCGGTGCCAAATTGACCGTGATGCGCTTGTTGAGCGGAAAGTCCAGGCCGCTGTTGGCAATGGCCGAGCGCACCCGCTCGCGCGCCTCCTTGACCTCGGTGTCGGCCAGCCCCACGAGCGTGAAGTTGGGCAGACCATTGGCCAGATGGACTTCCACCAGAACCGGGCGCGCCTGCAAGCCCAGCAGGGCGCGGCTGTGCACAACAGACAAGCTCATGGCGGGGGTCGATCTCCGATTGCGCCAAAACGGTGCACAAACCAGCACCTTTTCGGTGCAGACGAGCCGGCCGCCTGCCTGCTCAATGTAGGCCCTGACGCAAGAAAAAGCCGCTCTTGCCGCACGTCAGCCCCGCTATGGCAACGATTCTTTGCACAACGGAGCGAGGGGCCAAACCGGCCACTGGCACGGACTCTGCTTGATTGCTCTCACACCTGTCTTCTTTGCATGCCCGTGAGAAAGGAAATCCAGACATGAAACTCGTCACCGCCATCATCAAACCCTTCAAGCTCGACGAGGTGCGTGAAGCGCTTTCGGCCATGGGCGTGCAGGGCATCACTGTCACCGAGGTCAAGGGCTTCGGGCGCCAAAAAGGCCACACCGAGCTCTACCGCGGCGCGGAATACGTGGTGGACTTTTTGCCCAAAGTCAAGATTGAGGCGGCCGTCTCAGAAGACCTGGTCGAGCGCGTGATCGAGGCCATCGAAGGCTCTGCGCGCACCGGCAAGATTGGTGACGGCAAGATTTTTGTGTACGACCTCGAGCAGGTTGTGCGCATTCGCACCGGCGAAACCGGTAAAGAAGCGCTGTAAAGCCGCAGGCTGATCCATCAGAGAAAGAAGTTCGAGCCATGAAAAAACTACTTGCCTCCCTGGCCTTGTGCCTGCTGACCAGCAGCGTGACCGTGCTGGCGCAAACCCCCGCGCCGGCTGCAGCCCCTGCCCCTGCGGCAGCCGCTGCGGCCGAAGCCCCCAAAGCCGCTGAAGCCGCGCCCGCCGCAGGCGCGCCGGCAGCCCCCGCTGCCCCTGCGGCCGCGGCGCCCGTGCCCAACAAGGGCGACACCAGCTGGATGATGACCGCCACCGTGCTCGTGATCATGATGACCATCCCCGGCCTGGCCCTGTTTTACGGCGGCCTGGTGCGCAGCAAGAACATGCTCTCGGTGCTCATGCAGGTGATGGTGACCTTCTCCATGATTGCCGTGCTGTGGGTCGTTTACGGCTACAGCCTGGCCTTCACGGAAGGAGGCGCCTTCTTTGGCGGATTCGACCGCTTCATGCTCAATGGCATCTGGGACAACGCGGCCGGCAGCTTTGCCAACGCAGCGACCTTCAGCAAGGGCGTGGTGATTCCCGAGGTGGTGTTTGCCGCCTTCCAGGCCACCTTTGCCGGCATCACCTGCGCGCTCATCGTCGGCGCCTTTGCCGAGCGCATGAAGTTTTCTGCCGTGCTGTTCTTCATGGTGCTGTGGTTCACTTTCAGCTACATCCCCGTCGCCCACATGGTGTGGTTCTGGATGGGCCCTGACGCCTACACCAGCAAGGAAGTGGTCGATGCGATGACCGCCAAGGCCGGCTACATCTGGCAGTCGGGCGCGCTCGACTTCGCCGGCGGCACCGTGGTCCACATCAACGCGGCCGTCGCCGGTCTGGTGGGCGCCTACATGGTGGGCAAGCGCATCGGCTACGGCAAGGAAGCCATGGCCCCGCACAGCCTGACGCTGACCATGGTGGGCGCAGCCCTGCTGTGGGTGGGCTGGTTTGGCTTTAACGCCGGCTCGGCTCTGGAGGCCAACGGCTTTGCCGCCCTGGCCTTCCTCAACACCCTGGTGGCCACCGCCGGTGCGGTGCTGACCTGGTGCATCGGCGAGGCCATGATCAAGGGCAAGGCCTCCATGCTGGGCGCCGCCTCGGGCGCTGTGGCGGGCCTGGTGGCCATCACCCCGGCTGCGGGCAATGTGGGCATCGGCGGCGGTCTGATCATCGGCCTGATCGCGGGTTTTGCTGGCCTGTGGGGCGTCAACGGCCTCAAGAAGATGCTCGGCGCGGACGACTCGCTCGACGTGTTTGGCGTGCATGGCGTTTGCGGCATCCTGGGCGCGCTGCTGACCGGCGTGTTCAACAGCCCCAGCCTGGGCGGCCCCGGCTACGTGGCCGACTGGGTCACGGCCACCAT
Source organism: Comamonadaceae bacterium (assembly GCA_027491035.1). Lineage (GTDB taxonomy): Bacteria > Pseudomonadota > Gammaproteobacteria > Burkholderiales > Burkholderiaceae_C > Polaromonas. The sequence continues at coordinate 6,454 of JAIXWZ010000129.1, read as the reverse complement.
GGTCACCGCAGCCGACTACTCCATCCTGGGCCAAGTCTGGATCCAGCTCAAGGCTGTGCTCATCACCCTGGTGTGGTCGGGCGTGGTTTCGGTGATCGCCTTCAAGATCGTCGACATGACCATCGGCCTGCGTGTGAGCGAAGAGCAAGAGCGCGAAGGCCTGGACATCAGCTCCCACGGCGAGACGGCCTACAACCGTTGAAGCTGCGCCGGCAGGGGGGTGGGCTTGAGAGCAGCTCCCCTGGTGATTTGTTAGAGAGTCTCCTTTGGATGTTGGCCCGTCAGCGCAAGCTGACGGGCTTTTTTCTTGGGTGCTCTGCCTCGTGCATCACCGGTCTTCGTCCATCGGCAAGGCGGAGATTGAAAGGGTTGCGCGCCCCTGCCGGGCCACCCTGGTGCAGGCGCATCGGCTTTGAAGTGAAGTCTTCCAGCACTCCAAAAGTGAGCAAATGCTTCCGGCAGGCCAAGCCCAAAACAGACCTTCATCGGGCAGCACACCGTCAGATTTCCTGCAAATTGAAGATTTGATTTTGAATTTACGGGTTTTTGATAGACTCCGCAGGATGATCAAACGTGATATCGAACCCCTTCTTCGGCACTTGGCGCAGCAGTACCCCGTGGTCACGGTGGTGGGGCCGCGCCAGAGCGGCAAGACCACTCTGGCAAAGACAGTCTTTTCAGAAAAACCTTATGTCACGCTGGAAGATCCGGACATCCGGCGTTTTGCCATCGAAGACCCGCGAAGCTTTTTGGCCGCCTACAAAACTGGCGCTGTGCTCGACGAGATTCAGCGCGCACCCGATCTGCCCTCTTACCTGCAGGGTATGGTCGACGCCAGGGGCGCACCGGGCCAATTCATCCTTACCGGCAGTCAGCAGTTTGAGCTGATGACCCAGGTCAGCCAGTCCCTGGCCGGACGAACTGCCTTGTTGCGGCTGCTGCCGCTGACCTTGGCCGAAGTGGCATCGACTCGAACCATCGACCCACAAGACCCATTGGCGCTGCCCACCTGTCTTCTCAACGGGTTTTACCCCCGGGTACACAACCTCAAGCTGCAGCCCTCCCAAGCCATGGGCGACTACTTTGCCACCTATGTCGAACGCGACTTGCGACAGCTGGCCGCCGTGCAAGACCTGCGCCTGTTTGAACGCTTTGTACGCCTGTGCGCCGGCCGCATCGGCCAGCTGATCAACCTCAGCAGCCTAGCCAATGACGCCGGAATTTCGCAGCCTACCGCGCGCAGCTGGCTGGACTTGCTGCAAACGAGCTTCATCGTTCATGTGCTGCCGCCCTGGTTTGTCAACAGCAGCAAGCGCCTCATCAAATCGCCCAAGCTCTACTTTTGCGACACCGCACTGGCCTGTTGGCTGCTCGGGCTGCGCACACCCGAGCAGGTGCAGCGTGATCCGCTGTGGGGTGGCTTGTTCGAAAATTTCATCGTGATGGAGGCGCTGAAAGACCGCTTTAACCAAGGTGAGAACAGCCCGCTGTACTTCTACCGCGACGCCGAAGGCAACGAGGTGGACCTGCTCATGCCGGCGGGCAGGCAGCTGCACGCCATTGAGATCAAGGCAGGGGCCACCGTCAACCCGGACTACTTCAAAGGGCTCAAGCGCTTTGACGCGCATCACCCCCGCATGCTCAGCAGCGGCTGCGTGGTCTTCGGCGGCGATGTATCCCAGCCGCGCTCACCCTGGCCGGTCCATTCCTGGCTGACCCTGGCTGGGGCTTATCGGCGCCTTGGATAAGGCTGGAGTCGTCACGCTGGGCGTGTGATCGCACATGCGGTGCGCCACATGTCCACCACTCATTGCTGACTGGGGATGAGCGCAGCAAAATCGGTCACACCGATATCCACCCCCGCTTGAAACAGCAAGGTGGTGGCCTGCCCGCGGTGGTGGGTCTGGTGGTTGAAGAAGTGCTGCAAAAGAAGGCCCAAGTTCTTGGCCTGGCTTTGGCCCAAGGTGTCGGTGTAGCGGATCACGCTGGCCAGATGCTGGGGCTGCACCTGGTCAGCCAGAGTGATCACGATCTCATCGGTCTGGGCGCGCAAGGCCTGCAGCTCTTCGAGCGATGCGGCCATGCGCTCGGTCAGTGCGCCAGGACTGGGCAAGCCCTGCATGGGCAGCGCAGCGGGCCCCAGGTGGCGCGCAAACCGATGCAGCCAGATCAAGTCGGCCGCCACGATGTGGTTGAGCGTGTCAAACAACGAGCCAAAAAAAGCGCCTCGGTGCGCAAACAACGCCTCGGGCGCCAGCTTGGCGGCGGCCTCGTACAGCCGCAGGTTCATCCAGCGGTTGTACTGGGCCATGAGGGTGCAAAGTTGGGGGGTCATGGGCAGCCCAAGGGTATTGAGGTGCCGCCGCTGATGAGCGGCAGCCTTTTCGTACAAAAGTCTTTGGAGCCGTTCCTGGCGCCGAGGTCGAGCATGGGGATCAGTGATCAAGCACAGCCGTATTTGATGATGGGAACTGTAACTGAAGGCCGATTCAAGTCTGGATACGCCCGGCGTTGACGGGCGCCCCAAAGGGCGGGGGCCACCTTGCGCAATTTCCCACACACCCCGCGCTCAAAAAATTCACCCGGCGGTGTGCAACGTCGGTTTACCATCGCCGCCCATGGACACCCAACGCCAACACCTCATCGACGCGGTGCGCGCGGCTGCTGCTGATGGACGCCGCTTGCGCCTGCGCGGCGGCGGCACCAAGGACTTCTGGGGCGCACCCCTGCAAGGCGAGGCGCTCGACACCCGCGCGTATGCCGGCATCGTCAGCTACGAGCCCAGCGAGCTGGTGGTCACGGCCCGCTGTGGCACGCCGCTGGCTGAACTGGACGCTGCGCTGGCTGAAAAGGGCCAGACTCTGGCCTTTGAGCCGCCGCACTTCGGCCCCGGCGCCACCGTCGGCGGCATGGTCGCTGCCGGTCTGTCGGGGCCAGCGCGGGCCAGCGTGGGCGCGCTGCGCGACTTTGTGCTGGGCGTGCGGCTGATCAACGGCCAGGGGCAAGACCTCACTTTTGGCGGTCAGGTCATGAAGAATGTGGCTGGCTATGACGTCTCGCGCCTGCTGGCGGCCAGCTGGGGCACACTGGGCCTGATCACCGAGGTCTCGCTCAAGGTGCTGCCGGTGGCCCCCGCCGAAGCGACGCTGATGTGCGCGGGCATCGGCCAGAAGAGTGCCCTGGACCTGCTGCACCGCTGGGGTGGGCTGCCTCTGCCCTTGAATGCCAGCGCCTGGGTGCACGACCGCAGCGCCGAACCAGGTGAGGACTACCTGTTTGTGCGCCTGCGGGGCGCGGTGGCAGCGGTCGAGGCGGCCGCAACGCGCATGGGCGACGATGCGCGGGCGCTGGGCGCCCGGGTGTTGCGCATGGACCCGCACGAAGCGGCGCAGGACTGGCGCGCCAGTGGCGAGCAGACCTTGCCCTTTTTTGAGCCGCCGGCTGAGGATCTGTGCCTGTGGCGCCTGTCGGTGCCGCAAACGGCTGCGGTCATCGATCTGCCGGGCGCCAGCGCAGGGGGGCAGTACATCGAGTGGCAGGGCGCGCAGCGCTGGCTGTGGGCACCGATCGGCGCCGCAGCCGGCTTGCGCCAGGCTGCGCAGGCCGCCGGCGGTCATGCCACGCTGTTTCGCTCCAGCCAGCTGGGCGGCAATCAAGACCGACAGGCCGCAACAGGCAGCCTGCCGGGGGCGGTGCAGCAGCGCATCGCGCGCGAACTGCAAAAACAATTTGACCCGCAAGGCGTGTTCGCCACGGGTCGCTTGGGCTTTTGAGGAGCGACCATGCAAACCCACCTGGCGCCCCAGTACCAGCACACGCCCGAAGGCCAGCAGGCCGAGGCGATCTTGCGCAAATGCGTGCACTGCGGCTTTTGCACCGCCACCTGCCCCACCTACCAGCTGCTTGGCGACGAGCTTGACGGGCCGCGCGGGCGCATCTACCTGATCAAGCAGGTGCTCGAAGGCGAGCAGCCCACGCGCAAGACGCAGCTGCACCTGGACCGCTGCCTGACCTGCCGCAACTGCGAAAGCACCTGCCCCAGCGGCGTGCAGTACGGACACCTGGTCGATATTGGCCGCAAGATCGTCGACGAGCAGGTGCCGCGCCCAGCAGGCGAAAAAGCGGTGCGCTGGGCGCTCAAGGAGGGCCTGCCCTCGCCTCTGTTCGCGCCGGCCATGAAGCTCGGTCAGGCGGTGCGCGGCCTGCTGCCGGCCACGCTTAAGAACAAAGTGCCCGAGGCCCGAGCGGCCGGCCAGTGGCCCACCGGCCAGCACGCCCGCAAGATGCTGATGCTCGGCGGCTGCGTGCAGCCGGCGATGGCGCCCAACATCAATGCCGCCACGGCGCGCGTGCTCGATGCCTGCGGCATCCAGAGCGTGATTGCGCCCGAGGCGGGCTGCTGCGGCGCGGTCAAGTTCCACCTCAACGACCAGACCGGCGGGCTCGAACAGATGCGCCGCAACATCGACGCCTGGTGGCCGCTGGTCGAAGCCGGCGAGGTCGAGGCCATCGTGATGAACGCCTCGGGCTGCGGCGTGACGGTCAAGGAGTACGGCCACCATCTCGCGCGCGATGGCGCTTATGCAGCCAAGGCCCAACGCATCAGCGCGCTCACGCGCGACTTGAGTGAGCTGCTGCCCGAGCTGGTGCCGATGCTCAAGAACCGCATTGACGGCGCCGCTGCCTCCAAGCTGGCCTACCACCCGCCTTGCACGCTGCAGCACGGCCAGCAGCTGCGCGGCGGGGTCGAGCAGCACCTGGGCGCTTTGGGCTTTGACGTGGCCACCGCCCGCGTCGAGCCCCATTTGTGCTGCGGCTCAGCCGGTACCTATTCGGTGCTGCAGCCCGAGCTGGCCTACGCGCTGCGCGACCGCAAGCTCGGCCACCTGAGCGAGCAGCGCCCGCAGACCATCGTTTCGGCCAATATCGGCTGCATCACCCACCTGCAAAGCGGCACAGACACGCCGGTGCGCCACTGGGTCGAGGTGCTCGACGAGGCGCTGGCGGCCAGCTGAGGCCAGCTGGGGCCAGCTGTACCGGCCGCCCCAGCCGCCCGCGCAGATCAGCCCACGTGCTGGGCAAAAAACGCCAGTGTGCGCTCGCGGGCGAGCTTGGCTGCCGGCGCATCCCAAGAGCCGCGCTGGTCGCAGTTAAAGCCATGGTCGGCAGCGTAGGCATGCACCTGGGTGCCGGGCTGCGCCTGGGCAAAAGCCTGCACCGTGTCAATCGGGATCCAGTGGTCTTTCTCACCAAAGTGGGCCATCACCGGGCACAGGGGCTTGCGCGCCGCCTCGGCCGGCGTGGTCACGCCGCCGCCGTAATAGGGTGCCGCCGCGCTCACGCCCTTGACCAGGCAGGCCGTGCGCCAGGCGAGCAAGCCGCCCCAGCAGTAGCCGACCACACCGACCTTGCCGGCGCGACTGGCGTAGGCCACCGCCGCCTCGATGTCGGCCATCACGCCCGGTGCAGGCAGGGCCTCAACCGCCGATTTAAGCGCAATGCCGGCGCCCATGTCGTCAGCGGTGTAGCCCAGCTCGACGCCTTGCTTGACGCGGTGAAAAGTGGCCGGCGCCACGGCCAGATAACCGTCGGCCGCATAGCCATCGGCCACCGCGCGAATGTGCGAATTGACGCCAAAAATCTCCTGCAGCACCACCACGGCGCCGCGGGCCTTGCCGGTTGCAGGCTCGGCCACATAGGCCGGAAAGCTAAAACCGTCGGCGGCCGAGAGGTTGATGAACTGACCCATGTCATTAGCCCTTTCATGAGGATCGTGGATTGCCGGGACGGGCCGTGGCCCCTGCCGGGGTGCACCGCCACACTTTCATTGTGCCGCGAGTCGACGCTCCAAGTAATCGAGCCGGTCTTGGCCCCAAAAAATCTCGCCCTCCACGACATAGCTGGGCGCGCCAAAAACGCCCGCCGCAATCGCTGCCCCGGTGTGGGCCTGATAAGCCTGCTGCACCGGCTCGCCGCGCGAGCGTTCAAGCCAGGCCGCCGGCAAGCCCTGCTCGGCCAGCAGCGCGGCCAGGGTATCGGCGTCGGCAATGTTGCGCTCTTGCTGCCAGACAGCGCAAAAGATCGCCCCACTCAGGGCCAGCGCCGCCTGGCTGCCGCCTTCTAGGCTGGCGGCGATGATGAGCCGGCCCGCATCGTCGGCGGCCACCGGAAAAAAGCGCGGCTGCAGGTTCATGGGCACGCCCAGATGCGCACTGAAACGGCGCAGCTCCACCAAGCGATAGGCCTGGCGCTGGGGCGCCCGCTTGGCCAGAGGCAGACCGCCAGAGGCCGCAAAGATCTGGCCGAAGTCAGCCGGCAAGACGCGCACCTGCGCACCGGCCGCCTCGGCCATGCGCACGAAGCGATCGTGGCCCAAGCAGGTCCAGGGGCTTTGGGCCGTGAAGTAGTAATCGATGGTCAGCATGGCGCTCCTGCTCGTCGGCCGAAGGCGGCC
>JAIXWZ010000086.1 GCA_027491035.1 Comamonadaceae bacterium | reverse complement strand
TTGGAGGCTTCAGCGTTGAGCAGATCCGGCTCTTGGAGCGCCGATTCCAGTCCGGGCAGCCCATCCTCCACCGAAGGCACTATCTCGCCTCCTAGGCCCATTTGGAGTGGTTTTGGAGGTATCAGAATCGACCGGGCTTCGGCGTCCATTCGGTCGGCCAGACCAAGTTCAAAATCATGGCGCACAGGGTCGTAGTTAGGGGCCAGCGCCCTGACATATCGGGCCTCAATTTGACGTTTTATGGATTGCGTTGGATGGTTCATGTTGGTCTCGGGTAGGGTCGTGGTCACCCGTGAGGACAGGTGAAGACGCTGCGACAAGAAGAATTGCGGGTCGCGAAGCCGATCAGCCAAGTTTTCGGGCTAGTTCCTCAGCCCTAGGGTGAAAGTAGGTCAACAGCATCTTGAGGTCTTTGTGCCCCGTCACCTTCGCTAGCTCGTGCGCCTCGAAGTTGCTCGCTAGGCGGCTGGTCGCTTCGTGCCTTAAATCGTGAAAACGAAGATCGGCGAACATGTTGAGGTCGGGGGTGCTTGCATCTTCTAGGTAACGACGCCGCGCTCTCTTCAAGCCCCTTTGGTAGGACAACTTGAAAGCATTTGCCGAGATCGGAAATACACGGCCGTCTATTGAGCGCGGCAGGCTATGAAAGGTCTGTACGGCCCGCAATGACAGCGGCACGTCACGGCTAGTCCCGTTTTTCGTCATGGGTAGATGCGCGACGCGCTTAGCAAGGTCAATGTGCTCCCACCTCAGGCTCAAAATCTCGCCACGTCGCATCGCAGTCTCTATGGCAATGATCACAATCGGATGCACCCACTGATTCGCGGACACCTTGGGGCGATCAGTGCTGTTTTTCCCTGCGTAAGAGAAGGACTGTAAGAGTAGTTCTTCTTCGCCCGGCAGAAGGCGGCGCTGCCTTCCATGGGGCTGGCGCGGCTTCTTGACGCCCACAACTGGATTGGAAAGGTCGTCCATACCCCATTCTGCGATTGCGATCTTGAAGATGCTTGACACTAAACCGAGTTCTTTGGCGAGGGTGCTTGCGGCCTTGCCAGCGTGTTTGCGCTCATCCCTGTAGGCAGCAACGTCGGATGCTCGAATCGAGGCAAGCGTCCTTTGCGCGAGGGGGTGCGCTTTCAGCGTACGGATTCGGCAGTACTCAATATTCGCGCCGCGTTTCTGAGGCGTCACCTCCCTGCCGTACCTTTCGAGCGCGGCTTGCAACGACATTTGGCTGGATTCGCCTCTGGGACGAAACACGCCCCGCTCAATGTCAGCCTCCACTGTCCTTGCCCAGCGCAGGGCATCAGCCTTCGTCAGGAACGACTTTTCAATAGACCGGCCATCCCGTTTGACTCGAGCTTGCCATTTGCTGCCGCGCCTGCGGATTGCAGCCATACATAACCTCCGGTGGTCAGGAGGTGGTCAGCAGCCTTGTTCGTGAAAGCGTTCTGTCGGTAACTTGTTGATTCACATGCTAAAACTGGCGTAGCTCAGTGGATAGAGTATTGGCCTCCGAAGCCAAGGGTCGCTGGTTCGATTCCAGCCAGCCGCGCCAGCAGCCTACGACGCCGCTTCAGGCCCACGATTTGGCCTGCGCCTGCAAGTGCTCGCCGAAGACCTGCGCCACAGGTGAGAGCCGTTTGCCTTTGGGCCACACAATGTGCCACTGTGAGGGCACCGGAAAGCCTTCAACGGGCAGCACCGTCACCCCGTGCTGGGTGGCCGGGCGCTGGCCCAGGGCATGCCTGGACACCACCGAGACCCCCAGCCCTGCCGCGACGGCTTCCCGAATAGCTTCGTTGCTGCCCAACTCCAGCCTCACCTGCGCGGTGAACTTGGCGCCCTTGAAGTGCGCGTCGGCCGCCATGCGCGTGCCCGAGCCGCGTTCGCGCAAGATGAACCGGTCCTCGCGCAGATCGCGCAGCGTGAGCGTCTTGCGCTGGGCCAGCCGGTGGCCGGTCGATGCGATCACCACCAGCGGGTTGCTCATGAAAACCCGGTCCTCCAGCTCGATGTCGCTCGGTGGCATGGACATGATGTAGAGCTCATCGAGGTTGTCGCGCATGCGTGCGAGCACCCCGTCGCGGTTGAGCACTTGCAGCGCGACATCGACGTCAGGGTGACTGGCGCAAAAGCGCCCCAACAGCCGCGGAATGAAGTACTGCGCGGTGCTCACCACCGCCAGCCGCAGGCGTCCTCGCGTCAGCCCCTTGAGCCCATCGACTGTTTGCGTCAGCGACTCCCACTCGCCGACCATGGCGCGAGCGGTGCGAGCCAGCGCGATACCGGCCTCGGTCAGGTGCACGCGCCGGGAAATGACCTCGTACAGCGGCAGTCCCACGGCCCGTGTCACCTCGCGCAGCTGCATGGAGGCAGTCGGTTGCGTCACGTGCATCACCCGGGCCGCGCCACTGACCGATCCGGTTTCGGCCAGCGCCAGGAAAAGGCGCAACTGTCTGAACGTCACATTCATAGATTTTTATCGATGGAACCATGCCTAAATATCGATTTTACAAATGTTTTCTGATTCCATAAGATCCCCGACCGAAAGCTGACCTCTATGAACAACCTGCTCGATCCGGCCATTCTTTTCTTCGCCTTTGGCGCCTTTGCCGGCGCCCTCAAGTCCAACCTCGAGATCCCCACGCCGATCTCGCGCTTTCTCTCGCTCTACCTGTTGATGGCGCTGGGCCTCAAGGGCGGCTTTGCCTTGGCCGAGTCGGGCCTGACCGAACATGTGGTGGGCGGCTTGCTGTGCGCCCTGGCCCTGGCTGTTGTCGTGCCTGTCCTGGCGCTGCGGCTGCTTCGTCTTTGGGTGGGCCCTTATGACGCGGCGGCCTTGGCTGCGACCTACGGCTCGGTCAGCGCCGTGACCTTTCTGACCGCGGTTCAGTTTCTAGAGACCCAGGGCATCGCCTATGGGGGGCATATGGCGGCTGCGATGGCCTTGATGGAGTCACCGGCCATCATCTTGGCGGTGCTTTTTGCCAATTCGCTGCGCCAGCGCGAGGCCGCTGGCGGCCATGGCGCTCCTGCGGGCGCTGGCGCACCGGGCCTGTCCATGCGCAAGGTGTTGCACGAGTCCTTCACCGAAGGGGCTCAATTGCTGCTCTTGGGCTCTATGCTGGTGGGCTTGATCACGGGCGAGTCCGGGCGGCAGGCGATGCAGCCTTTCTCCGGCGATCTCTTCAAAGGCATGCTGGCCTTCTTCCTGCTTGACATGGGGCTGCTGGCGGCGCGCAATTTGCCGCAGGTGCGGGGCCAGTCGCCCTGGCTGCTCGCTTACGCCGTCATCGCGCCGGTGGTGCATGCGAGCTTGGCGCTGATGCTGGCGCGCCTGGTCGGGCTGCCGCTGGGTGACACCGTGCTGCTGATGGTGCTGGCGGCCAGCGCTTCCTATATTGCGGTGCCTGCCGTCTTGCGTCATGCCATCCCGCAGGCCAACCCTTCACTGTATTTCGGCTTGTCCCTGGGTTTGACGTTCCCGCTCAATATTTTGCTGGGCATTCCCACCTATGCCGCTATGGCCTCGGCTGTGATGCGTTGAGACCTCACCGCCCGCCCGGGCGACGGGCCACTCGAGCCTGAGCCAACTTGTCTTAAGTTAATGTTTTGAATACTATTCGTGACCTTTGTTTGCACTTGGGCGTTCGCCCGGTCTGCTTGTGTCACGTCTTGCCTCCTTAAGACTGATCTTTCGATCGCCGCTCGGCGCGCACGCCTCCAAGTCCCGGGAGATGCTGCGCGCGTTCGCCACAGCGGGCCTGTTTTTGGCGCTGCTTATCGCCCCCTCGGTGCGCGCCGAGACGCTGCTGGGCGTGGTGGTTGCCGTCTCCGACGGTGACACGGTGACCCTCAGGGATGGCAGCGAGCAGACCCACAAGATCCGTTTGGCCGGCATTGATGCACCAGAGAGCCGCCAGCCCTATGGTGACCGGTCGCGCCAGTCGCTGATCGAGTTGGTGGCCGGTCAGTCGGTCGAGGTGGTTTACGACAAGGTCGATCGCTATGGGAGGCGGGTGGGCACCATCCATATCGGCGGGCGCGACGCCAACCTTGAGCAATTGCGCCGCGGCCTGGCCTGGCATTACAAGCAGTACGAGACCGAGCAAACGCCCGCTGACCGGCAGCGCTATGCGGCGGCCGAGCAGGGGGCTCAGGCCGAGCGCTTGGGTCTGTGGCGTGATGCCAGCCCGCAAGCGCCCTGGGATTACCGCCGCCAACTGCGAGTCGGTCAGCCTCCGTGAGCGGGCCCTTTAGGGTTGCGTCCGGCGTGTTGGGTCAAGGCGCCGGTCGCAACTCTTGCGCGTGGCGACCGAGTTCCGGCCAGCGCCGATGCAAATAGAGCCAGGCCAGCAACCCGATGCCCAGCATGGCCAAGCTGGCCAAGGCCAGCAGGAGTGCCGAATGCATGACGAGCGGGGCCAGCGCACCGGCGACGATGCCGTTGGACAGTGCGCCGATCACGGCTTGCAGCGATGAGGCCATGCCGCGGCGGTCGGGGTGCAGATCGAGCAGCAGCAAGGTCACCACTGGCACCACCAGCGCCCAGCCGAACGAGAAGACGGCAATGGGCAGCAAGGCCCAACTGGCATGGGCCGGCCACAGTCCATTGGCCAGCAGGTTCACGGCGCCGCTGACCAGCATGATGACAAAGCCATGCCGAATCTGGCGTTTGGGCGGCCATTTGCCGGCCTGGTGCCCGCTGAGCCAGGCGCCGGCCATGATGCCGCCGATGTTGAGCACAAAGAACCAGAAAAACTGGGTCGGTGCCAGGGCCAGCAAGTCGCCCAAAAAGGCTGGTGCCGAAAGCACGTACAAAAACATGCCGTTGAACGGAATCCCACTGGCCAGGGCCAGCAGCAAAAAGCGTGGACTCGAGGCCAGCTGCCAGTAGCCGCGCAGCAGATGGCCCGGTGCAAAGGATTGCCGCTGCTGCACATGCAGCGTCTCGGGCAGCAGCTTGTAGACCGCCAGCAGCAGAGCCAGGCCCAAGGCCGTGAGCAGCCAGAAGATGCTGTGCCAGCCGATGTGCACAAAGAGCCAGCCGCCGATGATGGGCGCCACGGCCGGCGCGATGCCAAAGTAAATCGTCACCTGACTCATCACCTTTTGCGCCTGCGCCGGCGGGAACATGTCCCGGATGATGGCTCTTGACACCACCACCCCCGCGCCCGTGCTCATGCCTTGCAGCGCGCGAAAGGTGACCAAAGCGCCGATGCTCTCGGACAGCGCGCAGCCGGCCGAGGCCAGCGCAAACAGCGCCGTGCCCGCCAGGATCACGGGCCTGCGCCCCACGCTGTCGGACAGGGCGCCGTGAAACAGGTTCATGAAGGCGTAGCCGAACAGGTAGCTCGAAAGGGTTTGCTGCATTTGCACGGCGCTGGCATCGAGGCTTTGCGCGATACCCGTGAAGGCCGGCAGGTAGGTGTCAACCGCAAACGGCGCGAGCATGCTCAGCAGGGCCAGCAACAGGGCCAGGGCCCACATGGGCGCGCGCCACAGCTGCGACGCGTTCGGGTTCACGACGGCCTCAGGCGCAGCGCCCGTTCGTACAGCTCGTTGCGAGGCGCCCCGGTGATCTGTGCGGCCAGTTGCACCGCCGTCTTCAACGGCACATGCTCGAGCAGGGCTGTGAGCACGCGTTCATGCTCTGGCCAGGGGTCCACTTGCTGCGGCTGCGGATGCAGCACCAGCGCAAATTCGCCTCGGGTGCGCTGCGCATCCTGGCCCAGCCAGTGCGGCAATTGCGCCGCGGGCAGGGTCACGATCTGCTCGAACTGCTTGGTCAATTCACGGCCAACCGTGACGGCGCGATCGCCCAGGCCAGCCAGTTGGGCGGCCAGGGCCTCGATCCGGTGCGGCGCCTCGAGCAGGACCACGGCGTGCCCCGCGTGGGCCAGCTGCGCAAGCCGGTGCTCGCGCTCGCTAGATTTGGTGGGCAAGAAGCCCGCAAAAACAACGGGCCCTTCGATGCCCAGCCCGGCCACGCTGAGCACCGTGCTCAGACTGCTGGCCCCGGGCAGCGGCACCACGCCCAAGCCGGCCTGGCGCACCGTCGCCACCAAGCGCGCCCCCGGATCGCTGATGGCAGGGGTGCCTGCATCACTGACACAGGCCACGCGTTGGCCGCTCTGCAGACGCCTGACCACCTCCAGTGCGGCTTGGGCCTCATTGTGCTGGTGCACGGCCAGCAGGGGGCGCTCGATGCCGTAATGGCGCAGCATGGCTTGCGTGTGGCGGGTGTCTTCGCAGGCAATCGCATCGACCAGGCCGAGCACGTGCAGGGCGCGCAGGCTGATGTCGGCCAGGTTGCCGATGGGGGTGGCGACCACGTACAGTGCGCCTGTGGGATGGTGTTGCAAGCCGGCGGCGTTGCGGGCGGCCTCCCGCGCCAGGTCGAAAGATGGGTTCAATGCAAAAGTCCGGTCAGCAGCCTGGTCCATCAGCGGGCCGGCTGAGCTCATCGAGCAGCGGGCCGACCACCACCAAGGGTCGCGGCGATCGGGCCGAGGCCCTTGCCCGCGCGCATCTGCAGCAACGCGGCCTGCGCTGGCTCGAATCGAATTTTCGCACGCCCGGCCGCGGCGGCGGCGAGATCGATCTGATCATGCGCGAACCCGACGGCACGCTGGTCTTTGTCGAGGTTCGCCAGCGCAGCGCAAAGGGCCACGGCGGCGCTGGCGCAAGCATCGGCGCGATCAAGCAAAGACGCATCGTCTATGCGGCTCGCCATTACCTGGCCCGCCTGACGAGCGTGCCGCCTTGCCGCTTCGATGTGGTGTTGATTGACGGCGCGATCGATGGCGTGGTCGACAGCTCGATCAACCAGGGCGGCGCCAGGCTCACCTGGCTCAAGGGCGCTTTCGAGGCTTTTTGACCCGGATCCATGCCGGGCATCAAATGGGGCATTGAAGGGGGCATTGAAGGGGGTGTCGAAGCCGGTATGATTGCCAGCCATGTTTGAGCAACGCATAGAGCAGCAATTTATCGACAGCGCCGACCTCAAGTACCAGGCCGCGCAGTTGTTGTCCAAGCCGATCGCCGCTGCGGTGCAGGCGATTTTGGCCAGCGTCACCAGTGGCGGCAAGGTGCTCGCCTGCGGCAACGGCGGCTCGGCGGCCGATGCCCAGCACTTTGCGGCGGAGTTCGTGGGCCGCTACGAGCGCGAGCGGCCTGAGTTGGCGGCCATTGCCCTGACCACCGACAGCTCCATCTTGACGGCGATCGCCAACGACTACGACTTCAACGTGATCTTTGCCAAGCAGGTGCGCGCCTTGGGCGGTGCCGGCGATGTGCTGCTGGCCATCAGCACCAGCGGCAATTCGGCCAATGTGCTGGCCGCCATCGAGTCGGCGCACGAGCGCGACATGGTGGTGGTGGCCCTGACGGGCAAGGGCGGCGGCAAGATCGGACAGGTGCTGCGCGAGACCGACGTGCACATCAGCGTGCCCCATGAACGCACCGCCCGGATTCAGGAGGTTCACCTCCTGGCTCTGCACTGCATCTGCGACGGGGTGGATACTCAATTACTTGGTGATCAGGAGAAACAGCAATGAAGCGATTCAAACGTGTGATTCAGATCGGACTGGGCGTGGCCTTGGTGGCCAGCACCCTGAGCGCCTGCGCGCCGTTGATGTTGGCCGGGGCCGCTGGCACGGTCATGGTGGCGTCGGACCGGCGCACGGCTGGCACCCAGCTGGAAGATGAAAGCATCGAGCTGCGGGCCCAGTCAGCGATCCGGGACCAGCTGGGCACGCGTGTTCGCATCGATGTCACGGCCTACAACCGCCAGGCCCTGCTGACCGGCGAGGTGGGCAACCCCGCGGACAAGCAGGCGGCCGAGCGCATTGTCCAGGCGGTTCAGAACGTGGCCTCGGTGGTCAATGATCTGGCTGTCGCGAACTCGGCCTCGTTGCGTGATCGATCGGCCGATCTGGTGATCACCGGCAAGGTCAAGGCCGCTTTCATCGATAAGAAAGTGCCCATCACGGCGGTCAAAGTCACCACCGAGCGCTCGGTGGTCTACCTGATGGGCCGCGTCACCGCCGCAGAAGGGGCGCAGGCCACTGAGGCGGCTCGCTCCGTCAGCGGCGTGCAGCGCGTGGTGCGCATGTTCGAGACGATCAGCCAGCAAGAGCTCGATCGGCTGCAAGCGGCCGGTAAGTAAGGCCAGGCGGCGGGGGTCGACCCCGGCCGCTCGATGGCAGCGCTCAGCGCAGCCGTTTGATCAGGCTGGAGGTGTCCCAGCGCTGTCCGCCCAGGGCCTGCACGTCGGCATAGAACTGGTCGACGAGTGCGGTCACGGGCAAACGCGCACCGTTGCGCTTGGCCTCGTCCATCACCAGCCCGAGGTCTTTGCGCATCCAATCGACGGCAAAGCCAAAGTTGAATTCGTCGCGAGCCATGGTTTTGCCGCGGTTGTCCATCTGCCAGCTTTGGGCCGCGCCCTTGCCGATCACCTCGAGCACCTTGTCCAGGTCCAGTTGCGCCGCCTGACCGAAGGCGATGGCCTCGCTCAGGCCTTGCACCAGGCCGGCAATGCAGATCTGGTTGACCATCTTGGTCAGCTGACCCGCGCCCGACGGACCCATCAGGGTGAAAGCCTTGGCAAAGGACATGCCGATGGGTTTGACGCTTTCGAAGGCCGATGCGTCGCCGCCGCACATGACGGTCAGCAGGCCGTTTTGCGCACCGGCTTGTCCGCCCGAGACGGGGGCATCGATGAAATGCAGGCCCGCTTGTTGCGCCGCTGCATACAGCTCGCGCGCCACCTGGGCCGATGCGGTGGTGTGGTCGACCAGGCAGGCGCCGGCCTTCATGCCGGCCAGGGCGCCGTCGGCGCCCAGCACCACCGAGCGCAAGTCGTCGTCGTTGCCGACGCAGCACAGCACCATGTCGGCGTCCTGCGCGGCCAGGCGCGGTGTGGCCGCGCTGCGGCCGCCAAATTCCTGCACCCAGCTTTGCGCCTTGGCTGCGCTGCGGTTGTAGACGGTGACCGAGTGACCGGCGCGTGCCAGGTGGCCGGCCATGGGATAGCCCATGACGCCCAGACCAAGGAAGGCCAGGCGCCGCGGGGTGCTGGGCTCGTAGGGGCGGGGGTTGATCGATGCGGGGTTCATGCAGGTCCTCGGCGGGGTCAGGTCAGGGTGGCCGGGCACGGCGCCCGGGATGGCTCAAAGCGCAATATTGTCCGGGTTTCGTGCCAGGCGCCGTGCCTGCTGGGCAATCACCAACTGCCGCCGTACGCTTTCAGCCAGCGCCTGATCGAGCGTCTGCATGCCCAGGCTCGAGCCGGTTTGCATGACCGAGTGGAGCTGAGCCAGCTTGTTCTCGCGCACCAGGTTGCGCACCGCAGCGGTGGCCACCAGAACCTCGTGCACCGCCACGCGGCCGCCGGCGCGGCCCGGGCAGAGCACTTGCGAGACCACGGCCAGCAGCGATTCGGACAGCATGGTGCGCACCATCTCCTTGTCGGCTGCAGCAAACCCATCAATGAGCCGGTCGATGGTCTGCGCTGCCCCGTTGGTGTGCACGGTGGCCAGCACCAGGTGGCCGGTCTCTGCTGCCGTGATGGCCAGCTCGATGGTGGGCCGGTCGCGCAACTCGCCGACCATGATCACATCGGGGTCCTCGCGCAGCGCCGCCCGCAGCGCCTGATCGAAGCTCGCAGCATGCGTGCCCAGCTCGCGCTGGTGCACCAGCCCGAGCTCGGTGCGATGCACGAACTCGATCGGGTCTTCAATCGTGATCAGGTGACACGGCTGCTGCGCCATTCGGTGCTGCAGCAGGGCCGCCAGCGTGCTCGATTTGCCTGAGCCGGTCGGTCCGGTGACCAGCAGCAGGCCTTGCGGCCTGAGCACCAGATCGGCCAGCGCAGCCGGAACCCTGAGCTCTTGCAGCGACCCAATGCGCGAGGCAATGTGCCGCAGCGCCAGCGCCGGACCCTGATGATGCGTGTAGGCGTTGAACCTGAAGCGCCCCAGCCCCGGCTGCTCCACGGCGCCGTCAATGTCGCGCAGCGCACCCCAGGCCTGGTACTGCGCCGCCGTCATCGCCGTTTGGGCCATGGCCTGCACCTGCTCGGCGCTCAGTGCCGGCAGCTCCAGCCGGCGCAGCTGTCCCTGCACCCGCAGCACGGGCGCCGTCCCGCTGGACAGATGCAGATCGGAGGCGTCTTGGGCGATGGCAAGACTGAGCAGCTCGGTCAGCGTCATGGCGGATTCCTCGGGCCTTTCGCGGTTACAGTTTGTCCATGGCCTCGATCTCAACCCAGTTGGAACAGGTGCGCAAGCGCGTTGACAAAGCGTGTACAGATGCGGGCCGAGAGCCGCGCTGTGTGACATTGCTGGCCGTCTCCAAAACCTTCGGGCCGCAGGCGGTCATCGAGGCGGTGCAGGCCGGGCAGTGCGACTTCGGCGAGAACTATGTGCAAGAGGGCGTGGACAAGATCGCTGCGTTGGCGGCCTGGGCGCGCACGCAGGATCGGGCGTCGCCCTTGCGCTGGCATTTCATCGGCGCGCTGCAGAGCAACAAGACACGGGCCGTGGCCGAACACTTTGACTGGGTGCACAGCGTCGATCGGCTCAAGATTGCCCAGCGCTTGTCTGAGCAGCGGCCGGCGCATCTGGCGCCGCTACAGGTGTGTCTGCAGGTCAATATTGACGGCGGCATGAACAAGGCCGGTGTGGCGCCGCAGGACGTGTTGGCGCTGGCACAGGCGGTGCAGGGTTTGCCGGGCTTGTCGCTGCGTGGACTGATGACGATTCCCGAACCGGCGCCCGATCAGGCGGCGGCTTTGCGGGTGCACGAGCGCGCCCGTGGGCTCTGGCAGGCCCTCAACGGGCAGCTGCAGCAGCCCCTCGATACCCTGTCCATGGGCATGAGCGCCGACCTGGAGGTCGCCATTGCGGCCGGCAGTACCTGTGTGCGCGTTGGCACCGCGATTTTTGGCAGCCGCTCGGCCGCCGCTTAGGGGTGCAGCTGGTGATGCGGCTTTCTGATGCCGCCCCTGGGCCCGCCCACCCCGGTGGCGCCGCCGTGCGAAAATCACTCAGATGAACGCTCCAGATACGGCTGCCCAGGTCGCCGATGCGCTGCCCGCCCTGATGGGCCGGCTCGGTGCGCAGGCCAAAGCCGCGTCGGCGGCCATGGCCCGGGCCACCGCGGCCCAAAAAAGCGAGGTCTTGCGCGATCTGGCCGGGATGCTGCGCGCCCATGCTGGGCCGCTGGGCGCAGCCAATGCGCGCGATCTCGAGCGCGCGCGCGCAGGCGGCCTCAGTGGCCCCATGCTCGATCGCCTCAAGCTCGACGCCAAGACGCTCGAGACGGTGGCTTTGGGCTGCGAGCAGCTGGCCGGCATGGCCGATGTCATCGGCGAGATCATCGGCATGCGCCAGCAGCCCAGCGGCATACGCGTCGGACAGATGCGCGTGCCCATCGGCGTGTTTGGCATGATCTACGAAAGCCGGCCCAACGTCACCATCGAGGCGGCCTCGCTGGCCATCAAGAGTGGCAACGCCTGCATTTTGCGCGGGGGCTCGGAGGCGCTGGAGTCCAACACGGCCTTGGCTGAGTTGGTTCAGCGCGCACTGGCCGGCGCCGGTTTGCCGGCCCAGGCGGTGCAACTGGTGCCCACGACCGACCGCCAGGCGGTGGGCCTGCTCATTGCGATGCCCGAGTTTGTTGACGTCATCATCCCGCGCGGCGGCAAGGGGCTGATCGAGCGCATCAGCCGAGAGGCGCGTGTGCCCGTGATCAAGCACCTCGATGGCAACTGCCATGTGTATGTGGACGATCCGTGCGACCTGGAGATGGCCGTCACCGTCGCCGACAACGCCAAGACGAACAAGTTCAGCCCCTGCAATGCGGCCGAGAGCTTGCTGGTGGCGCGTGGCGTGGCCCCGCGCTTTTTGCCTCGCATCGGTGCCATTTACGCGGCCAAGGCGGTGCAGATGCGCTGCGACCCTGAGGCCCTGGCCCTTTTGCAACAGGCGCTCGGGGGCGCCACGGGCGCCGGTTCGGATTCGGCGCTGCTGCAGCCCGCGACCGAGCAGGACTGGTACGAGGAGTACCTGGCGCCCGTCATCAGCGTCAAGGTGGTGGGCGGTCTAGAAGAAGCGATTGCTCACATCAATACCTATGGCAGCCATCACACCGACGCCATCGTGACGCGCGACCACCTGCATGCCCAGCGTTTTTTGCGTGAGGTCGATTCGGCCAGCGTCATGGTCAATGCCAGCACCCGGTTTGCCGATGGCTTTGAATACGGGCTGGGCGCCGAGATCGGCATTTCGACCGACAAGTTCCATGCCCGCGGACCGGTCGGTATCGAGGGCCTGACCAGCCTGAAGTATGTGGTGCTCGGCGATGGCCAGGTTCGCGCCTGAGGCGTGGACCCGCACTGCCCGCCACTGCGGCCTGCCTTAACTGCGAAAGTCTACCCATGGTTCCTCACCTGATCACGGCCCTCAACGGCCCCATCAACGAGCTCGAGCAGCGCGTGCTCGACTCCACCCCCGCCATCGAGCGCTGGTTTCGGCTCGAGTGGATGGAGCACACCCCGCCGTTTTACTGCTCGGTCGATATCCGCAATGCCGGTTTCAAGCTCGCACCGGTCGACACCAACCTTTTCCCCGGTGGCTGGAACAATTTGACGCCCGAGATGCTGCCGCTGGCGGTGCAGGCGGCGATGGCGGCCATCGAAAAAATTTGTCCCGAGGCGCGCAATTTGCTGGTGGTGCCCGAGAACCACACCCGCAACACCTTCTACCTGAGCAACGTGGTGCAGCTCAAGCGGATCTTTCACCAGACCGGGCTCAATGTGCGTTTTGGCTCGCTCGATCCGGAGCTCAAGGAGCCGACCACCTACGACCTGCCCACTGGCGAGAGCATCACGATTGAGCCGCTCATTCGAACCGAGCGGCGCTTGGGCCTGAAAGACTTCGACCCCTGCACCATCTTGCTCAACAACGAGCTGTCGGCGGGCGTGCCGGGTATTTTGGAGGACTTGCACGAGCAGCACCTGCTGCCTCCCCTGCATGCGAGCGGGTCGGTGCGTCGCAAGTCCCGCCACTTTCAGGCGTATGAGGAGGTCTGCAAACGCTTTGCCAAGCTGCTGGGCATCGACCCCTGGCTGATCAACCCGATGCACGCCACCTGCGAAGGGGTTGATTTTGAGCAAGGCCTGGGCATGCAGGCGCTGCAGGCCCAGGTCGATGCGATGTTGACCAAGACGCGGCGCAAGTACAAGGAATACGGCATCAACGAGAAGCCCTTTGTGGTCGTCAAGGCCGACCATGGCCATCAGGGCCTGGGCATCATGACCGTGCGCGATGTCAAGGATCTCGAGGAAGCCCATCTGCGCGCCCGTGGGCGGACGGCGGGCGCGCGCGAGGCTCAGGCGCCTGCCGAGCTCATCATCCAGGAGGGGGTGTTGACCAACGAGCGGGTCAACGAAGCCGTGGCCGAGCCCGTGGTCTATATGATGGATCGGTATGTGGTGGGGGGCTTTTACCGCATCCATGCCGAGCGCGGCATCGACGAGAACCTCAACGCCCCTGGCGCCAGTTTTGTGCCCCTGGCGTTTGCCGACAGCGGGCGTCTGCCGCAGCGCGGCGAGAAGCCAGGCTCGAGCAGCCCCAACCGCTTTTACATGTACGGCGTGATCGGGCGTCTGGCCATGCTGGCTGCAAGCTACGAGCTCGAGAGCACCGATCCGCTGGCCGAGGTCTACGACTGAGCTGCAGTCAGTTGCTGCGCCGCAACAAGGGTAAGGAAATCAGGCCGCCGCCGGCCCCCGGACTTGCCGCGGGCGGGCGCTGATCCACAATACGCATTCCTTGTTTCTCGCGCGCCGGCCTTGCCATTGCACGGGGCTGTGCGCGTCCGGGCCCTTGTCCAAATCCTCCTCCTCCTCACTTGCGGCCCTGACCCTGGGCGCCATCGGTGTCGTCTACGGCGATATCGGCACCAGCGTGCTGTATGCCGTTAAAGAGGTGTTTGGCTCGGGCCATGTGGCCTTCACCGCGGCCAATGTCTACGGCATCTTGTCGCTGTTCTTTTGGACCCTGACAACCATTGTCTCGCTCAAGTATGTGCTGCTGGTGCTGCGGGCCGACAACCACGGCGAGGGCGGACTGGTGGCCATGCTGGCGCTCGCCTCGCAGGCCGTCAAGGACAAGCCTCGACTGCGTGCGACCCTGTTGCTGGTGGGCATATTCGGCACCGCAATCTTTTATGGCGACGGGGTGATCACGCCGGCTATCTCGGTGCTGTCGGCGGTGGAGGGACTGGAGGTGATCGATCCGGCCTTCAAGCGCGCCGTCATCCCTGTGACGCTGCTCATCTTGCTGGTCCTGTTTTGGGTGCAAAAGCGCGGCACGGCTGGCATCGGCAAGTTCTTTGGCCCTGTGACGCTGCTGTGGTTCTTGGCCCTGGCTCTGCTGGGGATCCATCAGATCGCCGCTTATCCGGGCATCCTCTGGGCGGTGAGCCCGCACCATGCGCTGGGCTTTATCTGGCACAACCCGGGCACCACCTTCATCATCTTGGGGGCGGTGGTGCTGTGCGTCACGGGCGCCGAGGCGCTGTATGCGGACCTCGGGCATTTCGGCAAGAAGCCGATTCGGCTGGCGTGGTTTGCCGTCGTCATGCCGGCGCTGACCCTGAACTATTTTGGCCAGGGCGCCTTGCTGCTGCGCGAGCCGCAAGCGGTGAAAAACCCGTTTTATCTGATGGCGCCTGAATGGGCCCTGATCCCCTTGGTGCTGCTGGCCACGGCGGCCTCGGTCATTGCCTCGCAAGCGCTGATCACCGGCGCCTTCAGTGTGACCAAGCAGGTGATCCAGCTGGGCTATCTGCCGCGCCTGAGCATCTTGCACACGAGCGAGCGCGACACCGGTCAGATCTACATTCCCATGGTCAACTGGGGCTTGTTTGCCACCATCGTGCTGGCCGTGGTCCTGTTTCGCTCGTCGAGCAACCTGGCGGCCGCCTATGGCATTGCGGTGACTCTGGACATGCTGATCACCACGATCCTGACGTTTTTCGTCATTCGATTTCGCTGGAACTACCCGCTGGCGCTGTGCCTTGCGGCCACCGGGATTTTCTTTGTGGTGGACCTGGCTTTCTTCGCTTCGAACCTCATGAAGCTCTTTGATGGCGGCTGGTTTCCCCTGCTCATTGGCGCCGTGGTGTTCACCTTGATGCTGACCTGGAAGGACGGCCGCCAACTGCTCAACGACAAGCTGCGGGCCGATCTATTGCAGCTGCCGACCTTTTTGGAGGCTGTTTTCGTCATGCCGCCGGCGCGGGTCGAAGGCACGGCCGTTTTCCTGACCGCCGAAAAAGGCGCGGTGCCCAATGCCATGCTGCACAACCTCAAGCACAACAAGGTGCTGCATGCGCAGAACCTGTTTGTCACGGTCATCAACCACGAGGTGCCCTGGGTTGCGCTGGAGCAGCGCATCGAGATTGAGTCGCTCGGCCATCAATGCTGGCAGGTGATGATTCACTACGGCTTCAAGGACGACCCGGATGTTCCTAAAGCCTTGCAGGCGCTGGCGGCCCACGGCTGCCATATCGAAGAGATGAGCACCAGTTACTTTTTGTCGCGAGACACGGTCATCCCCACCATAGGCGGCGGCATGTCCCCCTGGCGCGAGAAGCTTTTTGCCCAGATGCATCGCAACGCCAGCGGCGCAGCCGACTTTCTCAAGCTGCCCAATAATGCGGTGGTTGAGCTCGGCTCGAAAATCGAGATTTGAAAACTGCCATGCACCTGCTCGTTGTTGCCGACCCGATCGAGTCCTTCAAGATCTACAAGGACAGCACCTTTGCCATGATGCGCGAGGCTCAGAAGCGGGGCCATCGGCTCAGCGTTTGCGAGCCCAAGGATCTGGCCTGGCAGTCGGGCCAGAACGTGATCGGCTATGTGCGCGACATTGTGCTCACGGGCGAGCAGGAAAACTGGTTTGAAGCGCAGCAACAGGCTCCCCATGAGCGGCCGCAGCCGCTCAAGGACTTTGACGCCGT
The DNA here is from genome assembly GCA_027491035.1 of Comamonadaceae bacterium. GTDB lineage: Bacteria > Pseudomonadota > Gammaproteobacteria > Burkholderiales > Burkholderiaceae_C > Polaromonas. Next base: position 19,828 of record JAIXWZ010000086.1, on the reverse strand, counting down.
GCTCATGCGCAAGGACCCGCCGTTTGACAGCGAGTATTTCTATGCCACCCATTTGCTCGAGCAGGCCGAGCGCGAGGGGGCGCGGGTTTTCAATCGGCCGCGGGCGCTGCGTGACCATCCGGAAAAGCTGGCCATCATGGAGTTTGCGCAGTTCATCACGCCAACCCTGGTCACCCGCGATGGCGCTGATATTCGGCGCTTTCATGCCGAGCACCGCGACATCATTCTCAAGCCGCTCGATGGCATGGGTGGAGCCGGTATTTTTCGCGTCCGAGACGAGGGCTTGAATCTGGGCGCCATCATTGAGACGCTCAACCAGCACGGCGCCCAAACGGTCATGGTGCAGCGCTTTTTGCCCGCCATCGCCCAGGGTGACAAGCGGGTGCTGGTCATCGGTGGCAAGCCCGTTCCCTTTTGCCTGGCCCGGATTCCACAAGGCGGCGAGGTGCGTGGCAATTTGGCGGCTGGGGGCGTGGGCGTGGCGCAAGCCCTGACGGCGCGCGACCGGGAGATTGCACAGGCCATAGGCCCGGTGCTGGCCGCGCGCGGCTTGCTTCTCGTGGGCTTGGATGTGATTGGCGAGAGCGTCACCGAGATCAATGTCACCAGCCCGACCTGCTTTCAGGAAATCACCGATCAGACCGGTTTCGATGTGGCCTCGATGTATCTCGACGCACTCGAGAGCGCTCTGGGCTGAGCGCGCCCACTGGGCATCTGCCAGGCGGGCCGCCGCTCAAATCGCCTGGCCGTCCACAAACACTTTCAGTGTGTGCGGCGCAAAGGCCTGCCAGTCCTCATTGGTGGTCAGTGGCGCCGTGACCACCACGGCGATCTTGTCGCCCGGATGGTTGTGCTGCGAAAAGTCGATGCTCAGGTCTTCGTCGCGCAGTTGCGCGTGGGCGAAGGGGTGGCTGCGCTCGACGTAGTGCAGCTGGGTGGACGCATGGGCCCACAGCGCCAGGCCATTGCCCAGCAGGAAGTTGAAGGTGCCGCGCTCGGCCAGCTGCGCCGCCAATTCGCGCAGGGTCAGGGTCAGCTCGTCGATCTGCGGCATGCCGGCATGGGATTTGGCCAACTCCTGCATGATCCAGCAAAACGCCAACTCGCTGTCGGTGCTGCCCACGGGCTGAAATTGCGCATGCAGTTTGGGTGCGAAATCGAGCAGCGTGCCATTGTGGGCGAAGACCCAGTAGCGGCCCCACAGCTCGCGCACGAAGGGGTGGCAGTTCTCCAGCGCCACAGCGCCCAGCGTCGCCTTGCGGATATGGGCGATCACGTTGCGGCTGCGGATCGGGTACTGGCGCACGAACTGCGCCATGGGCGATTCGCAGGCGGGCTGGACATCGACAAAATGTCGCAGCCCCTTGTCGTGGCCGCCTTCAAAGAAGGCGATGCCCCAGCCGTCCTTGTGCTCGTCGGTGCGCCCGCCCCGCTGGGCAAAGCCAGTGAAGCTAAATCCCACGTGGGTGGGGGAATTGCAATTGAGGGCCAGGAGTTGGCACATGGCCGCGGGCAACGCGCCGTTAGCTGCGCGGTTCAGACCACAGCTTGCCGCCGGTGGCCCAGTTGTCGCGTTTGATGTCGCTGATGATGATGTCCACCGACTCGGGCGAGCCGCCGAGCACCTCGACGGTGACGCGGGTGATTTCCTCGACCAGTTTCTTTTTTTGCTCGGCCGTGCGGCCTTCAAACATTTCGATGTGGTAGGTGGGCATGGTGTGCAAGATTCAAGGGTGCAAGAGCGCAGGGCCAACTCGGCTGTGATGATAGCGCCGCCGGCTTGCAAAAAAAGCCTCGCGAGGCCGTCTGCTCCGGCAAAGGATGCGGCCGGCGCCGACGGGTTCAGGCTGGGCCTGCTGACATCGACGCTGTGTCAGCGGGCCCATAATCGAGACCGAGGGTGGGCCGGCTCGGCTGTCACCTGAGCGCACAGGGCCACGCCATGATTTATCGATTCAAGTCCAGAAACGCCGGCGATGTCATCATGCTCGAGCCCAACGGCAATCGGGTGCTCGAGATCATCGGCAAGCAGCCTGCCGCACAGGGCATCGTGCTGCTCGAACAGATGCCGCAAGCCATGGCGGCGCTCAGTGCTGCTGTCGCCGAGGAAGAGCAGGCCTATGCCCAGGCCAAGGCCGCCTTTGAGGCGGGACAAAGCCGCGACTCGCCCGAAGGCGAGGCGGTGAGCTTGCGACAGCGCACCCAGCCCTTTATGGAGCTGCTGCGGCTGAGCCACCAGCACGGCGACCCGGTGGTTTGGGGCGTCTGAGGGCCTGAAGGCGCAGCCTGCAGCGCGGGCTCAATCGGCCTTGGCGCCCGAGGCTTTGACCACCTGGGCCCACTTGGTGTGCTCGGCGTCAATAAGGCGGGCAAATTCCTGGGGCGTGTTGCCGCCGGGAATCGCGCCTTGGGCTTGCAGCTTTTCCTTGATCCCCGGATCGCTCAGCGCGCGCGCCACCTCACGCTGCACGCGGTTGACGATATCTGCCGGGGTGCCCGCGGGCGCGAGCAGGCCAAACCAGCTGCTGGCCTCAAAGCCCTTGAGCTTGCCCGCCTCCTCGATAGTGGGGACATCGGGCAGGGCAGAAGAGCGTTGGCTGCTGGTCACAGCGAAGGCCTTGAGCTTGCCGGAGCGGATGTGCTGCATCGACGAGGGCAGGTTGTCGAACATCACGTCCATATTGCCTGCGATCAGATCGAGCAGGGCCGGGCTCGAGCCGCGGTAGGGCACGTGCACCATGGCGACCCCGGTCTGGCTCTTGAACAGCTCGCCGGCCAGGTGGATCGAGGTGCCGCTGCCGCTGGAGGCCATGTTGAGCTTGTCGGGCCTGGCCTTGGCGTACTGGATGAAATCTTGCACGCTGTTGATGCCCAGGGTGCGCGCCTTGTCGGTGTTCATGACCATCACATTGGGCACCGATGCCACCAGGGTGATCGGCACGAAATCCTTGATCGGGTCGTAGGGCAGCTTGTCATACAGTGCCCGGTTGATGCCGTGTGTGCCGACCGTGCCCATGAGCAGGGTGTAGCCGTCGTTGCTCGACTTGGCCACGATCTCGGTGCCCACATTGCCGCCAGCGCCGCCCCGGTTTTCGACGATGAAGGACTGGCCAAACGCTTTGCCCAGCTCGGGCGCCATGGCGCGCGCCAGGATGTCGGTGGTGCCTCCGGGTGGGAAGGGCACGACGATGCGCACGGGTTTGTTGGGCCAGGCCGACTGCGCATGGCTCAGGGGGGAGACGGCACCGGCCGTCAAGAGGGCCAGGCTGATGAAGAGTGCGCGTCGGGGGCTTGGCTTGGTGCTTGTGGGTCTCATGTCAGATCTCCGAGGCAGATAGGTATTGAGGATCGGTTTTTACGTCAGGTCTGGGCGGAAAGCCAGAGGGCTTGCAAGGATTGAAGGCCCACGGGGCTCGAGGCGAAAAAAAACCGCCAGGTGGACTGGCGGCTTTCAGACGCATGGCCTGGGTTCTCAGTCGGCGTACTTGCCGGCTGCATCGACGGCGGCCTTGATTTTGACCATTTCCGCAGCCACGAATTTCTTGTGCTCTTCTGGCTCGACCCGCTTGTCGGCCACCACCACCGCACCCAGACCTTCTTGTTTCTTGATGAATTCAGGATCCTTGAGGGCTTTCTTCAGGCCTTCGTTGAGGATTTTGGTGATCGCTGGGGGCGTTCCCTTGGGGGCGTACAGGCCGTGCCAGATCGAGAGGTTGAAGTTTCTCAGTCCCATCTCCTGCAGGGTGGGATAGTGCTTGAGGACCGGATGGTTGCTCAGGGGCTTGGCCGTGGTGACGGCAAAGGCTTTTACGCGACCTCCCTCAATCTGCGCGGTGGTGTTGGTGGTTTGGTCACACATGACATCGACCTGTCCGCCCATCAGCGCCATCATGGCCGGACCCGTGCCGTTGAAGGGGATGGTGGTCATGGTCTCGTCGGCCTTGATGCTTGACTGCCAAAGCAGGCCGCAGATGTGCGAGGCCGATCCCATTCCTGCGTGGGCCAGATTGAGTTTGCCGGCATTGGCACGGATGTAGTTTTCAAAGTCACGATAGGTATTGGCCGGCAGGGCAGGTTTGCCGATCAGCGTCATGGGCACGTCGTTGATCATGCCCAGGTACTCAAAGTCTTCCAGCGGCTTGTAGCCGAGCTTGCGATACAAGGCTGGCGTGGAGGCCATGCCAATGTGAAAGACCAAAAGCGTGTGCCCGTCAGGAGCGGCCTTGGCCACGCGGGATGCCCCGATCGTGCCACCGGCTCCCACCGTGTTTTCGACCACGAAATTACTGCCAGGGATGGCCTTTTTCAGCGCTTCGGCCAAGTCTCTGGCCACCCGGTCGGTCGGCCCAGGGGCAAAGGGCACAACGATGGTGATTGGCTTGTTGCCGGGGTAGGTTTGGGCCTGGACGCTCAGGACCGCTAGGGCGGCTAAGCCCAGGGCAAGCAGCTTCTTCATAGGAACTCCTGTGTTAAACCCCTGCATTCTAAGGAGGACGGTACCCTTAAAGGCAAGAAATTGCCGGTTCATCGGTCTTCTGCAGGGTTTTTTCGAATCCTCTCCAGCCTGCGCCCTATTTGTAGCTGCGGGCGTCTTCGATCACCTTGCCGTCATTGGGCAAGCTGCCAGGGGCCAGCAGCTCGATGGCGCCGCGCAATTTGGTCACATCGCGCACCGCCTCGCCCAGGCGTTCGGCCAGGCCGTCCAGTGCCTCGCTGGCCTCCACGCGCAGCGTCATCTGGTCGTTGGCCATCTCGCCGCTGACCACCAGACGGGCCCGCAGCACCTGCGGGAAGCGCTTGGCGACCTCGGCCACCTGGCCCGGGTGCACGAACATGCCCTTGATTTTGGTGGTCTGGTCGGCACGTCCCATCCAGCCCTTGATGCGCTGGTTGGTGCGGCCGCTGGGGCAGCTGCCAGGCAGCACCGCCGACAGATCGCCCGTGCCAAACCGGATCAGCGGATAGTGCGGGTTGAGCGTGGTGATGACCAGCTCGCCCACTTCGCCGTCAGGCACAGGGTCGCCGGTTCCCGGGCGCACGATTTCGACGATCACGCCTTCGTCGATCACCAAGCCTTCGCGCGCAGCAGTCTCATAGGCGATCAGGCCCAGGTCGGCGGTGGCGTAGCACTGGTAGACCGCCACGCCCTGCTCGGCAAACCAGTCGCGCAGACTCGGCGGGCAAGCCTCGCCGGTGACCAGTGCCTTGCGGATGCAGGAGACGTCCTGTCCGGCCTCGCGCGCCTTTTCGAGCAGGATGCGCAAGAAGCTGGGCGTGCCGCTGTAGCCGCCCGGGCGCAGGTCGGCGATGGCTGCCAGTTGCTGCTCGGTTTGCCCGGTGCCGGCGGGAAAGACGGTGCAGCCCAGCGCGTGGGCGCCCGATTCCATCATGAAGGCGCCCGGCGTCATGTGGTAACTAAAAGCGTTGTGCACCAGATCGCCCTGGCGAAAGCCCGCCGCGTAGAGCGCCCGGCCGACGCGCCAGTAGTCGCTGCTGGCCACATCGGGCTCGTAAATCGGTCCGGGCGAGGCGAAGATGCGCGGCATCCGCGGGCCGCGCACCACGGCAGCGAAGCCACCAAAGGGATCGGCCGGGCGGCTGGCTTGTTGCAAGGCGAGCAGCTCGCTTTTGCGGGTGACGGGCAGCCGGGCCAGCGCCGCGCGGCTGGTCACGGCCGAGGCCTGCACGCCAGCCAAAATGCGGCCCAGCGCAGCGCTGTGCTGCTGCGCCTGGCGCACCTGTGCGGGCAGCGCCGCCAGCAGTGCCTGCTCGCGCTGCTGCGGCGGGCGCGTTTCGAGGGCGTCAAAATGATCTGCCATGCGCGCTCTCCTCAAGCGAGCCAGCGCTTGCGGCGCTTGTAGCTCTTGACGTCTTTGAAGCTTTTGCGCTCGCCACCGCCGACGCCGAGGTAAAACTCCTTGACGTCTTCGTTGCTGGCCAGGTCGCGGGCCGCGCCGTCCATCACCACCCGACCGCTTTCCATGATGTAGCCGTAGTCGGCATACTTGAGCGCCATATAGGTGTTCTGCTCGGCCAGCAGAAAGGTCACCTGCTCCTTTTGGTTGAGGTCCTTGACGATTTCGAACACCTCTTCGACGATTTGCGGTGCCAAGCCCATGGACGGCTCGTCGAGCAGCACCATATTGGGATTGGCCATCAAGGCGCGCCCAATCGCGCACATTTGCTGCTCACCGCCAGAGGTGTAAGCCGCCTGCGAGGTGCGGCGGGTCTTGAGCCGGGGAAAGTAGTTGTAAACCTTCTCCAGGTTGGCGGCCACCTCGGCTTTGTCGCTGCGGGTGTAGGAGCCGGTGAGCAGGTTTTCCTCGATGGTCAGGTGGGCAAAGCAGTGACGCCCCTCCATCACCTGCACCACGCCGCGGTTGACCAGATCGGCCGGCGAGAGGTTTTCGATGCGCTCGCCGCGCAGCTCGATGCTGCCTTTGGTCACTTCCCCGCGCTCGCCCTTGAGCAAGTTGGAGACCGCGCGCAAGGTGGTGGTCTTGCCGGCGCCGTTGCCGCCGAGGATGGCCACAATGCCGCGTTCGGGCACTTGCAGCGACACCCCCTTGAGCACAAGGATCACATGGTTGTAGATGACCTCAATGCCGTTGACATTGAGGACGATGTTGGGGTTGCTCATGATTGCTTCCATTCAAGCCACTGGCAAGTGCAGCGCGCCGCACTTGCCAGTGGTGACCCGCGCTCGGGTCACCCGGCCCCCGCCGGCTCAGTCAGGCGGGGGCGTTTTGCATCAGGACTGGCAGTCCTGGGGCGAGCGACGGGTCCATTTCTTTTCGGCCGCGTACTTCTCAGCAGAGCTCTTGACCATCGGGCGGATGATCTGCTCGTCGGCCTGCAGCCAGTCGGACGACCAGGTGAACTTGGCACCATCCCAGGTGTGGATGCGGCCCCAAGCCGAGCCCATGTGGTCCGAGCAGCTGGTCGAGACCGGGCGCATCACCCCCTTAAAGCCCAGCGCATCGAGCTTGGCTTGGGTCAGGTTGAGGTTTTCATAACCCCAGCGGGCCTGCTCGGGCGTGACGTGCTTGCCCTTGCCGAAACGCTCTTGGGCGGCGCGCACGCCTTCGACGGCCAACATGGCGCCCACGACACCGCGCATGTAAAGCACCTGTCCAACTTCTTCTTTCGGCCCGGTGCCTTGCCCCTTGGCGTGCACCTTGTCCATGATTTCCTTGACCACGGCCGCTTGCGGCTCGGCGCCGTGCTGCATCATGACCGCGTTGTAGCCCTTGGCCGTCGCGCCGATGTCCTTGAGGTCAGGCTCTGCGCCGGACCACCAGGTGCCAAACATCTTCTCGCGCGGATAGCCGACGGCGATCGCCTCGCGGATGGCAGTGGGCGTCATCACGCCCCAGGTTTGCATCACGACGAAGTCGGGGCGCTGCTGGCGCACTTGCAGCCAGACGGCCTTTTGCTCCACGCCGGGTGCGGGCACGGGCAGCAGTTGCAGCGTAAAGCCGTGCGTCGCTGCGCGCTCCTGGACGATGGGCAGCAGCTCCTTGCCAAACGGGCTGTCGTGGTAGACCACGGCGATCTTCTTGCCCTTGAGCTTGTCCCAGCCGCCTTCTTGCTTGGCGATGTGCTGCAGAACGATGTCACCGGCGACCCAGTAGTGACCGATCAGCGGAAAGTTCCATTTAAAGATTCCTCCGTCGGCCGAGTCGCTGCGGCCATAGCCGGAGGTGATCAACGAGACTTTGTCATTGGCAACCTTCTCGGTCAGGGCGAAGGTGATGCCGGTCGACAGCGGCTGGAACACGGTGGCGCCACCGTGCTTGCCCTTGAGGCGCTCGTAGCATTCGACACCGCGGTCGGTGGCGTAGGCGGTTTCGCATTCTTCAACCAGGGTCATGATGCCGTTGATGCCGCCGCGGGCATTGACCAGCTTCATGTAGTCGGCGTAGCCATTGGCAAAGGGGGTGGCGTTCGGTGCCACCGGCCCGGTGCGTCCGGTCAGGCTGGGGAAAAACTGGACCTTGGCTTGGGCCAGGGCCGATGAGGTGCTCACTGTGGCAGCCAAACTGGCCACCACCATGGATGCAGTCAGTGCAATCCTCTTCAGTCTCATACTTGTCTCCTGTAAAAAACACCTTGGAATTGTGAAGAAGGCGGTGGTCGAGGTGTCGGCCGTCCACAGCCTCCTATGGAAATCAGTGCGGGAAAGGCCAAAGACGCAGCTTTTGCTTGCCCACGCTCCACAACTTGGCCAGCCCATGGGGCTCGGCAATGAGGAACCAGACGATCAGCGCGCCGAAGATCATGTATTCGGCGTGCGAAATCATGGCGGTTGAGACGGTCAGCCCCACCAGATCGCCCAGGGCGGGCAGCAGCTGGTTGAGCACGATGGGCAGCACCACGATGAAGGCGGCGCCAAAAAAAGCCCCCATGATCGAGCCCAGGCCGCCGATGATGACGATGAACAGCAACTGGAAGGAGCGGTCAATGGAAAAAGCCGCCGGCTCCCAGGACCCCAGATGGACAAAGCCCCACAGCCCCCCCGCCACACCGACGATGAAGGAGCTCACGGCAAAGGCGCTGAGCTTGGCGTACATGGGCCGAATGCCAATGACGGCAGCGGCCACGTCCATGTCACGGATGGCCATCCACTCCCGGCCGATGGCCGAGCGCACCAAATTTTTTGCCAGCAAGGCGGTGACCACGGTCAGGCCCAGGCACAACAGGTATTTTTCGGCGGGCTCGTCGATCTTCCAGCCCAGCAGGCTCAGCCCGGAGACGGCCACCGAGCCCGACGAGCTGTCGTTGGTGAACCAGCTGATGCGGGCAAAGGCCCAGTCGCAGAAAAACTGCGCAGCCAGCGTGGCCACCGCCAGGTACAGCCCCTTGACCCGCAGGCTGGGAATGCCAAAGAAAATGCCCACCAGCATCGCGCAAAAACCGCCTGAGAGCAGCGCGACGAGCATGGGCATGCCCTCGACGCGCACGAAGGTGTTGTAGGCCATGTAGGCGCCCACCGCCATGAAAGCGCCCGAGCCCAGCGAAATCTGTCCGCAGTAACCCACCAGGATATTCACGCCCAGTGCGGCCATGGACAAGATCACAAAGGGAATGAGGATGGCCCTGAACATGTATTCATCGGCCAGCAGGGGCACGCCAATAAAAGCGGCGGCCAGCAGCAAGCCGATGGCCCAACGATCCTGGGCAATCGGGAAAATCTGCTGGTCAGCCAGGTAGCTGGTCTTGAATTGACCGTTTTCGCGGTAAAACATGGTGGCGGTCTTTCAAACGCGGTCGATGATTTTTTCGCCGAACAGGCCTTGGGGGCGAAACAGCAAGAACACCAGGGCCAGCACATAGGCAAACCACAGCTCGATGCCGCCGCCGATCATGGGGCCCAGGTAGACCTCGGAGATTTTTTCGCCCACGCCGATGATCAGCCCGCCGATGATGGCTCCGGGGACCGAGGTCAGGCCGCCCAGGATGATCACCGGAAGGGCCTTGAGCGCCACGGTGGTCAGCGAGAACTGCACGCCAATTTTTGAGCCCCAGATGATGCCTGCAACCAAAGCGGTCAGGCCGGCAACGAACCAGACGATCACCCACATGCGGTTCAGTGGAATGCCGATGGACTGTGCCGCCTGGTGATCATCGGCCACCGCCCGCAGCGCCCGGCCCGTGGACGTTTTCTGAAAAAACAGGCTCAGCGCCATCACCAGACAGGCGGCCACCAAGGCCGCGATCAGGTCCTCTTTGTTGACCAGCAAGCCGCCTTCAAAGACGGTGTCGAAGACAAAGATCGGCTCCTTGGGCATGCCCACGTCGATCTTGTAGACGGCGCTGCCAAACATGGTTTGGCCCAGTCCGTCGAGAAAGTAGGTGATGCCCAGCGTGGCCATCAGCAGGGTCACGCCTTCCTGGTTGACCAGGTGGCGCAGCACCCAGCGCTCGACCAGGTAGGCAAAGGCCAGCATGAACAGCGCTGCCACCACAAAGGCCAGCGCATTGGCCACGATCTTGTTGTCAATGCCGATCCAGCTGGGAATCCATTCGGAAAAGCGAGCCATGGCCAGCGCTGCGAACAGCACCATGGCGCCTTGCGCAAAATTGAAGACGCCAGAGGCTTTGAAGATGAGCACAAAGCCCAGCGCCACCAGTGAATAGAGCATGCCGGCCATCAGGCCACCGAAGAGGGTTTCGAGAAAAAAAGCCATGAATCGATCCTCAGTGTGATGTGCCCAGGTAGGCGCTGATCACTTCTTTGTTGTTGCGCACCTCCTCGGGCGTGCCGTCGCCGATCTTCTTGCCGTAGTCGAGCACCACCACGCGGTCCGAGATGTCCATCACCACGCCCATGTCGTGCTCGATGAGCACAATGGTCGTGCCAAATTCGTCGTTGACGTCGAGCACGAAGCGGCACATGTCCTGTTTTTCTTCGACGTTCATGCCGGCCATGGGCTCGTCAAGCAGCAGCACCTGGGGCTCCATGGCCAGCGCCCGGCCAAGGTCCACGCGCTTTTGCAGACCATAGGGCAGCTGCCCCACCGGTGTTTTGCGAAAGGGCTGGATTTCGAGGAAATCGATGATGTGTTCGACAAATTCGCGGTGCGCAAATTCCTCGCGCTGGGCCGGGCCGATGCGCAGGGCTTGCAGCAGCAAATTGCTTTTGATCTTGAGGTTGCGCCCCGACATGATGTTGTCGAGCACGCTCATGCCCTTGAAAAGCGCCAGATTCTGGAAGGTGCGGGCCACGCCCATGGAGGCCACCTGGTGGCTGTTCATGTGGCGAAAGGTCTGGCCACGAAAGGTGATCGAGCCTTCCTGGGGCTTGTAGACGCCGTTGATGCAATTGAGCATCGAGCTCTTGCCTGCGCCGTTGGGGCCGATGATGGCCCGGATCTCGTGTTCCTTGACGTCAAACGAGATGTCGGTCAGCGCCTTGACGCCGCCAAAGCTCAGGGAGATGTTCTTGACGTCCAAGATGACGTCGCCGATCTTTTTCTGGGTCATGATGTGCGCTCGCTGCGACAGGTTCAGGCCGCTGCTTGGACGGCGGCAAAAGTCTTGGCGTCGCCCAGCTTGAGCGTGGCGCTGACCTTGCCCGTGCGGCCGTCCTCGAACTTGACGACGGTCTCGATGTACTGCTCTTGCTGGCCCGCATACAGGGCGTCGACCAGGGGCTGGTATTTCTCGCCAATAAAGCCCCTGCGGACCTTGTTGGTGCGGGTGAGTTCGCCGTCGTCGGCATCGAGCTCCTTGTGCAGCACCAAAAACCGGCTGATCTGCGAGCCTGCCAGGAGCTTGTCGGCGGCCAGGTCTGCATTGACCTGCTCGACGCAGCCGCGGATCATCTCGTAGACCTCGGCCTTGCCCGCCAGGTCGGTGTAGCCGGCATAGGGCAGGTTGCGTCGCTCGGCCCAATTGCCCACCGCGTCAAAATCGATGTTGATCATCACGCAGACTTTTTCGCGCCCGTCGCCCAAGGCCACCGCCTCCTTGATAAAGGGGAAGAACTTGAGCTTGTTTTCGACGTACTTGGGTGCAAACATGGCGCCGTCATTGGGCCCGCCCTTGATCCGGCCGACGTCCTTGACCCGGTCGATGATCTTCAGATGGCCGTGGGCATCGAGAAAGCCGGCATCGCTGGTGTGGTACCAGCCATCGGCGGTGAGTACCTCTTGCGTGGCCTTGGGGTTCTTGTAGTAGCCCTTGAGCAGGCCGGCCGACTTGACCAAGATCTCGCCGTTGTCGGCCACCTTGATCTCGACCCCCCGAATCGGCACGCCGACGGTGTCGGCGCGCGCCTCGTGGTCCGGTTGCAGGCAGACAAAGACGGCCGTCTCGGTCGAGCCATAGAGCTGCTTGAGGTTGATGCCGATCGATCGGTAGAAGGTGAATAGGTCAGGGCCGATTGCCTCGCCGGCGGTGTAGGCCACCCGCACGCGAGAAAACCCCAGGCTGTTGCGCAGCGGGCCGTACACCAGCAAGTTGCCCAGGGCGTAGAGGCAGGTGTCGACCAGGCCCAGGGCTTTGCCGTCCATGCGGGCCGGGCCGACCCGCTTGGCCACGTCCATAAAGGCCTTGAACAGGCTGCGCTTGAGGGCGCTCGCATCTTCCATGCGGATCATCACGCTGGTGAGCATGCCCTCGAACACGCGCGGCGGCGCGAAGTAGTAGGTGGGGCCGACTTCCTTGAGGTCGATCGATACCGTGCCCGCGTTTTCCGGGCAGTTGACCACATAGCCGCAGACCAGCCACTGGGCATAGCTGAAGATGTTCTGTCCGATCCAAGCCGGCGGCAGGTAGGCCAGCACCTCTTCCTGGCTGCCGAGCTTGTCAAATTCGGCGCCCGCCTGCGCGCGGTCCATCAGGGTGCTGTGGGTGTGCACCACCCCTTTGGGGTTGCCGGTTGTGCCCGAGGTGAAGAACATGGCGGCCACTTCGTCGCCCCGGCCCTGCTCGACCTGCGCGCCAAAAAAGCCGGGCTCCTTGGCCGCAAATGCCGCGCCGTCTTCAATCAACTGGTCGAGCGCGAGCAGGCCTTTTTCCTGGTAGTTGCGCAGACCGCGCGGATCGTCGTAAATGATGTGGCTCAGCAGGGGGCACAGTTCGCGGATCTCCAGCAGCTTGTCGACTTGCTCTTGGTCTTCAACGAAAGCCAGCGTCACTTCCGCGTTGGTGATGGGGAACACGCACTCGGCTGCCACCGCATCTTGGTACAGCGGCACTGGGATGGCCCCAAGCGATTGGGCCGCCAGCATGGCCGCGTAAAGGCGTGGCCGGTTCGCGCCGATGACCACCATGTGCTGCCCGCGCTGCAAGCCCAGCGCGTGCATGCCGCAAGCCATGCGCTCGACCATCTGGGCCAGCGCAGCCCAGCTGTGCGCCTGCCAGATGCCGTATTCCTTTTCGCGCATGGCCGCAGCGTTGGGCCGCTGGGCGGCATGCTGCAGCAGGAGCTTGGGAAAAGTCGTCTGCATGGGTCACCTTCTTGCTGATGCGGCCTGTCATGGGGCCGGTCAAAGTCGCCTGTGTTACCCGTATGCTATGAGGGGCTTTGACGCCACGTTGTCGTTGCAACGACAATCGCGGGTGAGCCCCACTAGGGATTTCCCTTGGTCCGACCGAGCATGCGCAAGCCTGGCGTCAGACATGTCCCCTCCATGACCATTGCACCGACCTTGCATCAGCGCCGCCGGCCTTTGACCCCGGCCGAGCTCGGCGGCATTCCCTGGCTCGATTTGTTGCTGCCACCCGAGCGGCAGCGGGCGGTTGCCGAGCTGGTGGTCAGCCAGGCGGTTCCGGGCGATCACATTTGTCGGGTGGGGCGTGAGGTGACCTATTGGTTTGGCGTGGTCGACGGCTTGCTCAAGATGAGCAGCGACAACGCTCAGGGCGAGACCATGACCTTCACCGGCCTGCCCCCTGGCGGCTGGTTTGGTGAGGGCACGGCGCTCAAACGCGAGCCCTACCGCTACAACGTGCTCGCGCTGCGCCGCAGCCTGGTCGCTGGCTTGCCGGTGGAGACCTTTGACTGGTTGCTCGACCATTCCATCGGTTTTAACCGGTTTGTGATGCGCCAGCTCAACGAGCGACTGGCCCAGTTCATTGCAGCGCGCGAAATCGATCGCCTGAGCAACCCCGACTTGCGTGTGGCGCGCAACCTGGCGGCACTGTTCAATCCTGCGCTGTTCCCCGGTGTCGGACAAGTGCTGCGCATCACCCAGCAGGAATTGGCCTATCTGGTGGGGCTGTCGCGCCAGCGGGTCAACGAGGCCCTGCGCACGCTGGAGCAGCATGCGGTGATCCGGGTCGAATACGGCGGTCTGCGCGTGCTCGACCTGGCCCGCCTGCGCAGCGCTACATTTGTGGCCTGACCCCTCTTGAGCTGCGAACGACTGCCATGGTCATCCCACCCCAGCCGCCCGAGCAAGCGCCCTCGTCATCGGGAGGGCAAGCCGAGCCGGTTCGACTGAACAAGCGCATGGCCGATCTGGGCCTGTGCTCGCGGCGCCAGGCCGACGACTGGATTGCTCGCGGCTGGGTGCATGTCGACGGCCGCGCGGCCGTGCTGGGCCAGGCGGTGTCCGTGCAGGCCCGCATCGAGGTGGATCGGCAGGCGCACGAGCGCCAGCGCCAGCAGGTGACGGTGCTGATCAACAAGCCAGTGGGCTTTGTCAGCGGCCAGGCCGAAGACGGATACCGGCCGGCCGCCAGTTTGATCCAGCCGGGCAGCCGCTGGCGTGAGTGCAGCAGTGCCACGCGCTGGTCGCCTCAGCATTTGCAGGCGCTGGCGCCAGCCGGTCGCCTGGACATCGACTCGGTGGGCTTGCTCGTGCTCACGCAAGACGGGCGCATCGCGCGCCAGCTGATCGGCGAAGACTCTCAGGTCGAAAAGGAATACCTGGTGCGGGTGAGCTGGCAGGACCGCAGCCAAGATGTGCAGTCGGTTTTTCCGGCGCAAAGCCTGCGCCTGTTGCAGCACGGCCTGAGCCTGGACGGCCGCGCGCTCAAGCCGGCCCAGGTGGGCTGGCAAAACCCGGAGCAGCTGCGTTTTGTGTTGTGCGAAGGTCGCAAACGGCAGATCCGGCGCATGTGCGAGCAAGTCGGCTTGGCCGTCACGGGGCTCAAGCGCATCCGCATCGGCCAGTTGTCTCTCGGGCCGTTGCCTCTGGGTCAGTGGCGCTATCTGCGACCAGACGAAACGTTTTGAGCCCGCGCCACCGCGCCCCGGGCTTTAGCTGCGCGGATCTTCAAGCACAAAGCGTGTGACGGTGGGGTCGTCCTCGGGCAGGTGAAACGCGCGCTTGCGTTCGCGCAGGCTGGCGTCGGCGGCGGTGATCCGGTCAAAGCGGCGCAGATGCTCGGTCCACGACTCATCGATCACCTGCTCGATGAAACGACCCGGCTCGCCCATGTCATGCAGCAGCGTCCACTCGAGGGCGCCTTGGCGCAAGCGGCTGCGCCGGCTTTCTTCCATCAGGGTGCGAAAGGCCGGCCCCTGCCGTGGATCGATCAGGTATTCGATGTGCACCATCACCCGGCCTTGGGGCGGGTTGCGGGCCACCGGCGGCTGCAGGGCGCGCGAGGGGGTGAGGTCTTCTTCAATGCTGATGTCGGGCAGGCGCCTGCGGGTCAGCAGCATCGCCAGCACGCCAGAGGCAGCGGTCACCAGCAAACTGGTTTGCAAGCTGGTGACGGTGGCCACCTGGCCCCAGACGGCCGCGCCCAGTGCGCTGCCGCCCATGATGCCCATCTGAAACACCGACATGCCGCGAGCGCGCACCCAGTCGGGCAGGGCCATCTGTGCCGACACGCTCAGGCTGTTGGCGTTGGCCAGCCAGACCATGCCCGCCAGGTACATGATGGGCGCGGCCCACCACAGGCTGGGCGTGATCGCCATGGCTGCGGTCACGCCCGCTTGGATCAAGGTGCCCAGCACCAGCAACTTTTCGGCGGGCAGGCGCTGGCGCAGCCGCGGCAGCAGCATCGCCACCGTGATCGCGCCCAGGCCCATGCAGGCCAGCAGCAGCGTAAAGCCGCCGGCGCCGCCGCCCAGCCCCTGCGCCACAAGAGGCAGCAGGGCCAGCAGACCGGTGAAATGAAAGAAGATCAGAAACACGCGCACCAGCACCCCGCGCAACTGCGAGGATTGCCGCACGAACTGCAAGCCCACCCGAATGGCGCTCAGGAAGGGCTCGCGCCCCAGCGGGTGAGGGCGCTGCTCGCGTCGCCAGCGCATGATGATCAAGCCCGCTGCAATGGAGAGGGCGGCGTTGAGCGCGAACACCCAGGCGGTGCCGACCGCGGCGATCAACGCGCCGGCCAGCAAAGGCCCGATGATGCGCGAGGCGTTCATCGCCACCGCATTGAGTCCAAGCGCCTGCGGCAGCTGGGCGCGTGGCACCACCTCGGGGATGATGGCGGCAAACACCGGCCAGCGCATCGCCAGCCCGATCCCGTTCATAAAGGTCAGCGTCAGCAGCAGGCCGGTGGTGATCAGGTCAAGGACGCAGGCCAGCCAAAGTGCCGACGCGCTGGCCGCCAGCCAGAACTGCGTGGCCATGAAGTAGCGCCGGCGATCCAAAATGTCAGCCAGCGCCCCGCTGGGCAAACCCAGCAGAAAGACCGGGATGGTGGCCGCGGTTTGTACCAGCGCGACCCAGATCGGTTCGGTGGTCAGCGAGGTCATCAGCCAAGCTGCAGCGACATCGTTCATCCACATGCAGATGTTGGCAGCCAGCCAGGTGACCCACAGCATTCGGAAGACGGGTGTCTTCAGCGGCGCGAAGGCCGAAGGCAGTTGCTGCGCGCCGGCCGCGCTGGGAGCATGAGGCGGTCGCTGGGGTTCTGGGTGCATGGGCTCGGTGACGGTGCCGGCTGTGCCGGCGCTCGGTGCCTGGCCGGCAAGTCGATCAGTTTAGTCCTTGCTGGCCGGACTCGGCGCGCTCACCCGCCGAGCTCCTCCCAGCGCATCAGCGCTTGCAGCAACTGCTCTTCCACTTCGGCGGCGCGAGCGGCCAGTGCCGCGGCTTTGGATGGGTCGCTCGCGTAGATCTCGCCGGCGCCCAGAATCTGGTCGATCGACTTTTGCTCCTGCTCCAGCGCATCGATCTGTCTGGGCAGCGCCTCCCATTCGCGCTGCTCCTTGTAGCTCAGCTTGCGCTTGCCCGCACGTGCCGGCTCGACCGTCGGCGCTGGCGCGGCGGGTGCCGCTGCTGCTGGGGCGGGAGAGGGCGAGGAGGCGGGCGGCCCGGAGCGCGCCGACTGAATCAGCCAGTCGCTCACCCCCCCTTCGTACTCGCGCCACAAGCCGCTTTGGCTCGCGCTGCCCTCGTAGGCGATCACGCTGGTGACCACGTGGTCGAGAAAGCGCCGATCGTGACTGACCAAGAAGACGGTGCCGTCATAGCTCTGGAGCAGCTCCTCGAGCAGCTCCAGCGTCTCGATGTCCAGATCGTTGGTGGGCTCATCGAGCACCAGCACATTGGCCGGCCGTGCGAACAGGCGCGCCAGCAGCAGGCGATTGCGCTCGCCGCCCGAGAGCGTGCGCACCGGCGACTGCGCGCGCGCCGGGGAAAACAGGAAATCGCCCAAATAGCTGCGCACGTGCTTGCGCTGCCCATGGATTTCCACCCACTCGCTTCCCGGGCTGATGAAGTCCTCCAAGGTGGCGTTGGGGTCGAGCGCTTCGCGCATCTGATCGAAGTAGGCAATCTGGAGATTCGTGCCTCGGCGCACCAGGGCGGGGGGCTGCCCCGCGTCAGGCTCCAACTGACCCAGGATCAGCTTGAGCAAGGTGCTCTTGCCGGCACCGTTGGGCCCGATCAGTCCGATCTTGTCGCCGCGCAGCACCGTGGTGCTGAAATTGTGGACCACCACTTTGGAGCCTTCGGGGCCGGCAAATGCCTTGCACACGTTTTCGAGCTGGGCCACGATTTTGCCGCTGCGCTCGCCTGAGTCGAGCTCCAGGCGGGCCTGCCCGACCGCCGTGCGCCGGGCCGCGCGTTGGGCGCGCAGATCTTGCAGCCGATTGATTCGGGCCACCGCCCGCGTGCGCCGCGCTTCCACGCCTTTGCGGATCCAGACCTCCTCCTGCGCCAGCAGCCGGTCGGCCTTGGCGTTGAGCACCGCCTCCTGCGCCAACTGCTCTTGCTTGAGCTGCTGGTATTGCGCGAAGTTGCCCGGGTAGCGCAGCAGCTTGCCGCGGTCAAGCTCGATGATGCTGCTGGCCACCCGGTCCAAAAAGGCGCGGTCGTGGGTCACCGTGACCACGCTGCCCTTGAACTGCAGCAGCCAGTCCTCGAGCCAGGCCATGGCCTGCAGATCCAGGTGGTTGGTGGGCTCGTCGAGCAGCAGCACATCAGGGCGGGCGATCAGCGCTTGGGCCAGGGCGACGCGCTTGAGCGTGCCGCCCGAGAGTGAGCCGATCAAAGCGCGCCCATCGAGCTGCAGTCGCTGCAGCAGCTCCTGCACCCGCTGCTCCCAGGCCCAGCCATCGGCCGTCTCGATGCGAGCTTGCAGGTCATCAAGGTCGGTGTCAGGCGCACCTTCCAAGTACTGATCGATCCAGCCGCGCACCTGCGACAGCCCCTGTGCGAGTGCATCGAACACGCTCAATTGGCTGTCGATCGCAGGCTCCTGCGCGACATAGGCGATGCGCAGCCCCTGCTGCACCGAAAGCGTGCCGTCGTCGGCCCGCTCCATACCCGCCAGGATCTTGAGGAGGGACGATTTACCGGTGCCATTGCGCCCGATGAGACCCACCCGCTCGCGCTCATCGAGCGAAAAGTCGGCGCGATCGAGCAGCGGTACATGGCCAAAGGCCAGCTGCGCGCTCATCAAGGTGATCAAGGCCATGGGCGGTGCCTCCTCAGCGCGGCCATAGATTTGAGGTGCTCGCTTTGGCTGCTGGCCCACCACAATGATGGCAGGCATCGCCCGTTTCGCTGGGCCCGGCTGAAGCTGGCGATGGCACGGGCAGTCTCAAGGCCCGGCGGCCCGCGCGGGCGAGGTGATGGAAAAAAGAGGCAGTCAAGCTTGCGGTCATGGCGTCGTGTTCGGTGGGTCTAGCGCCAGCACCAGCAGTTGCCCGGCGCACGCGCGCAAGGGCGATGCCTTCATTATGCGGCCCTCGAACGCAGCCCTTCGGCCGCAGCCCACAGTCTGAGAAGAACAGCAAGCGGCCTGCAGTGACTCGGCTTCCAAGCACAGGTCGCCCCACCGGCCTGCCCCCGCGCTGGGCGCACTCGTGCTTGCGCTCGATCGGGCGTTGGGTGGGGCGTTGGGTGGGGCGTTGGGTGGGGCGGCATGCCTTTGCATGCCCTGCGCTGCATTTGCATATGCATCTGCGCCTGCTGTTGCGCTTGATCGCAAAACCGTGCTATAGTCTTTGGCTCGGTTGATGACTGAGGGGCATGTGAAAGGGTCGCTTGAAGAAGCGGCTTGTGGCCAGGGCACTAGTTGCTGGGGTCGCGCTTCAAAGCCCGGGTTCATCAAGCCGATCGCGACGAACTTCTTGGCAACTAAAAATTTAGTTGTTGACCAGAGAAAAAAATCTGGTGTAGAATGGAAGGCTTCGCTGATCGGAGCGAGTATCGGATGAGTTGGTTGAGTCTGAAAAAATATTTTTTAGATTACTTGACCAAGTCAAAAAATCCGGTATAGAATACAAGGCTTCGCTGATCGTAGCGAACTGCAAATCAAGGCGACAAACGCGGCATGCTGCGGTCAGGCGCCAAGATAGGTCTCTTTAAAAAATTACAGCCGATAAGTATGGGCGTTTGATGGCGGTTGCCAGGCCCTGTGTGCAAACACAGAGCCAGGTCTACGACGACCTTAAACGCTCATAGAGATAGAAGTGAAGTTCACTTCAATTCCGTTTTTATGAGTTTCTTCTCGCCCAAAAGCGAGGAGTTTTATTGCAGTGATTAAACTATAGAGTTTGATCCTGGCTCAGATTGAACGCTGGCGGCATGCCTTACACATGCAAGTCGAACGGTAACGCGGGGCAACCTGGCGACGAGTGGCGAACGGGTGAGTAATACATCGGAACGTGCCCAATCGTGGGGGATAACGTAGAGAAATTTACGCTAATACCGCATGAGATCTAAGGATGAAAGCAGGGGATCGCAAGACCTTGCGCGATTGGAGCGGCTGATGTCAGATTAGGTAGTTGGTGGGGTAAAGGCCCACCAAGCCGACGATCTGTAGCTGGTTTGAGAGAACGACCAGCCACACTGGGACTGAGACACGGCCCAGACTCCTACGGGAGGCAGCAGTGGGGAATTTTGGACAATGGGCGAAAGCCTGATCCAGCCATGCCGCGTGTCTGAAGAAGGCCTTCGGGTTG
>JAIXWZ010000206.1 GCA_027491035.1 Comamonadaceae bacterium | reverse complement strand
GCGGTGCAGATGTTGGAGGTGGCTTTTTCGCGGCGGATGTGCTGCTCGCGCGTTTGCAGCGCCAGCCGGTAGGCGCTGTGGCCGTGGGCGTCGACGCTCACGCCCACCAGCCGGCCGGGCAGCGAGCGCTTGTACTCGTCGCGGCAGGCCAGGTAAGCCGCATGCGGGCCGCCCGCGCCCATGGGCATGCCCAGGCGCTGCGTGCTGCCCAGCACGATGTCGGCGCCCCACTGGCCGGGCGGCTCCAGCAGGGTCAGCGCCAGCGGATCGGCGGCCACGCAAAACGCCGCCTGCCGCAGGTGCGCGTGCTCGACCAGCGGCCGCAGGTCGTGCACCATGCCGTCGGTGGCCGGGTATTGCGCCAGGGCGCCGAAATAGTCGCCCGTGGCCATCAGGCTTGACAGCGGCTGCTCGCGGCTTGAGACCTTGACCGTGATGCCCAGTGGCCGCGCGCGCGTCTGGATCACCTCGATGGTTTGCGGATGGCAGTCGCCTGCGACCAGGAACACCGAGCTCTTGCTTTTGACGCTGCGCTTGGCCAGCGTCATGGCCTCGGCCGCTGCGGTGGCCTCATCGAGCATGGAGGCGTTGGCCACGGGCATGCCGGTGAGGTCGCACACCAGGGTCTGGAAGTTGATCAGGGCCTCCATCCGGCCTTGAGAAATTTCGGCCTGGTAGGGCGTGTAGGCGGTGTACCAGGCGGGGTTTTCGAGGATGTTGCGCAGAATCACCGTGGGCGTGTGGGTGCCGTGGTAGCCCTGGCCGATGTAGCTCTTGTAGACCTGGTTGCGCTGGGCCAGCGCCTTGAGCTCGGCCAGCGCCTGCGCCTCGCCCACGCCTGGCTCGATGGCCATGTGCGTGCTTCGAGCAATCGAGCGCGGCACCACCGCTTCAATGAGCGCGCGCCGCGAGCTCTGGCCGATCGCAGCGAGCATGTGGGCCTCATCGGCCGGGCTCAGGCCGATGTGGCGGGCGATGAACTCCTGCGGGTTTTCCAGCTCGCTCAAGGGGGTGTGGGCAGACATCAGCATGGCGGGCTCCTGGCAAACAAGGCTCTGGGCGTTACAGGCCTGAGGACTGCAGGCGGCGCAGCCTCAGCTCGAAAAGTTTTTGTAGGCCGCCTCGTCCATGAGGGCGTCGATTTCGGCCGGCTGGGACAGCGCGACCTTGAAGAACCAACCCGCGCCCATCGGGTCGCTGTTGGCCAGCGACGGATCGGCGCGCAGCGCCTCGTTGACCTCCACGATCTTGCCGCTGACGGGCATGTAGACGTCGGCGGCGGCCTTGACCGACTCGACCACGCCCGCCACGGCCTTGGGCGCCAGCGTCGCGCCGACCTCGGGCAACTCGACAAACACCACGTCGCCCAGCGCGTCCTGCGCATGCTCGGTGATGCCGACGGTGGCGATGTCGCCCTCGACGGTGATCCATTCGTGGTCTTCGGTGTACTTGATCATGGTGCGGTCTTTCGCAAGTTGATGAGGGGAGGGGACTTTCAGCCGCGAAAGTAGCGCGGCGCAACAAAAGGCATGGCCACCACTTGCATGGGCACGGCCTTGCCGCGCACGATGGCGTTGATGCGGGTGCCCACGGCGGCGTACTCGGGCGTCACATAGCCCATGGCCACCGGCACATCTGCCGTGGGGCCGAGCAGGCCGCTGGTGACCTCGCCCACGCGCTGGCCACTGGTGTCCTGCAGTTCGGTGTGCTCGCGCACGGGAATGCGCTCAAGGGCCACCAGGCCCACGCGCTTCTTGCGGATCGGCTCGGTGCCCTCGAGCTGACCGAGCACCGTGGTGGCGCCGGCAAAGCCGCCCGCGCGCGCACCGCCGGTGCGCCGCACTTTCGGGATGGCCCAGGCCAGGCTCGCCTCGACGGGCGTGGCGCGGGTGTCCATGTCGTTGCCATACAGGCACAGTCCGGCTTCCAGACGCAGCGAGTTGCGTGCGCCCAGGCCCGCAGGTTGGACTTCGGGCTGGGCCAGCAAGGCCCGGGCCAGGGCCTGCGCCTCTTGCGCCGCCACAGAAATTTCATAACCGTCTTCGCCGGTGTAGCCGCTGCGGGTGACGATGCAGCTCAGGCCCGCCACCAGAAACTCGCCGCCGGTCATGAACACGAGCTTCTCAACGCCCGGGGCCATCCTGGCCAAGGCATCGACCGCCTTTGGGCCTTGCAATGCCAGCAGGGCGCGCTCGCTATGAGGCTCGTTCTGGGGCTCGATCTGGCATTGCGTGCCGATACGCGCCTGCAAGTGCGCAATATCGCCCGCCTTGCAAGCGCCGTTGACCACCATGAAGAGGCGGTCACCCTCTTCAGGCGCGCTCAGGCGCAAAAACATCAGGTCGTCGATGATGCCGCCCTCATCGGTGAGCAGCAGGCCGTAGCGCTGCTTGCCCACGGCCAGGCCCAGCACGTCCATCGGCATCAGGCTCTCCAGAGCCAGGCTCGCACCTGAAATGAAGAGCTGCCCCATGTGGGAGACGTCAAACAGGCTGGCCGATGTGCGCGTGTGGTGGTGTTCGGCCATGAGCCCTGCCGGGTATTGCACCGGCAGGAGGTGGCCCGCAAAGGGCACCATGCGCGCGCCTAGTTGCAGGTGCAGCGCGTGCAGCGGTGTGCGCTGCAGATCGGGGTCGCTGGGGGACAAGGACGCTCTCCTGACGCGGCAAATTTTAGCCCAGGCCTGGCGCGCGTCTTTGCACCCAGCCTTGCTGGCTCGGGCCTGTCGGCCACTGCCGGCTCCGTCCTACAGCGTGGGCGTGGCGGCAGCCGAACAATCAGACCGAGTCCTGCCCCGAAGCCCGCCCCAAGTCCTGTGATCACACCTCACTGCCTGCCCCGTCCATGAACGATCGCGCCCAGCGTCCCGACCGGCCCGATGCACCGCCGCGAAAAAGGAGGGTTCTCGCCCATGGCTGAGTCCGGCCCCCTGCCTTGGCCGCCTGCACGCGAGATGCCTGAGGCGCCGGGCGCTGGCGTCGACGCCAGTCCTTGGCTGTCGGCTCTGGGCCGCCTGCTCGATCCCCTGATGCTGGCGCTGACGCTGCTCTTGTCGGCCTGGCTGTGGGGCGGTGGTGCCGGTGCGGCCGTGCTGGTGCTGGCCCTGCTGGCGTTTTTGCTCGCCTTGCTGGCTCAGGGCTCGGCCAGTCTTGCCGCGCCGCTGTGGCTGGCGCACCTGCTGGTGCGTTGGTGCTGGATGGCCGGCGCCTTGGCCGCCTTGGGCTGGCTCACCGGTTACCTGGCCGTGTTCGATGCCCGCATGCTGGGCCACTGGCTGTGGATGGCGCCTGGCGCCCAGATTGCCGCGCGCCTGGTGCTCCAGCGCGTCACGCCCGGCCTGGCGCGGCTGCACGGCCCGCCGCGGCCGGCCGTGATCGTCGGGCTCAATGCGCAAGGCACTTTGCTGGCCCAGCGCCTGGCGCGCTCGCCGCTGGAGGGCATCGAGCTGCTGGGCTTTTTTGACGACCGGCTTGCCGAGCGCGGCGCCGGTGCGGCCGCGCAGTCGCTCAAGGGCGGTCTGCGCGAACTGTCCGAGTACGTCAAGCGCTATCGGGTGCAGCTCATCTACTTGTCGCTGCCGATGTCCTCGAGCCCGCGCATCTTGCAGGTGCTCGACGACCTCAAGGACACCACCGCCTCGATCTACTTTGTGCCCGACATGTTCATCACCGACCTGATCCAGGGGCGCAGCGACAAGGTCGGCGGCGTGACCGTCATCTCGGTGTGCGACACGCCGTTTCGCGGCTGGGCGGGTGTGCGCAAGCGGGGCAGCGACATCGTGCTGGCCGCGCTCATCTTGGTGCTCATTGCGCCGCTCATGGGGCTCGTGGCGCTGGCGGTGCGACTCGATTCGAGCGGGCCGGTGATCTTTCGCCAGCGCCGCTATGGGCTCGACGGCCAGCAGATCTGGGTCTACAAATTTCGCTCGATGCGGGTGACCGAGGACGGCGATCAGATTCGCCAGGCGCAGCGCGGTGACGACCGCGTGACCCGGGTGGGCGCCTTCTTGCGGCGCACCTCGCTCGACGAGTTGCCGCAGTTTGTCAACGTGCTGCAAGGGCGCATGAGCATTGTGGGGCCCAGGCCGCATGCGGTGGCGCACAACGAGCTCTATCGCAAGCTGATCAAGGGCTATATGGTGCGGCACAAGGTCAAGCCTGGCATCACCGGCTGGGCTCAGGTCAACGGCCAGCGCGGCGAGACCGACACGCTGGCCAAGATGCAGGCGCGCATCGCGCTGGACCTCGATTACCTGCGCCACTGGTCGCTGGGGCTTGACTTGCGCATCATCGCGCGCACCGTGGTCCTGGTGTTCAAGGATGTGCGTGCTTATTGATCCCTCGGCCAAAGAGGCCCCCGCCCAACACCCCAACCCTCCCATGTCCTCACCGAAAGCGCGTCCCATGTCCTTTTTTGAATTGACCGCCCCCCGGCTTTGCTGCGCCGCAGCGCTGTGCGCGCTGGTTCCTTGCGCCGCGCAGATCACCCCTTTGGGCGACCCTCCGGTGCCGCCGGTGCTGGCCGATCAACCGCTGGTCTGGCGTGCGGGTGTGCAGTGGCAGCACGATGACAACGTGCTGCGCAGCAGCCAGGCCCCGCTGGCCGATCGCATTGGGGTGGCCAGCGTCGGCGTGCGTCTGGACCAGACCTATGGCCGCCAGCGTGTGGAGCTCGACGCGCAGCTCGAGGGCTACCGCTACGACCGCGCCTCGCAGCTGGACTTCAACGCGCTGAACTACCTGGCCGCCTGGAACTGGGGGCTGGGGCCGCAGTGGGGCGGCCGGCTGTCGTTGCAGCGGCGTCAGTTCGTCGACCGCTTTGGCCAGACCAGCGCCGACAGCGGATTGATCCGGCGTATCGAATCGAGCGAGTCGGCGCAAGCGGGCTACCGCCTCGGGCCAGGCTGGCAGGCCCTGGCCGGCCTTTACGCACGCCGGCAGGATCAAAACGACCCGGCCGAGCCTGATCTGGCGCTCAAGGGCGCCGAGCTGGGGCTGCGCTACAGCTTGCCCTCCGACAGCACGCTGGCCTACTGGTTTCGCCAAGGCCGGGGCCAATACAGTGGCGCCGCCTGGCCCGCCGGTGCCGGCGATTTTGACGAGATCGAGCATGCTTTGGAGCTGGTCGGTCTGCTCAGCGATCGGCTGCGCATCAATGGCCAGATGGCTTACCTGCAGCGAGACCACCAGCAACTGAGCGAGCGCGATTTTTCGGGTCTCGTGGCGCGCGCCGGGCTCAATTGGGCCCTGAGCGCCAAGACCTCGCTCGGTGCCGGCCTGGTGCGCGAGCTGGCCGCTTACCAGAGCAGCGATGCGAGCTACTTCGAGGGCTATCGCGGCTTTGTTGCGCCGCAGTGGCAGGCCAGTCCCAAGACCTCGCTGCGCTTGCGCTTTGAGGGTGGGCAGCGTCAATACAAAGGGGCGCCAGCCGGTGCGCCGGTGGGTGTGCCCAGCCGGCGCGACACCTTGCAGATGGCCTCGCTCGAGCTGCAGTGGCAGGCGCTGCGCCAGCTCAGCCTGAGTGCGACCGTGCAGCGCGATGAGCGGCGCTCAAACCAGCCGGGTGCGCAGTACCGCGCGCGCATCGTCGCGCTGTCGGCGCAGGCCGGTTTTTAAGGATTTTGATGTCTTGCCAGGAGGAATGCATGCCGATGAGTTTTCGAGCGCTGATGCGCTACAGCCTTGCCAGCTTGTGCGCTGTGGTCTTTGTTGCCGCTGTGCAGGCGCAACCAGCGGCCGTGCGCGGCGCGCCGGGGAGCCCCTGGCCTGCCGTGCAGTCTGCCGCGCAACCGGCCGGCGCGGCCATTGACGACTACCGGCTCGGGCCGGGCGACACCCTGGGCGTGCTGGTGTTTCAAAATCCTGACCTGTCGCTCGATGTGCGGGTGTCCGAAAGCGGGCTGATCAGCTATCCGCTGATCGGATCGCTCGCCGTTGGCGGCCAGACGCTGATCGAGGCGCAGATGGCCCTGGCGCGGGCTTTGCGCAGCGGCGGCTATGTGCGCGATCCGCAGGTCAGCCTGGTGCTGCGGCAGATCCGGGGCAATCAGGTGTCGGTGCTCGGCCAGGTCAGCCGGCCGGGTCGCTTTGCGCTAGAGGCCTTTAGCACCCGCGTGAGCGACATGCTGGCTGCGGCCGGCGGCATCACCAGTGCGGGCGACGACTGGCTGGTGGTCACCGGCAGCCGCGAGGGGCGCCCGTTTCGCAAAGAGATTGACGTGCCCAGCCTGTTTGGGCCGCAGCCCTCCAGCGATGACATCGTGCTGGCGCCCGGCGACACGCTCTACGTGGGCAAGGCGCCGCAGTTTTACATCGACGGTCAGGCGCAAAAGCCGGGGGCCCATCGCCTCGAGCGCGGCATGACGGTGCGCCAGGCGCTGGCCGCTGGCGGCGGCCCGACCGCCCGCGGCAGCCAGAACCGGCTGCGGGTGCACCGCAAGGACGCCCAGGGCCGGCTGGTCGAGGCCGTGCCGCAGATGAACGACCTGGTGCGTCCAGACGATGTGATCCATGTGGGCGAGAGCCTGTTTTGAAGGGAGACGGCATGACGCTGCAGCAGTTCTTGTTGATTTTGCGGGCCCGCTACCGGCTCGCGCTGACGGTGGCTTTGCTCACTTTGGCGCTGGCCTATGGCGCGGTGGCCTGGATGCCGCGCCACTACAGCGCGCAGACGGCGCTGCTGATTGATGTGCGCGCGCCCGATCCGGTGGCCGCAGCGCAAGGCCTGAGCGGCGTGATCGCGCCGAGCTTCATGGCCACGCAGGTCGACATCATCGGCGGCGAGCGCGTGGCCCAGCGCGTGGTGGCCATGCTCGGCCTTGAGCAAGATCCGGCTTGGCAAGAGCAGTGGCGCCAGGCCACCGCAGGCCAGGGCGATCTGGGCGCATGGATCGTGGCGACGCTGCGCCGTCAGCTCGATGTGAGGCCGGCGCGCGAGAGCAACGTCATCCACATCGTCTACAAGTCACAGCAGCCGCAGCAGGCGGCCGATTTGGCCAATGCCTTTGCCCAAGCCTACCTGGAGACGGTGCTGGCCCTGCGCACCGAGCCGGCGCGGGTGTATTCGCAATGGTTTGACGAGCAGGTGCGCAGCTCGCGCGCGCGGCTGGAAGAGGCCCAGGCCAGGTTATCGGCCTATGCCCAGCGGGCCGGGCTGGTGTCGACCGACGAGCGCATCGACCACGAGAGCACCCGCCTGGCCGAACTGTCGTCGCAGCTGACGGCTGTGCAGGGGCAAAACACCGATGCGCAAAGCAAGCGTGCCGCGCGCGGCGACACGGTGGCCGAGGTCATGCAAAGCCCGCTGGTGGGCGCGCTGCGCGCCGACCTGGCCCGTCTGGAGGCGCGTGTGCGCGAGGCCGGCGTCAATCTGGGCCCCAACCATCCGCAGATGCAGCGCTTGCAGTCTGAGCTGGCCACCCTGCGCGCCCAGCTGCAGAGCGAAACCGCACGGGTGGGCGCTGCCATTGACACCAGCGTGGGCGTGGGGCGCGACCGCGAGCGCGAGCTGCAGGCGGTGCTGGCGGCGCAGAAGGCGCGCGTGATGGCGATGAACAAGCAGCGCGATGAGCTCAGCGTCTACCGGCGCGACATGGAGGCCGCTCAGCGCGCCTACGACGATGTCAGCAAGAGCGCCTCGCAAACGCGCCTGCAGAGCCTGAGCAATCAGACCAATGTCACCCGCCTGGACGCTGCGGCAACGCCTGCCCGCCCCAGCGGGCCCGGGCGCACCCTGGTCTTGCTGGGGGCAGCCTTTGCTGGCGGCTTGCTGGGCATCGGTGTGGCGCTGGCGCTCGAGCTGATGCACAGGCGGGTGCGCTCGGCCGCCGACATGGTGCAGGTGCTCGATCTGCCGGTGCTCGCACGGGTCGGCCCGGCAGGCGGCGGGCGATCGCGCATGCAGCCCACGCTGCTGCCGGCTGCCTCGCCCCTGTCCATCGGTCACGGCAGCTCGGCATGAACCGCAACCCACCCCCCCAGTTGTTGCAGGCGGCCAGCTTGGCGCTGTCCGAAGCGCCAAACGCTGACGCTGCCCTGATGCTCGGGCAGATCTTGGTGCAGGGCGGACGCCTGGCGCCAGAGGACGTCGATCGCGTGGTCGAGTTTCAGCGTGAGAAGAGCTTGCGTTTTGGGCAGGCGGGCCAAAGGCTGGGCCTGCTCACGCCAGACGATCTGCGCTACGGCCTGTCGGTGCAGTTTGACTACCCCTACCTGGGCCCTGACAGCGCGCTCGATGCCCGTTTGCTGGCGGCCCATCAGCCTGAATCGGCGCAGGCTGAGCAGTGGCGCGCGCTGCGCAGCGAGTTGGCGCTGCGCTGGCTGTCGGTGCCCAACCCTTCGCGCGCGCTGGCGGTGGTCAGCCCGGACCGGCGCGAGGGCCGCAGCCTGGCCGCGGCCAACCTGGCCATCGCCTTCTCGCAATTGGGTCAGCGCACCTTGCTCATCGATGCCGATTTGCGTCAGCCGCGGCAGCAGGCGCTGTTCGGGTTGAGCCAGCGCCAGGGCTTGTCGGACCTGCTGGCCGGGCGGATCGGCCAGCAGGTACTCTGTGCCATTGAGGGCTTGCGCTGCCTGTCGGTGCTACCGGCGGGCACGCCGGTGCCCAATCCGCAGGAGCTGCTGGCGCGGCCTGCGTTCGATCAGTTGCTGCAGTCGCTGGCCCAGGACCATGCGGTGGTGATTCTTGACACCCCGGCGGCCAGCCAGTGCGCCGATGCGCAAACGGTGGCGGTGCGCGCGGGCGCGGCCTTGTTGCTGGCGCGGCGGCACGCCTCTTCGCTGCCCAGGCTGGCGCAGCTGCGCCAGGGGCTTGGATCTCTTGGGGTGGCGCTGGTCGGCTCGGTGCTGCAGGAGGGCTGAGCGTGGTTGCCTGGAGCGCCCTGGTCGAGCGCTTGCAACTGGTGCCCGATGAGCGGGCCCGGCGCACCCTAATCAGACGCCTGTCCCGGCCCGTGCGTGGGCCCGAGCCGGTGCGTGTGCTCGCCTTTGCCAATGCGCACGCCTTCAATCTGGCGCGCCGCTGCCAGTCGTTTGCCCAGGCCCTGTGGGAGGCCGACGTGCTGCTGCGTGACGGCACCGGTTTGGCCTGGCTGCTGCGCCGCTGCGCACGCCCGCCCGGGCTGAACATGAATGGCACCGATTTCATCCCCGAACTGCTGCGCGCCTGCGACGGTCTGACAGTGGCGGTGCTGGGCACGCGCGAGCCGCATCTGGCAGTGGGCCTGCGCAAGCTGCAGCAAGAGATCATGCCGCGCAGTCGCATCTGGGGTGTCGATGGGTTTGCGCCAGCCCCGGCCTATGTGCAGCTGCTGCGCGAGCGCAAGCCGGCCATCGTGTTGCTGGCCATGGGCATGCCGCGGCAGGAAGAGCTGGCCCAGCGCCTGCGGCGCGAGCTCGAGCACCGCTGCCTGCTCATTTGTGGGGGCGCCATCGTTGATTTTTGGGCCGGCCGCACCCGCCGCGCGCCCGCTGCGCTGCAAAAGCTGGGCTTGGAGTGGCTGTGGCGATTGGGCCAGGAGCCGGTGCGCCTGTTTCGCCGCTACGTGATCGGCAACCCCTTGTTCATCTGGCGCGTGCTGACCCTGCGCCGCGCACCCAGCCGGCCGGCTCAGGATTTGTAGGAGCCGCGCCCTCGCGGCGATGGGGCCTGTGATCGCGCGCTGCGGTTGTAGCAAGGCCCGATCGCGCCGAGGGCGGCGCTCCTACAGGGAGAGCAGGCCGGATTAGAGTTTGTAGGAGCCGCGCCCTCGCGGCGATGGGGCCTTGGCTGGGTGGGGGCGCAGATCAAAGTGCTGCTCGTGCAGACGGGCGATGTCGGTGCAAAAGCGCTCCATTGAAAAGCGGCGGGCATACAACTGCTGTCCTGCCGCCTCCAGCCTGCTGCGCAAGGCGTCGTCGGCCAGCACCCGTTGGATCTGCCGCGCCAGCGCCTGGCTGTCACCGGGCTGCACGAACAGCGCCTCTTGTTCGTCGGTGATGAACTGCGCGATTTCGCCCACCGGTGTGCAGACCACAGCCACGCCCTGGGCCATGGCTTCCAGGATGACCAGCGGCAGGCCCTCGTCATACGAGGGCAGCACCAGCACATCGGCTTGGGCCATGCGCTGGGCCACTTGCTGCGGCCCGAGCCAGCCTGTGAACTGCAGCCAGGGATCCAGGCCCATGGCCTGCGCTTGGGCGCGGTAGCTTTGGACGTCGCCGCCGCCGGCGAGCAGCACCTGGGTGCGCGCCCTGTCCCAGCCGGGCAGGCCAAGCGCCCGCAGCAGGTCGCTGACGCCCTTACGCTCGCTGAGGTTGCCCACAAACAGCACCTGCCGCACGGCCGCGTTGCGGCGGCGTTCGACCAGGGGCGCGGGCACCCCATTGGGCACGATGTGCACCTGCTGGGCCGGCACGCCGATCTCGTCGGTCAGAAAATCGCTGGCGCGCTGGCCCAGCACGATCTGGCCAGCCGGCAGCTGCAGCACCCGGCGCGTCAGCCAGCGCGCTGGCGCGGGCAATTGTCGGTAGAAGGGCGCAAACTGCGCGGCATGCAAATGCACGATCATGGGCAGACCCAGCGCCTTGCACAGCAGCATCAGCATGCCTTTGCGCAGCAAACTCAGGCGCTCGGCCAGGTGGATGTGCACCCCGGCCACGTCCTTGCGCTGGGCAACAAGCACGCGCATTGCGCCGAGCAAGACCCACAGCGAGCGCGCGGCCGAGCCCTGGCCCCGGGTGTCGAGTGCCACCAGAGGCGCAGCCGATGCCCCAGCCCCTTTATGCGACGCGTCGATCAGGTAGTCGACCACGCGAGCCATGCCGCCACCGATGGGCCCCATCGGACAGGCCATGTAGATGCGCCGCTGCAGGGCCGGCTTGGCCCGCGGCCGTCTCCTAGACGAGGGCATGACTGGGCTGGGTGGGCGTGGCAGGTGTGGCAGGTGTTGCGTCAGGCCCTGCCGGGCCGTCCTGGATCAGCCGGCTGGCAATCGGCCTTGCGGTGCTGCGGCGCTTGCGCAGCAGGCCGCGCAGCAAGCCGGCGGCGTTGACGTGCCAGGCCAGCAGCGCGTAGAGGCCCCGGGCGAGTGAGCGTTTGCGCGCGCTGGTCAGCAGCAGCACCGCGCAGGCGGCCAGCGCAGCGGTCGTTAGCGCGGGCACCGGGTTGGGCCACGATGCCAGCAGCCACAGCGCCAGCAGCAGCCACAGCGCCAGCAGGCCCAGATACAGGCGCACCTCGCGCAGCCGCCAGACCTCGCGCCAGCGCAGCCGGTCACCCCAGCAGGCGCGCAGCAACTCGCCCACGCCCCAGGCATAGCCGCTGCGCCAGCGCCGCCACAGCAAGGCCAGCGCAGCGGTGCGGTGGCCCTGGTGGCTGACCGCATCGATGGGCAGGCGCCACAGGCCCCAGCCCGCCCGCCGCAGGCGCAGACCGAGCTCGTATTCTTCGTAGCTGTGCAGATTGCGATCGCTCAGGTGGCCCACCGATTCGATGGCACTTCGCCGGTACAGGCCGCCGCCGTCGAGCCGGTCAACCGCGGTGCTGCGGCGCTGGGCCATGGGCTTGTCGTTGCGCGCCCGGTATTCGAGATGCGCCAGGTTGCGCTCGAGCACCTGCCCGCCCACTGCGGCCAGCTGCGGGTTTTGCGCCAGCACCGACGCGGCAGCCTCCAAAAAGCCCGCTTGCAGCTCCATGTCGCCATCCATCAGGTAGACCAGCGATCCCCTGGCATGCTCAAACCCCAGCTGCGCGCCGACGCCGCAGCAGCGCTCGCTGGCGTGGGCCAGCTGCACGATGCGCACCGGATAGCGCTGTGCCAGTGCCACGGTGGCATCGCTTGAGCACGAGTCGGCCAGCACGACCTCGCCGCCGATGCCCTGCAAGGCCCGCAAGGCGCTGTCCAGGCAGGCCTCGATGTGGGCTTGCTCGTTGAGGGCCTTGATCACGATGGAGACGGGGCCTGACGGAGGTGCTGGGGGTGAGGCTGGGGTCATGGTCGATCAGGGTGTGCTGCGCTCGGTCATGCGACGCGCCGGGGTTGGGCAGGGGTGCTCGGCCGCAGTGGCCCGCTCGCGCCAGCGCAGGCTGCGCTCGATCCAGCGCTGCGGCATCAGCGCCGTCATGAGCAGCGTGAACCACCAGCGCCGGCCGCTGGCCGCCGGGCGCGCTTGCAGCAGCCAGCGCCAGGCTTGCCGGCGCCGGCCTGCTTGCAGCGCCTCGCGTGCCAGACTGAGTTCATGCTGCGCGATCAGCCAAACCGTGTCGCGGCGCAACTCGGGGTTCAGGCCTGCGCAGCGCTGGCGCAGCCGATCAAGAAAGGGAAAGGTCCGGGCGTGGGCATGGCCGCTGCTCAAGCTGCCTTGCACCTGCACCCGGTAGGCCACCAGCGGTTTGTGCGCCAGCGCTACCGGGCTGTGCTCGGCCAGCCGGAACCACAGGTCGAGGTCTTCGCCGAGCGACTCGCCCGGTGAAAAGCAGGGCTGAAGCGTCAGCAGCCGGCTGCGCCGCACCGCTACCGAGCTGCTGCTCAAGGTCGGCCCTTGCATCCAGCGCCAAGCCAAGCGGTCGATCTGCTCGACCTCGGCCGGCTGTGCACTGACCGGCCAGGGCGGTGGCCAGGGGCCTTCGGCATGGGGCACGCGCACAAAGTCGGCCGCCACCACATCGGCCTGCGGGCAGCGCTGCTGCGCGTCGATGAGTGTGCTCAGGTAGGTCGGGTGCAGCCAGTCGTCGGCATCGAGAAAGCACACCCACTGGCCCGTCGCGGCATCGATGCCGCGGTTGCGCGCCACGGCCACGCCAGCATTGGCCTGCCGCAGCAGCCGCACCCGGGCATCGGCGCACTGCGCCACGATCTGGGGGCCCTCATCGCGCGAGCCGTCGTCGACCACCACCACCTCGAAGTCGGCGCAGTCTTGCGCCAGCACCGACTGCAGCGTGCAGTCGATGTAGGCGGCCTTGTCGTGCAGCGGGATCACTACAGAAAACCTCATGCCAGAGCCCCGCCTGTTGCCCAGCGCCTCGATGCGTGCACTGGGGCGCTGCGGTGGGCGGCCAGGGTGATGAGCAGCAGCAGGTGAATCAGGAGATCGGGCCCGTAGCCGATGAGCAGCAGCGGCACTTCGCTGCCGGCGCGCAGCAGCAAGGCCAGCAGCAGCGCCAGCGACAGGCCTTGCGACGCCCTGGTGCAGCGCAGGCTGAGCACGCCCAGCACGCCAACGTAGAGCGCGAGCGCCGCAGCCCCGACCAGCCCCGAGCGTGAGAGCGTGTCCATCAACTGGTTGTGCGCATGGGTGGCGTTGGCCATGCCGATGGCGCGGCGGTAGCTGTCGTCCCACATTTGCAGTCCCCAGCCCCAGACCGGATGCAACTGCCATTCTTCCCAGGCGATGACCCAGATTCGGTCGCGTCCGGTCATGGAGCTGAGCTGGCTGCCTTCGCTGCTGAGCAAGAAGCGCTGCAAGCTCTCGCCCAGATTGCCAAAGAGCAGCAGCCCGAGCGAGGCCGCCACGCCCAGCAGGGCTAGCGCGATCCAGGCCAGGGCTGGGGTTGCGTCGTGCACATGGCCCAGCTGCGCGCGCAGCCGGGGCGCCCAGCGCAGCGCCAGCACCGAGCCGCTGCACAGCGCGAAGGCCAGCCAGGCGGTTTTGGACTGGGCCATGAACAGCACGCCCAGGCCCAGCAGCCAGGCGCAGCGATTGAGCCAGCGCCGCTCAAGCGCCTGCATCTGCAGGCACAGCAGGCCCAACTGGGCCAGCAGCCCCATCGCCACCGGGTGGGTGGCCAGGCCGCCGAATCGCGGCAGGCCGGGGATCAGGCCTTGCCCGTATTGGCGGTCGAGCACCAAAGTGGGCGCGATCGGGATGAGCAGCACGCCGGCCAGCATGAGCAGCAGCAGCGCATTGCGCGTGGCGCGCAGGGCCAGGGTGTATTCGCGCGGGCCGCACAAGCTGGCGGCCAGGCCAATGAACAGCGGGTAGAGCAGGTTGTGGCTCCAATAGGGGTGGGCTGCAGCCCAGGCGGGCGCCGCGATGGTGCCCAGCCAGAACAGCACGAAGGCCAGCGGCAGTGCGGGCGCCAGAGTTTGCTGTGTGCCGTGCTGCGCCCGCGCGAGCCAGTGGCTCAGGATGCGCTCGGTGCTGATGGCCAGCAGCAGCAGCGAGACCACCGGTTGCAAGGTGTTGAGCAGAGGCGGTCGGGGCGGATCGGGCGCAAACTCGGGCAGCAAGAAGTTGCTCGTCAGATCGCGCCCGCTGAGCCAGACGCCGGCGGCCATGACGGCCAGCAGGGCCGGCATCACCCAGTGCATGAAGCCGTGTTCGCGCACCGCGCTCAGATGCAAGGCGCCGGCCATCGCCAGCCAGGCGACGGCCGCGCCCAGCAGCGCGGCCAGCAGCCAGGGGAGCAGGGAAAGGTTGAGGTCCATGCGCCGCTGGCCTCAAATGCGATGCGAGGGGTTTTGCAAGGCCATGCGCCCGCTGCCTGCCAGGGGGCGATGCAGCCGGGGCGCAAAGCGAAGCACCATGGACCAGGCCTGCGGGCCCAGGCAGCGCGCAAGCCAGGCCGGACGCGCATAGAGCACCAGCGCCAGGACCGTTGCCGGCGCGAGGGCCCCGGCGGCCAGACGCAGCCAGGGGGCACTGCCCTCCAGCGGGCTTTGCGCCGCCCAACTCAGGCCAACCGCCGCGCTGGTCAGCCACAAGCTGCGCCAGGCCTGCGGAGCCAGCTCCCACCAGGTCAAGTCGAGTGCCGACAGGGCTGCGCCCACGAGCAGCAGGGCGCGGGCCAGCAGCAGCAAAGCCGCCGCACTGGCCGCCGCCTCGATGCCCCAGGGCGCCACCGCCCCGATCATGATCGCACCGAGCGCGATCAGCGGCAACTGCAGCGCCCACTCGTGCTGGCGACGACCCGTGTTCCAAAGCACTGGGGTCGAGATGCCCCAAATGGCCAACGCCGGCATGAAGGCCAGCAGCCAAGCCAGCACCGGTCCCGCGGCGCGCCACTGCGTGCCGTACAAAATCTGCACCAGATCCCCTGCGAGCAGGGCCGAGACGGCGAACACCGGCACCGCCACCACCAGCAGCGTGGCCAGCATTTGCAGGTAAGCCTGCGCGAGGCGATTGCCCTGACCCTGCATTTGCGCGCCCGCCGCCAGGAAGGCCGGCTGCAAGGCGCCCAGCAGCACGCTGTTGGGCACGCTGGCCAGGTTGTAGGCCACGTTGTACAGCCCCAGCGACCAAGTGCCCAAAAGCCGGCCGATCAGCACCCGGTCGAGGTTGGCCAGACTCCAGTTGACCAAGTTGGTGAGGAACACCGCTTGGCCTGTGGCCAGGGTTTGCCCGGCTCGCTCGTACCAAAGCAGGGGCTTGACCGGATGGCGGCAAGCGGCCAGGCTGGCCAGCAAGGCCACGGCCGCTTGTACCAGCCAGGCCGCCACCAGCGCGTGCACGCCCAGGCCCGCCCAGGCCAGGGCTATCCCCACGGCGCCATAGCCCACCAGATAGCTGCCCAGCTGAATCAGGCCGAGCGCGCGAAAGTTCAACGCCCGCGTCAGCAGGCAGCTCGACGGTGCGGTAGCGGCCTGCAACAGGCAGCTCCAGGAGAGCCAGCGGATCACCGATTCGGCCTCCGGCTCCTTGAACGCGGCGGCCAGCGCCGGCGCCAGCGCCTGCAGCGCCAGCACGGCCAGCAGCCCGGCCAGCAGCTGCCAGGTCCAGGCGAAGCGGATGTCCTGCTCGTCGATTTCGGCGCGCTGCATCAGGCTCCAGCTCAGGCCAAAGCCGGCCACAAAGCCGGCCAGCGTGAGCACCACCATGCCGAGGGCAAACAAGCCAAAGGCCTGCGGCCCGAGCAGGCGAGCCAGGGCCACCTGCGCGCCGATCTGCAGCACCAGGCGGGCGGCGCCGGTCAGCACACTCCAGCGCATGGCGCGCACGCCCGGGCGTCCCAGGGACATGGCTCAAGCGTCCTTGACAGGCACGCTCAGCCGGCCCGGCTCAGCAAAGATGTGTCGACAGGAAGCCAGAAGCAGGCAAGGGGCAAACAGTGCGGCGGGCGGCGAATCGGGTGGCATGCGCCCGATCTTGGCCCGGCCGGGCGCTGCGCTGTGTCGGCGCGGCGCTCACCGCCGCGTCAGCCACAGGCCTTACATCCCGACGTAATTGGGCCCGCCGCCGCCTTCGGGCGTGACCCAGACGATGTTTTGCGTCGGGTCTTTGATGTCGCAGGTTTTGCAGTGCACGCAGTTTTGCGCGTTGATCTGCAGCCGATCGCCGCCGTCGTCGTTCTTGACGTACTCGTACACGCCCGCCGGACAGTAGCGGCCCTCGGGGCCGGCGTAGCGGGCCAGGTTGGTGGCCACGGGCACGCTGGCATCTTTGAGCGTGAGGTGGGCCGGCTGGTTTTCTTCGTGGTTGGTGTTGCTGATGAACACGCTCGATAGGCGGTCGAAGCTGAGCTTGCCGTCGGGCTTGGGGTAGCTGATCTGCGGCATCTGATCGGCCGGGCGCAGCTTGCCGTGGTCGGCGCTGGCGTTGCGGATGGTCCAGGGTGGGCTTTGCACGCCCACCTTGGGCAAGAACCAGTGCTCCACGCCCGTCATCAGCTTGCCGACCAGCGGGCTCTTTTTGAACCAGTTCTTGAAGTTTCGGTAGGTCCACAGCTCCTCGTGCAGCCAGCTGGTCTTGAACTTGTCCTCGTAGGCGCTGAGCTCGTCACTGGCGCGACCGGCCGTGACCGCCTCAAAGGCGGCTTCGGCGCACAGCATGCCGCTCTTGATGGCCGCATGACTGCCCTTGATGCGCGCGGCATTCAAGAAGCCCGCGTCGCAGCCGACCAGCGCGCCGCCTGGGAAAACGGTCTTGGGCAGGGCCTGTGGCGTGCCATTGTTGAGCGCCCGCGCGCCGTAGCCGATGCGCTTGCCGCCTTCGATGTGGGCGCGGATGCTCGGGTGGGTCTTCCAGCGCTGCATTTCCTCGAAGGGGCTCATCCAGGGGTTGGCATAGTCCAGACCGATCACATAGCCCAGCGTGACCTGGTTGCCCTCGAGGTGGTAGAGAAAACCGCCGCCAAAGGCGTCGTCGTTCAGCGGCCAGCCGGCGGTGTGCACCACCAGGCCGGGCTTGGCTTTTTCGGGCGGGACTTCCCACAGCTCCTTGATGCCGATCGCAAAGGTCTGCGGGTCTTTGCCCTCGGTGAGCTTGAAGCGCTCGAGCAGCTGCTTGCCCAGGTGGCCGCGCGCGCCTTCGGCAAACACGGTGTACTTGGCATGCAACTCCATGCCCAGCTGAAAGTTGTCGGTGGGCTCCCCGTCTTTGCCCACGCCCAGGTTGCCGGTGGCCACACCCTTGACAGCGCCACTGTCGTGAAAGAGCACTTCGGCGGCGGCAAAGCCGGGGAAGATTTCAACGCCCAGGCCTTCGGCCTGCGCAGCCATCCACTTGACCACATTGCTCAGCGAGACCACATAGCAGCCGTCGTTGTGAAAGTTGCGCGGCATCAGCCAGTCGGGCGTGCGCTGCGCGCCGGTTTCAGACAGCACCAGCAGATCGTCGCCGGTCACCGCCTGGTTCAGCGGCGCGCCCAGCTCCTTCCAGTTGGGGAT
>JAIXWZ010000208.1 GCA_027491035.1 Comamonadaceae bacterium | reverse complement strand
TCGCTTTGGCTCATGGCACCGCTGTGGCGGGCGAGTTCTTGACCCTGGTGAAAGAGCACCAGGGTCGGGATGGCGCGGATGGCGTAGCGGGTGGCCAGGTCGGGATGGCTTTGCGTGTCGACTTTGGCCAGTCGGATGTGGGGTTCGAGCTGGGCTGCAGCTCGGGCGAAGGCCGGGGCCATCTGGCGGCAAGGCCCGCACCAGGGCGCCCAAAAATCCACCAGCAGGGGCAGGTGATGGCGCGTCAGGTGTCGCTCGAAGCTGCGCGCATCGAGCTCGATCGGCTGGCCCGTCAGCAAGGGGCGGTGGCATTGCCCGCAGTCGGCGCTGCCCGCCAAATCTTCGGTCCGGATCCGGTTGGTGGTGTGGCAGTGCGGGCAGACGAAATGCAGGGTTGAGGCCATGGCGCATGCGCTCCTTGGCCAGTCAGTTGTGGACCTGCACGCTGTTTTTCAAGGGGCTGGGCCTGATCGGCCCAGGTGCGAGCTTCTCGCGACGGCTCAGCGCACGAGCAGCTCAAGCAGGCGATCGAGCCCGCCCTCGTTGATGGCCACCATGGCTTGGGCCCGCACCGCCGGCTTGGCGTGATAGGCCACGGACAGGCCGGCTGCGCCCATCATGGGCAGGTCGTTGGCGCCGTCGCCCACTGCGATGGTCTGCTGGGGCGTCAGGCCCAGCTGCGCGCAGGTCTGCAGCAGCATCTTCTTTTTCTCTTCACCGTCGCAGATGTCGCCCCAGCTTTGCTCCACCATGCGCCCGGTGAGCCGGCCATCGCGCACTTCCAGCACATTCGAGCGCGTGTGGTCGATGCCCAGCCGGTCGCGGATGCGGTCGGTGAAAAAGGTGAAACCGCCAGACACCAGCAGCGTGCTCAAGCCGGCCTCTTTGCAGGCTCGCACCAGCTCGGCCGCACCCGGGTTGAGCTGCAGCCTTTGCGCATACACCTGCTCCATGCTGTGCACGCTCACCCCCTCGAGCAGGGCCACGCGCAGGCGCAGGCTTTCCTTGTAGTCGGCGATCTCGCCCCGCATGGCCGCTTCGGTGATGGCAGCCACTTCGGCCTTCTTGCCCACCGCATCGGCAATTTCGTCGACGCACTCGATGTTGATCAGGGTCGAGTCCATGTCAAAGGCGATCAAGCCAAACTGCCGCAAGGGCAGGGGCGGCTGGAAGCCCTGGATGACCAAGCCGGGCCGGGTGGGTGTCGCTGCATTCATGCCTCCCATTATCCCGGCTCAGGTTGGCATTTCTTCACGGACGGTTGTGCCGGTGCAGGCCAAAATGGTTGAATTCTTTAACCGACAAACAGGAGTACACCGTGCACAGAACTGTCTTTTTGGCGCTGAGCCTGTCGAGCCTGATGGCGCTGGGCCCTGTGGCCCGTGCCCAGGGCAGTTCGGCCGAGCCGAAGCAGGTGCTCAACTTGACGGCCACTGCCCGCCAGGAGGTCAGCCAAGACTGGCTGACCGTGGTCGCCCGTGCTCAGCTCGACGGCAAAGACCCTGCGGCTGTGCAAGCGCAGCTCAACGCCATCGTGCAAGCAGCGCTGACCAGCCTGCGGCCTCAGCAGCGGCCCCAGCAGCTCGAGGTGCGCAGTGGCAACTTGGGCATCTACCCGCGTCACGATGCGCAGGGCCGGCTGACCACCTGGCAGGGGCAGGCCGAGCTGGTCATCGAAGGGCGTGATTTCGCGCAGGTCAGCCAACTGGCCGCTGGCTTGGCGCGCATGACCGTCGCGCAGGCCACGTTTTCGCTTTCACGCGATGGGCGTCAGCAACTCGAGACCCAGGTGCAAAGCCAGGCCGTGCAAAATTTTCGCCAGCGCGCCCAAGCCCTGGCGCTCGACTTCGGCTTTGCGGGCTACAGCCTGCGCCAGGTCAGCGTGAGCAGCGTCGACCGCCCCGAGCCGGTGATGCAGCCGCGCATGCTCATGGCCGAGACAGCCGCCGCCGCAGCCGCGCCCTTGGCCCTGGCGGCCGGCAAGGAAGAGGTGCGCATCACGGTCAGCGGCAGCATTGTGCTGCGTTGAGTGCGGCTGGCTGCCCGCGTCAAGGGCTTTGCTGCCGGGCGATGGCGCTCGCGACGGCCGGCCGCAGTCCCAAGCGCCTGCACATTGCGCAGGTATTACTCAAATACAATGCGGTAAGAATTTACGAGACGAGCCCATGAGCACCACACTGACGGTCAAAGGCCAGGTCACCATCCCCAAGCCGATTCGCGACGCCATGGGCTTGACGCCGGGGACCGCCGTCGACTTTGCGGTCAACCGCGACGGCGAAGTGGTGATCCACAAGGCCAGGTCCGACAAAGGCAAGGCGGCCAAAACCACGCCTGACCGGTTTGAGGCTGCCCGCGGCAAGGCCGATGTGGCTTGGCGCACCGATGAGCTGATGGCGCTGCTGCGCCACTGACCCATAAGAATCGCATGCTGGTCGACACCAACGTTTTGGTGGACGTGTTTGAAAACGATGCCATCTGGGCTGACGGGTCGATCGCGCAGCTGCGCGCCCAGGCACAAATTCACCGACTGCTCATCAATCCGGTGATCTACGCCGAGCTGTCGCTGACCTTCAGCACGGTGGAGGCGCTGGACGACACGCTGGCTGCGCTGCAAATCCCGGTGATCGAAATCCCCAAGCCCGCGCTGTTTTTGGCGGGCAAAGCCTTTGTGAAGTACCGCCGCCAGGGCGGCACCAAAACCAACATTCTGGCTGACTTCTTCATTGGTGCCCATGCGGCCGTGGCGGGGCTGCCGGTGCTCACGCGCGACGTGCGGCGCTATGCGGGCTACTTTCCGACGGTTTCTTTGATCTCTCCTGTGCAGGCCGCCTAGTTGCCCGGCATGGATCCCCTCCCGGTTCGCCCGGCGGGATGCTTGAGACCCATCAAGGCGCAACCGCAGAGGCCTCGACCCTGGGCTTGCCCAGGCTGCGCAGCACGTCGCGCACCATCTGCGCGCGCATGGCCGGCTCGGGCAGGGCGCGCTCGATGCGCAGCTTGTCGTTGCCCGCGAGCTTGATGTGCCGGTTTTTCTGCACCAGGGCGATGATGGTCTGCGGGTCGATGGGCGCGTCTTTCTTGAAGCTGATGTGGATCATGCCGGGCGCGGCGTCAACCTTGAGCACGCCGTAGGGCTGGCTGAGCACGCGCAGGCGGTGGGTGTCGATCAGCGTCTGACCCTGGGCGGGCAGTTTGCCAAAACGGTCGACGATCTCCTCGAGCAGCCGATCGATCTGCTCGCTCGTCTTGGCGGTGGCCAGTTTTTTGTAAAACGACAGGCGCAGGTGCACATCGCCGCAGTAGTCGTCGGGCAAGAGCGCAGGCGCGTGCAGATTGATCTCGGTGGTCACGCTCAAGGGGCTGAGCAGGTCGGGCTCCTTGCCTGACTTGAGACAGCGCACCGCCTCCGACAGCATCTCGTTGTAGAGCTGAAAGCCCACCTCCATCATGTTGCCCGACTGGTTTTCGCCCAGCATCTCGCCGGCACCCCGGATCTCGAGGTCGTGCATGGCCAGGTAAAAGCCCGAACCGAGCTCTTCCATCTGCCCGATGGCCTCGAGCCGCTGCTGGGCCGCTTTGGGCAAGCCCTCGATGTCGGGCACCATGAGATAGGCGTAGGCCTGGTGGTGGCTGCGCCCGACGCGTCCGCGCAGCTGGTGCAGCTGGGCCAGGCCAAACTTGTCGGCGCGGGCCATGACGATGGTGTTCGCGTTGGGCACGTCGATGCCGGTTTCAATGATGGTCGAGCACAGCAGCACGCTGTAGCGCTGGGCCACAAAGTCCTTCATCACCCGCTCGAGCTCGCGCTCGGGCATCTGGCCGTGGGCCACCGCGATGCGCGCCTCGGGCAGCAGCGCCTGCAGCGCCTCGCGCCGGTTCTCGATGGTCTCGACCTCGTTGTGCAAAAAGTAGACCTGCCCGCCTCGCTTGAGCTCGCGCATCACCGCTTCTCGGATCACGCCTTTGCTTTCGCTGCGCACAAAGGTCTTGATGGCCAGCCGCCGCTGGGGCGCGGTGGCGATCACGCTCATGTCGCGCAGGCCCTCGAGCGCCATGCCCAGGGTGCGGGGAATGGGGGTGGCGGTGAGCGTGAGCACGTCCACTTCGGCGCGCAGGGCCTTCATGGCCTCCTTGTGACGCACGCCAAAGCGGTGCTCCTCGTCGATGATGAGCAGGCCCAGGCGCTGGAACTGGATGTCGGCGCTGAGCAGCTTGTGCGTGCCCACCACGATATCGACGCTGCCGTCGGCCAGGCCTTTGATGGCCGCCGAAATTTCCTTGGCCGAGCGAAAGCGGCTCATCTCGGCCACCTTCACCGGCCACTTGGCAAAGCGGTCCACCAGGGTCTGGTAGTGCTGCTCGGCCAACAAGGTGGTGGGCGCCAGCAGGGCCACCTGCTTGCCGCCGGTGATCGCAATGAAGGCCGCTCGCAGTGCCACCTCGGTTTTGCCAAAGCCCACGTCGCCGCAGACGAGCCGGTCCATCGGCCGGGGGCTGATCATGTCTTGCACGACGGCATGGATGGCGGCGCGCTGATCGGCCGTTTCTTCAAAGCCGAAGTCATTGGCAAACTGCTCGTAGTCGCGCGGCGAGTAGCGAAACGCATGGCCGGTGCGGGCGGCGCGGCGCGCGTAGATGTTGAGCAGCTCAGCGGCGGCATCGCGCACCTGATCGGCCGCCTTGCGCCTGGCCTTGTCCCACTGGCCCGAGCCCAGCCGGTGCAGCGGCGCCTCGTCGGCCGACACGCCGGTGTAGCGGCTGATCAGCTGCAGCTGGCTCACCGGCACGTACAGCAGGGCTTTGTCGGCGTACTCCAGGTGCAGGAATTCGCTGGGCCCCTGACCCAGGTCCATGTTGATCAGGCCGCGGTAGCGGCCGATGCCGTGGGCGCTGTGCACCACCGGATCGCCCACATTGAGCTCCGACAGATCCTTGATCAGGGCCTCGACATCGCTGACTTGCTCTTGTTTCTTGCCCCGTCGCCGCGCCGCCGGGGTGGCGGCAAACAGCTCGGTTTCGGTGACCAGGTCCAGACCCTGCTCGAGCCAGGCAAAGCCCTCGGTCAGTGCGGCGGTGGCAATGCCCAGCGGCTGGGCGCTGGCCATGAACTCGGCCAGCGTGTCAAAGCTTGGCGGGCTCAGTGCGCTGGCGCGCAGAAAGTCCAGCAGGCTCTCGCGCCGGCCCTGGCTTTCGGCAACGATCAGCACCCGGTGCGCGGTGCTGCGCAGGTGCTGCTTGAGCCGCGCCAGGGGCTCTTCGGCCCCGCGCATGACCGACAGGTTGGGCAGGGGCTCGACCTGGGCCCAGCTGTGCGCATCGCCTGGCCGCAGCGCCAGCTGCGCCAGCGGCTTGGCCCGCAGGTAGAACTGCTCGGCATCGAGGAACAGTGCCGCTGGCGGCAGGGCGGGCCGATCGGGCGCATCTTTGACGAGCCGGTAGCGCTCCTGCGTGTCTTGCAGGAAGCGGGCAAAAGCGCCTTCGAGCTCGCCGTGCAGCACCAAGGTGGCGTCGTTCGGGCCCTGGCCAAAATAGTCGAACACGGTGGCCGTGTCCTCGAAAAACAGCGGCAGGTAGTACTCGATGCCGGCCGTGGCCACGCCGTTGCCGATGTCCTTGTAAATGCGGCTTTTGGTGGGGTCGCCCTCAAGCAGTTCACGCCAGCGGCTGCGAAAACGCGCGCGCGCCGCCTCGTCCATCGGAAACTCGCGCCCGGGCAGCAGCCGCACCTCGGGCACCGGGTAGAGGCTGCGCTGGCTGTCCGGATCGAAGGTGCGGATGCTGTCGACCTCGTCGTCAAACAAGTCGACCCGAAACGGCACGGCCGAGCCCATGGGAAACAGGTCAATGAGGCCGCCGCGCACCGCGTACTCGCCGGGGCTGACCACCTGCGTGACGTGGCTGTAGCCGGCCAGGGTCAGCTGGGCTTTGAGCCGGGCCTCGTCGAGCTTTTGGCCGACTTTGAAGGCAAAGGTGTAGCCGGCCAGAAAGCTCGGTGGCGCCAGCCGGTACAGCGCCGTGGTGGCCGGCACGATCACCACGTCGGCGCCTTGCTCGGCATCGCGCTGGTTGATGCGCCACAGCGTGGCCAGCCGCTCGCTGATCAGGTCCTGGTGCGGCGAAAAGCTGTCGTAGGGCAGCGTTTCCCAGTCGGGAAACAGGGCGCAGCGCAAGCTGGGCTCAAAAAAAGGCAGCTCCTCAAGCAGGCGCGCCGCGGTGGCAGCATCGGCGGTGACCACGGCGGTGAGCTTGCCTGCCTTTTTTTCGCGCATGGCCAGGCGGGCCAGCAGCAGCGCGTCGCTCGAGGCCGGCGGCAGCGGCGCGCTGTGGCGCCGGCCGATATGGAGTTGGGGTGGGATCATGGGTGGGAAGGTCGCCCGGGCCGGCGAGCGCGCCGGCGGCCCTGCCCCAGTGCGAACAGCGCTGGGGTGGCCGTGCATTGATTTTAGAATCAGCCCAGTCCATGCCTGCCGTCAACCCGTCTTTTGAGCCTGAATCGACCGCGTCCGAGTCCGAGGCGGGTCTGTTCGTGCTCATTGCCTGCGCCGGTGTCGGCAGCCGGGCGCTGCAGGCCGGCGCGCCGGCGCTGCCCAAGCAGTACCAGCGGCTGTGCGGCCAGACTTTGCTCGCGCACACGCTGCAGGTGTTTGACGCGCTGGACGATCTGATCGGCGCGGTGGCCGTGGTGGTGGCCCCCGACGACCCCTACATTGACGACTTGGGCTTGCCCGCGGCGGTGCAGGTGCTGCGCTGCGGCGGCGCCAGCCGGGCCGACTCGGTGCGCCAGGGCCTTGAGCACTGGCGGCAAACGCCCGGCGGGCCGCGCGCCAGCGACTGGGTGCTGGTGCACGATGCGGCGCGTTGCCTGTTGCTGCCCGAGCAGGTGCGCGCTCTGGCGGCGCGCTGCCGCCAAGATGCGGTGGGCGGGCTGCTCGCCTTGCCGCTGCCCGACACCCTCAAGAGCGAGGCGGGCGGGCGCGTGGCGCAGACCATTGAGCGGGCCGATAAATGGCTGGCGCAGACGCCGCAGATGTTTCGCCTGGGCGCGCTGGAGCAGGCGATCGTGCAGGCCCAGGCGCAGGGCCTGCAAATCACCGATGAGGCCAGCGCCATGGAGGCCTGTGGTCACCGGCCGCTGCTGGTGGCCGGCAGTGCGCACAACTTCAAGATCACCTATCCGAGCGATTTT
The DNA here is from genome assembly GCA_027491035.1 of Comamonadaceae bacterium. GTDB lineage: Bacteria > Pseudomonadota > Gammaproteobacteria > Burkholderiales > Burkholderiaceae_C > Polaromonas. The sequence goes on along the minus strand of JAIXWZ010000208.1, from coordinate 10,429 downwards.
GCGCTGGCGCAGGCCGTGCTGCAGGCGCGTGGCCAGTTCACCGAGGAAGATCGACCATGAAGCCAGGCGCTGCGCCCCGTTTGCCGTTTCGCATCGGCCAGGGTTGGGACATCCATGCCTTGGTCGAGGGCCGCCCGCTCATCCTTGGCGGCGTGCACATCCCTTCGGACAAAGGGCTGCTGGGCCATTCGGATGCCGATGCCTTGCTCCATGCGATCACCGATGCGCTGCTCGGCGGCGCGGGCCTGGGCGACATTGGCCGCCACTTTCCCGACACCGACGAGCGTTTCAAGGGTGCCGACTCGGTGCAGCTGCTGCGCCAGGCGGCCCAGCGGGTGCGCGAGCGCGGCTGGCAGATCGGCAACATCGATGCCACCGTGATCGCGCAGGCCCCCCGGCTTGCGCCGCACATCCCGGCCATGTGCGAGCGCATCGCCCACGCGCTGGCGCTCGCGCCCGAGCAGGTCAACGTGAAGGCCAAGACGGCCGAGAAGATGGGGCCGGTGGGCGAGGGCAAGGCCATGCAGGCACAGGCGGTCGTGCTCTTGCTGCCTCTTTGAATGGCCCCTCGGGCCTGGCCCAAGGCCCCCTCAGGCGCGGCGCAGCCGCAAGCTCGCGCACAGCCCGCCGCTTGCAGCCAGACTCAGCGAGAAGCCGCCGCCCATGCGCTGCATGGCGCTCTCGGCGATGGCCAGGCCCAGGCCGCTGCCCGGCGGGCCCGATGGGCCGCTGGTGGCCCGGTGGTAGGGCCGGGTGAGCTGGTGCAGCTGCTCGGGCGCCACCCCTGGGCCCTGGTCGGTGACGGTCAGCAGCACCCAGGCCTGTGTGGCGCTGGCGCGCAGCTCGATGCGGCAGATGCCATCGGCGCTGCGGCCGTGGTGGCTGGCGTTGTCCAGCAGGTTCGACAGCACCCGGGCCAGCTCCACCGGGTCGGCCCGCACGTGCAGCTTCGGCTCAATTTGCACCGAAATGTGCACCTGCGGATCGTCGGTCCACGCAAAGCTGGCCTGGGCCACCTGCTCGGCCAGTGCCAGCGACTGCAGGGCTGGCGCTGGCGGGTGCGCCAGGAACTTGCCCACGATGGCGTCGATCTGGGCGATGTCGGCCTCCATGTGCTGCCGCGCCCGCGCCTGCGGCACGCTCATCTGCGCCTCCAGGCGCAGCCGCGTCAGCGGCGTGCGCAGGTCGTGCGAGATGCCGGCGAGCAGCAAATTGCGCTCCTGCTCCACCCTGGCCAGTTGCTCGCTCATGCGATTGAAGGCGATGTTGAGCTCGCGGATTTCCGTTGTCGAGGCCTGCTCGTCCAGAGGCGCTGGCTGGGCCTGATGGTGGCGCAGCCGGGCGCTGGCCAGCACCAGCTGGTGCAGGGGGCGGTTGATCAGGCGGGTGATCAGCACCGAGCCCAGCAGCGAAAGCGCGCCCGCGGTCAGCAGCCACAGCAGCCAGGTGCCGGGGCGGGTGGGGGCCAGGCGCGCCTCGTCGGTGCGCAGCCAGTAGGCGTCAGATTCGATTTCAAAGCCGATCCACAGGCCCGGCTGTCCGTTGACCGCCTCGGCCACCACCGCCGACGCGCCGATCTGCTGGCGCAGCCGCTCGACGATATCGCCTTGCAGCCAGTTCATCCGGTGCGCTGTGTAGCGGTCGCCCGCCTGGCGCACCGTCAGGTGCAGCGCCTCCTGGTCGGCCAGGGACTTGATCAGCAACACCCGCCCGATCGGGTCGCTGGCGAGCAAGCTGGCGCGGCTGAGGTTGACCAGCGAGGCCAGCTGCTGCGCGTTTTGCACCGCCCGCGGCCTGATCTCCAAGCTGATGAAGGCTTGCAGCCAGGCCGCGATGCACACCAGCAGCAGGGTGCACAGCAGCAAGAAGGTGCGCCAGAACAGGCCGATGCTGGGCCGCCCTGTCTGCCGTCCTGGGCGACGCCCTTCATGACGACCCGGGCCAGGCGGGGCTGCCGGTTCTGCGCTCGACGCCGGCTTGGGTGGCTGGCGCGCTGGGGTTTCAGCTCGCGCCATCGGGCACGAACACATAGCCCACGCCCCAGACCGTCTGGATGTAGCGCGGTGCCGCGGCGTCGGCCTCGATCAGCTTGCGCAGGCGCGAGACCTGCACGTCCAGGCTGCGGTCGAAGGGTTCGAACTCGCGGCCGCGCGCCAGCTGCGCGAGCTTTTCGCGCGACAGCGGCAGGCGCGGGTGGCGAACCAGGGTCTTGAGCATGGCAAATTCGCCGGTGGTCAGAGGCAGCTCCTGACCGTCCTTGCGCAAGGTGCGCAGGCCCATGTCAAAGGTGTAAGGGCCAAAGCGCGTCACCTCATGCTCGCTCGAGGGCGCACCGGGCACCTCGGTGGCCGGTCGCCTGCGCAGCACGGCGTGGATGCGGGCGAGCAGCTCACGCGGGTTGAAAGGCTTGGCCAGGTAGTCGTCGGCACCGACTTCCAGACCGACGATGCGGTCGACGTCCTCACCCTTGGCCGTGAGCATGATGATGGGCGTGCGGTCGTTGCTGGCGCGCAGGCGCCGGCACACCGACAGGCCGTCTTCGCCGGGCATCATCAGATCGAGCACGATCAGGTCGACCGCATCGCGCAGCAAGATGCGGTTGAGCGCCTTGCTGTCTTCGGCCAAGATGACCTCAAAGCCCTCCTGCGACAGGTAGCGGCGCAGCAGGTCGCGGATGCGTGAGTCGTCGTCGAGGACCAGGATTTTGTCGGCGCGCTCTGTGGGCAAGGGCATATCGCGGGGGACTCACGTTGTGACGGAAATCGGGGCGTGTGCGCAGCGGGTACAGCGGCGCCCGCATCTGCGAACGCCGCCCCATTTGCGATCGCGTCTGGCTGGACTCAATAGCGGTACTTCAGCCCCACCGATGCCAGGTTCACCCGGTCGCGACCGGTGGCAAAGTGCACGGCGGCGCGGTCGTACTGCAGCACCGCTGCCACCTGGCGCGTCAAGCTGATGTCCATGCCCACGCCCACGGTTTCACCAAAGCCGGTGTCGCGCACGCCACCCGCATCGCTGCGGCTGTATTGCAGGCCCAGCTTGGCAAAAGCGGTGAAGGTGTCATTGAGCGGCAGGCGACCCACGCCGCTGACGCTAAAGCCGTAGGCATCGGCCGTGCTGCTGCGACCGAAGTCGGTGGCGGCGACCTCCAGGCCCATCTGCGAGTTCCAAAAGCCACCCACGGCCAGGCTGTAAGCGTCGCCGCGGCCTTGATCGAAATGGCTGCGGCCACCGGTCAGGGCGATGTAGCCGCGCTCACTGGGCGGCCACCAACCGCCGCTGCTGTCGCCCGATTGGGCCTGCGCGGCGCCGCCCGCAAGCAGGGCCGCGCTGGTCATGAGGAGGGCTGAGAATTTTCGGATCGATGGGTACACGTGAACTCCTGGAAATGATGAGAAATGTCGGGGCGTTGCTTGAACATCGACGCCCTGATTCTGGTTGGCGCGGGTGGTCCGGCTTGTCAGCATGCGCGGCCTTCGCCTGTAGGATGGCGCCGTCAAGCCGATCGCTGACGCCTCATGCGCTTTGACCCGTTGCCCCCTGTGGATGAGCTGTCCGGTGCGGCCGGGCCCGGGCACAATGGGCGCATGTCTGAGTTTGTTCGCCACCTTGCGGGCACCTGCGCTGTGGTGCTCGATTCGCCGCACAGCGGCACGGCCTACCCCCAAGACTTTGGCCATGCCTGCGACCTGCAGTTGCTGCGCCGCGCCGAAGACACCCATGTCGATCGGCTCTACAGCTTTGCGCCTGCGCTGGGCGTGCATTGGGTCGAGGCGCTGTTTCCGCGCAGCTACCTCGATGCCAATCGCGGCCTGACTGAAATCGATGAGTCCTTGCTTGACGCGCCCTGGCCGGGCGAGCGCCCGCGCAGCGAGGCCGAGCTGGCCAAGGTGCGGCTGGGCAAGGGCCTGATTTGGCGCCTGACCGACGACGGCCTGCCGCTTTACCAGCGGCGTCTGAGCGTGGCCGAGGTGCAAAGACGCATTGCGCAGTGCTGGCAGCCCTACCACGAAGCGGTGGCCCGGTCGATCGATGCGGCCCACGCCGACCACGGCTACGTGCTGCACATCAACTGCCATTCCATGCCCTCGGTGGCGGCCAGTCACGCCACCGACCATCCGGGCCTGGTCCATCCCGACTTCGTGGTGGGCAACCGTGACCACAGCACCAGCAGCCAGGCTCTGGCCCAGTGGCTGTGCGATCAGCTGCGCGGCAGCGGCCATGAGGTCTGGCTCAACCACCCCTACAAGGGCGTGGAGCTGGTGCGCCGCTACGGCCGGCCGGCCGAGCATCGGCACAGCCTGCAGCTTGAAATCAATCGGCGTCTCTACATGGACGAGCAGACGCTTGAGCCGCATGCGGGCTTTGAGCGGCTGCAGGGTGTGTTGCGCCATCTGGTCGAGCGGCTGGTGGCGATCGATCCTCGTGGGCTATGAGCAGGCACCTCTTGGCCGCAGGGACAGGGGAGAGGCCTTGATGGACCGGGTCGATGCGGTGGTCATCGGCGCGGGCGTGGTCGGGCTGGCCGTGGCCCGCGCGCTGGCCTTGTCGCCGCGTTTTGCCGGTGGTCAGCTGCTGGTGATCGAGGCGGCCGATGCCATTGGCACCGGCACGAGCTCGCGCAACAGCGAGGTCATTCATGCCGGTATCTACTACCCGCAAGGTTCGCTCAAGGCCCGCCTGTGCGTGCGCGGGCGCCAATTGCTCTACGCCTACTGCTCCGAGCGCGGTGTGGCGCACCGGCGCTGCGGCAAATTGATCGTGGCCACCGATGAGGCCCAGACCGCGCAACTCGAAGCCATCGCGCGCAAGGCGGCGGCCAATGGGGTGGACGATCTGCAGCTGCTCAGCGCCGAGCAGGCGCGCGCCCTGGAGCCGGCCCTGCAGTGCACCGCCGCCTTGCTCTCGCCGCAGACGGGCATCATCGACAGCCATGGGCTGATGCTGGCCTTGCAGGGCGATTTTGAAAACGCCGGCGGCGTGGTGGCCCTGCACAGCGCGATCGAGCGCGCCCAGTGCGACGCGCAGGGCGCAGTGTTGCACCTGGCCGATGGCAGCGCGCTGCATGCTGGCGTGGTGGTCAACGCCGCGGGCCTGTCGGCGCCCCTGCTGGCGCGCCGCTTTGGCGGCATGGACCTCTCGGGCCTGCCCCAGGCCCACTATGCCAAAGGCCACTATTTCACGCTCGCCGGTCGCGCGCCGTTTTCGCGCCTGATTTACCCGGTGCCCGAGGCAGCCGGATTGGGCGTGCACCTGACGCTCGATCTGGGCGGTCAGGCCAAATTCGGCCCCGACGTGCTGTGGGTCGACGGCCCCGACGACTTGCAGGTCGACCCCAGCCGCAGCCAGGCGTTTTACGCCGAGGTGCGCCGCTACTGGCCGGGCCTGCCCGACGGCGCCTTGCTGCCCGGCTACGCCGGCATCCGGCCCAAGATCAGCGGTCCGAACGAGCCAGCCGCCGACTTCATGATCCACGGCCCGGCCGCGCACGGCGCAGCCGGGGTGGTGCACCTGATGGGCATCGAATCGCCCGGCCTGACCAGCAGCCTGGCCCTTGCCGAGGAGGTGGTGGCTTTGCTGCAGGGTTGAGTGCCGGCTGCTGCGGCGCAGCGCGGTGGCGCGGCCTGCGCCATCGCGAGGCGCGCAGCGCACACTCTCCGTCATTGCGAGGCGCGCAGCGCCGTGGCAATCCAAGTCGTTGTGCAACTGCCGATGGATTGCTTCGTTCCTCGCAATGACGGGGCGGGGGGCAATGACAGTGCGCGGGGGCCATGACGCCACACCCCGTCATTGCCAGGCGCCCAGCGTCGAACCCTCCGTCATTGCGAGGCGCGCAGCGCCGTGGCAATCCATGTCTTCGTGCGGCTCTGATTTGCTTTCATACCCGTTCCGGTCAGAGCGCATTTCCCAATCGACTAGACTCCGCGCTGTGCGTACCCTTGCCGGGTCTGCAGTTCCGGTCAGAGCGCATTTCCCAATCGACTAGACTTCCTAGGTGCTTATTAGGGTTTGTCCTAATGTTCCGGTCAGAGCGCATTTCCCAATCGACTAGACTGGAACCAGGATAAGTCTTTGATGCACAAAGGCTTTCCTGGTTTTTGGTCTCTTCAAAAGCGCATGCTCAGCCAAACAAGTCGAACTGATCGGGTGTTTTTTTGGCCGGCTGCTTGAGTCGCCCCTGAAAACTGATGATTCGTTCATATTGTTTGTCGGTCAGTTGAACAATATTGACTTGACCGCCTTGCGGCAGGGCCGATTCGACTTGCCTGCAGTAGGTTTGCAACTGTGCATGGCTGGTGCAAAAGCGCATGTACACGCTGAATTGGGCGCGTGCGAAGCCCATGTCCAGCAGGCTGAGCCGAAAGCGCGTGGCCGCTGCCCGTTCGGGCGCCGAGATCACAGGCAAATCAAACATCACCAGCATCCACATCATGCGGTAGGCGCTGAGCATGGGGCGTCTTCATCGGTCTCGGGTGCTTGGCCCAAGGGCACGCCGGGCGGCGGCAAATCGAGCGTGCTGCGCTCCTTGAGCAGCACCTGCGCCAGTGAAGTGGCCAGCTTTTGCAGCGCCAGCAGCACCGGGGTGCGGCCGGCATCGGTGGCCAGGTCTTGGTACAGGCATTGCACCAAAGCGCGCTTGCTCTGAGCTTGCACCTCATCATGGCCCGAGCGCTGAAGTTCCCAAACGCGCAGGTCGATCACAGGCCGAAAGGGCTCCATCAGGTCATCGACGAGGCGCATGGCATTGTTGTCGTGGCTGTGATGCAGGCCGATGCTGGGGTGCAGGCCGGCGGCCACCACGGCACGCGCGGTTGCAGCGCGTAAGACGGTGTAGCCGTAGTTGAGCAAGGCATTGGCACCCGTGGCGCCCTGATCGCGCCGAAATGTGCTGCCCAGCAGAAGCCCCCAGTATTTGCGTGCGCCTTGCGCTTCCAGATTGTCCGGATCGCCGCTGCGCACGTGTTTGGCCAGCGCCAGCAAGGGCGCATGGGCTGCATCGATTGCCTGCAGCACGGCCGCCTGATTGAGCAGTTTGGCTTTGACGAGGGACGCCCAGAGTTTCTTGCGCATGGGCAAAGTGCAGGCAATTTGTGCCTCAAAGCGATGGGCTTGCTGGTGGTGGCCGTCCACAGGCCAAAGCATGCCCGCCACATTGTGGTTGGCTCCGCACAGCACAAAGGGCGCACCGCGCTCAGCCAGCGCAAGCAGCAGGTTGTGGGTGTAGCTCAGGCCATGGGCGTTGGCGATCAGCGCGGCAATGTCGTCTAGCGCAACGCGGCCGATTTCCTGCGCCTCCTCGCCGGTGCTGTGCACCAGCATAAAGCCCCGCTGCACCGACAGGTGCCGCCTGTCGTTGGAGACTTCGACGATTCGGCCCGGCATGGGCTGGTGGCGCTCAGGATTGACGCGGCAGGGGATGGGCCTGCATCTGCACGCCCAGGGCTTGCAAGACTTTGAACACGGTGTCAAACCGGGGTTTGGCCCCCATGCTCAGCGCCTTGTAGAGGCTCTCGCGACCCAGACCGCAGTCCCGCGCAATTTGTGCCATGCCACGCGCTTTGGCCACATCGCCAATGGCCGACAAGAGCAGGTCGGTGTCGCCACTGGCCAGTGCCAGATTCAGGTATTCGGCGATGACCTCGTCGCTGTCGAGGTAGCTTGCCGGGTCAAAGTCAGTGATCGTGCTCATCGAAATGCTCCTTGGCAAGTTGTTTGGCTTTGGCAATGTCTCTGGTCTGGCTGGATTTGTCGCCCCCGGCCAGCAGCAGCACAATCTGCTGGCCTCTGCGGGTGAAATACACCCTGTAGCCCGGTCCGATGTGCCAGCGCAGCTCGGACACGCCACCGCCCACGGTCTTGACATCGCCCCAATGCCCGGTCGCCACTTGCTTGAGGCGCAAGACGATCGCGGCTTTGGCGCGGGGGTCTTTCAATTCCTGCAGCCAGACCTTAAAGAGGCGGGTCTGGGCAAGACGGAGTGGGCCTATTGTATCCATTTGGATACTTCTTTGGGTCAAGCCTTGAAGCCCGGATCGCGCAGCTCGCCGATCGGTGAAATTGAGACTCGTCGCCCCTGTGCTTTTTGCAGTGACCCCGCCGTCTTAAAAAGATAGGCCAGTTCTTTGGATCGGGTTCGCTTGTCAACATTGGCTTCATGGCACATGGCAAAGGCCAGAGTACCAGTGCTGGCCATGTAGCACAGCCTGTAAATTCCTCGGGCGTCATTAGAGGCCGTGGCCACACAGTCACCGATCATCAGCCGCATCACCAAGGGCTTGCCGCTCACACTGAGCGCGCTTTGGCGCAACCGGGCCAGACCGTGCTGGCGCACCACTTGATAGGCTTCAAAAGTCGAGACGACCTCGCTTTCCCACTTGCCCTGCTCGTTGCGCACAATGTCCATGCAGTAATTGCTGTCGCCCTTGTAGCCTTTGTACGGTCGCGGCTCGCCGTTGGGCAGGACGCCGTGCCGGGCTACGGCCCAGGGAGCGCTCAGCTCGATCACTTTAAGCGCAGCAACCTCTCGTGTTCGCACGCCGCCCACCACTTTGCGCACCTGTACCTTGCCACCCCCCAGTAAGCCATAGGCTGTGTCGTTGTGCATCGCCCCTTCATGACCATGGTCGGGCTTGTGACTGACCCAAATGCTGCGGATGGCGCGCTGAACATGGTCGCGGTAGCTGTCCCAGGGCAAGGGCATGGTCTCTACCAGTTTGTTGAGCTGCTTTTCGCGGGCGCTGGAGCTCGCTTGCGCAAACCGCTGGAGCAAACCTTGATCGGTGACGGCGATCACGCAGGCGTCTACCGCATGGTGGCGGTGGTCGTTCCGATTTTTTGTGCCATCGAGACCCAGGATGTCGTTGAGTCCAAACTTGGCCCGCAGCATCGCCGTCATTCGACCGGGGATCACGCGGGTGGCCTGCGGGCAGATCAGGCTGAGGTACTCACGGGCTACGCGGCTCAGATGGCGGGTGTCGTTGAGGGCGCGGGCCAGAAAGCTTTGGTCTTCACGCAACCATTGAGCCAAACCGTCCGGTGTAAATCGGTAGCGCTTGCTCTTGGGCATGCGGCTGGCGCGCTCGAGCATGTCTGCGGCAGGCCAGCCCTGGGCTTCAAAGTCTGCTGCTGCCTGCGCCGGGGTGCGGTCGCCTTTGATTCGGTTGGCCTGGCGCATGGCCACGGTTTTGTTGTTCAGACTGTCGTCGAGCGTTTGTGAAAACGGCAAGATGTGCTCGATTTCGACCTGCTCGCTTAACAACATTTGGGCGCTGATCTGCACACCGCTGTAAGGACAACGACGATCCGCCACGTTGAAGCTGAGTTCCTCCCACAAAATCATTTTTTGCAGGTCAGTGGGCTTAACACGCTCCACGCTGGTGTTCAGCAGTTCGGCGATGGCCGAACGCATGCGTTCGTTGCGTCGCTGGTTGTCGGCTTGGCGTTTTTGCTCTTCTTTGCGCTGCTCCTGGCTTTGCTTGAGGTCGCGGGCCAGCTCGACGATGACTTCGCTGGGGTGACCGTAACGCGCGATGAGCGCGTTGACCACCGTGCGGATCTGATTGAGCCCGATGTGCACCGTGGGGTTGGCGATCTTGCCGTAGCGTTTTTCGGCTGGGTCTTCGGGTTTGCCGGTGCCAAAGCCAACGTGGCGCTGGAGGTATTGGCCGTAATAGGGCAGCTCGGGCAAGATTTCGCCTGTGGCCGCATGGCTGATGTGGCTGTGGTGATCAAAGCCCGCGGCCAGCACGGCCTTGTCGTAGGTGATGACTTCGGCGCGCAGGGCCGGCAGGATTTTTTCAAGGGCTTTGGCGCTCAGGCTGCCGTAGCCTTCGGGCAGCGGTGCGTTGGCAATGCGTTCAGCAGTGATTTCGTCCACCCCTGTTTCGGCTTGCAGCCAGGCGATCAGCCGCGCTTCGTTTTCTTCGCTCACCAACTGCATGACGATGGCGTCTTGGCGGGCTTGATCAAAATGAGCCCATTGGCTGCCAAAGAATTCTTTCTTTGAGAGCAGGGCACTGGTGCTGTTGCCTTTGAGTTCGGTGCGCTTTTCATCTTGCAGGTGGAATTGCCCCGAAAAGCCGAGCAGCCTTTGTATTTGCGCGAAGCTGCGTTTGCCATGGGTCTCCAGAGCCTGGACCACTTGGTCGCGTTGTGCCCGTGTCAGGGCTTCTTGGCTCAGTCCCTCGCGCAACAGGCGCAGGTTGTTGACCTCCTGGTAGATGCGAAAACGTTGCTGGCTGGGCAGTGCCAGGGGCGCACGCTCTTCATCAGGCAGCAGGGTGCATCGGCCCGGCTTGACGGGTCTGAGCGGGCGCTGGTGGAGCAGGCAGTCTTTGAGTTCATCGCGGGCCGTGTCGTGAAATTGCGCTGGGTTGAGTTCGCTTTGCTTGGCCCATAGTGCGTCAAACTCGGCCTCGATCATGGCGCG
>JAIXWZ010000016.1 GCA_027491035.1 Comamonadaceae bacterium | reverse complement strand
CCATGATCGGACGCCTGTCAGGCCTGCTGGCCGAAAAGAATCCTCCTGAAGTCTTGCTTGACTGCCAGGGGGTGGGCTATGAGGTGCTGGTGCCCATGAGCACCTTCTACAACCTGCCCGCTGTCGGCGAGCGGGTCACGCTGCTGACTCACTTCGTGGTGCGCGAGGACGCGCAGATCCTGTTCGGTTTTGCCAGCGCCTCGGAGCGATCGGCCTTTCGACAGCTGATCAAAATTTCAGGCGTTGGCCCTCGCACCGCGCTCAGTGTGCTCAGCGGCATGAGCGTGCAGGATCTGGCCCAGGCCGTCGGTGCGCAGGAGCCGGGGCGCCTGACCAAGGTGCCGGGCATCGGCAAGAAGACGGCCGAGCGCCTCTTGCTCGAACTCAAAGGCAAGCTCGGCGCCGATGTGGGCGTGGCGGCCGCTGCCCTGGGCGATGCGCAAAATGACATTTTGCAAGCCCTGCTCGCTTTGGGCTACAGCGACAAGGAGGCGGCGCTGGCGCTCAAGGCTTTGCCTGCCGGCGTGGGCGTGAGCGAGGGCATCAAGCTGGCGCTCAAGGCCTTGGCCAAGTAAGCTTGCAGCATGAGCATACAGACCGACGACTTTGCCCCGGCTGCCCCTCGGGTGCTCTCCCATGCGCCGGCCTCGCCCCACGAGGAGGCCCTGGAGCGGGCTTTGCGCCCCAAATTGCTCGACGAGTATGTGGGTCAGGCCAAGGCGCGTGAGCAACTCGAGATTTTTATCGGCGCGGCGCGTCAGCGCGGTGAGGCGCTCGACCATGTGCTGCTGTTTGGTCCCCCCGGTCTGGGCAAGACAACCCTGTCGCACATCGTGGCCCATGAGCTGGGCGTCAACCTGCGCCAAACCAGCGGGCCGGTGCTTGAAAAGCCCAAAGATTTGGCCGCGCTGCTGACCAATCTGGAGCGCAACGATGTGCTCTTTATTGACGAGATCCATCGGCTCTCGCCGGTGGTCGAGGAAATCTTGTATCCGGCTCTGGAGGATTACCAGATTGACATCATGATCGGCGAGGGGCCGGCCGCGCGCAGCATCAAGCTCGATCTGCAGCCCTTCACCCTGGTGGGAGCCACCACCCGCGCCGGCATGCTGACCAATCCGCTGCGCGACCGTTTCGGCATCGTGGCTCGGCTCGAGTTCTACACCCCTGAGGAGCTGGCCCTGATCGTGGGCCGCAGCGCCCGCCTGATGCAAGCGCCCCTGCATGAGGCCGGTGGCATGGAGATCGCCCGCCGCTCGCGCGGCACCCCGCGGATCGCCAATCGCCTGTTGCGGCGGGTGCGCGACTATGCGCAGGTCAAGGGCGACGGCACCATCACGCTGGAAATGGCCAACCGAGCCCTGGCCATGCTCGATGTCGACCCGCAAGGCTTTGACATCATGGACCGCAAGCTGCTGGAGGCGGTGATTCACCGCTTCGATGGCGGGCCGGTGGGCCTGGACAATATCGCGGCGAGCATCGGCGAGGAAGCGGGCACCATCGAAGATGTGATCGAGCCCTACCTGATCCAGCAGGGCTATTTGCAGCGCACGCCGCGTGGCCGCGTGGCCACGGCCGCCGCTTACCGCCATCTGGGGCTGGTTGCGCCGTCGGGGCGCCACCCGGCCGGAGAGCTCTTTGGCCCGGTCGATGGTCATTGAGGTGTCATGCCATGGCCCCACCATTGCGCAGCATGAAATGCCCTGATTTTCGGTGGCTGGGCGTGCTGGCGCTGGCTGGGTCGCTCGCCGGCTGCGCGGTCAGCCCGGACGCCGGCGTGTCATCGTCGCCAACGCTTTGGGAGCGCGCCGGACGAGCCGCCGAGGCGACGGTTGAGGTGACGGCCGATGCCCCCAGCGCGTGGCTGCACCAGACCTTTCCGGGCAAGCGCAAGAACCAGTACCGCTATGTTTGGCGTGAGGGCCGGCCGGCCATGGCAGTGCAGTCTGAAGGCTCGATCAGCGCCCTTCGCAAGGTGGTGCACACGGGAGCGGCCCCGGTCGAGCAATTGCAGTTTTCCTGGAAGGTGGCTTCTTTGATCGAGCAGGCCGATCTGCAGGACAGTGCCCGCAGCGATTCGCCGGTGCGCATCGTGCTGGCCTTCGATGGCGATCGCAGCCGGCTATCGGCCAAGGACGCGATGCTGTCGGAGCTTGCGCGCTCGCTCACGGGCGAGGAGATGCCTTACGCCACATTGATGTACGTCTGGTCCAACCGGCTGCCCGTGGGCAGCGTGGTGAGCAGCCGGCGCACCGATCGCATCCGCAAGATGGTCATCGAGTCGGGGCCGGCGGGGCTCAACCGCTGGCTGGACTACCAGCGCGATGTCGCGCTCGATTTCGAGCGGGCTTTTGGCGAGCCGCCCGGGCGCTTGATGGCTGTGGGCATCATGAGCGACACCGACAACACCGGCGGGTCGGTGCGCGCCTGGTATGGACCGGTGACCTTGCGGCGCGCGCCTTGATGGCAGGCGCTTTGACAACAGACGCTTGGCCCCACCGCCCTCAGGTGTAGCGCTTGCTGCGCAGTTTGTTTTTCATGTCCTGCAGCATCGGCTGCAGCATGCGCGAGTCCAGCCCCAGGGCGACGCAGGTGGCCAGGATGTCGATGATCATCAGGTGCAGCAGGCGCGAGACCATGGGGCTGTAGCGGTCGTAGCCTTCGGGGTGGTCGGCGGCCAGGTGGATGTCTCCGGCGGCCGCCAGCGGCGAGCCACTGGCGGTGATGACGATCACGCTGGCCCCATTTTTGCGCGCGATATCGGTGGCATCCATCAGATCGCGGGTGCGCCCCGAATTGGAAATGACCACCAGGCAGTCGCCGGCGCGCAGCAGCGAGGCACTCATGACCTGCAGATGGCCGTCGCTGTGGGCGATGGTGTGCACGCCGAGCCGGAAGAATTTGTGCTGGGCATCTTGTGCCACGATGCCCGAGTTGCCCACGCCGATGAATTCGATGCGCCGTCCCTGCCGGCAGGCGCCGAGCAAGGCGTCAACGGCTTTGCCGATGGCATGGGTGCTCGCTTCGTTGCGGTACTTCAGGAACGCGGCCACGGTGTTGTCGATCACCTTGACCGTCACGTCGCTGACCTTGTCATCGCTGTCGACGCTGCGGTGGATGAAAGGCACGCCCTCGCGCACGCTGCCGGCGAGCTTGAGCTTGAAGTCCGACAGGCCGTCATAGCCCAGGCTGCGACAAAAGCGCACCACGGTGGGCTTGCTCACCCGGGACTGTGCCGCCAACTCGCTGATCGGCTGGCGCGCGAACGCCGCCGGGTCGCTCAGCACCAGTTCGGCCACCCGCTGTTCGGCAGGTGCCAAGGAAGGCAGGCAGGCTTTGATGCGATCGAGCATGGCAGTTGGCGGTCCGTTCAATGGCAGTGTAACTGGGTTACTTAATTTTCAGCAGGGAGTTACCTGACCAGGCGGCCGGTCGGCGGTCCTGCAGCCGAGCTGCTGCGCCGCTCAAGGCCCGCCGATAATCGCCACCCATGAACCAACTCGATGCGCTCAGACAGTACACCACGGTCGTTGCCGATACCGGCGACTTCATGCAGCTCGGACAGTTTCAGCCGCGCGATGCCACCACCAACCCCTCGCTCATCCTCAAGGCGGTCAAGAAGCCCGAGTACCAGCCCCTGCTGCGTCAGACCGTGCAGGCGCACCGGGGCGAGCCGATGGATCAGCTGATCGACCGCTTGCTCGTGCGTTTTGGCTGTGAGATCTTGTCCATCATCACGGGCCGGGTGTCCACCGAGGTCGACGCACGGCTGAGTTTTGATGTGCGCGCCACGGTGGCGCGGGCCGAGCGTCTGATGGCGCTCTACCAGGCCGCCGGCATCGGGCGCGAGCGGGTGTTGATCAAAATTGCCGCCACCTGGGAGGGCATCGCTGCGGCGCGCGAGCTCGAGCAGCGCGGCATTCACACCAATCTGACCTTGCTGTTTTCGTTTGGCCAGGCCCTGGCCTGTGGCCAAGCTGGGGTGCAGCTGATTTCGCCCTTTGTCGGCCGCATCTACGACTGGCACAAGAAGGCCGCCGGCAGCGCCTGGGTCGAGGCCGAGCATGCCGGACCCAACGATCCCGGCGTGCTCTCGGTGCGGCAAATCTTCAATTACTACAAGCGCTTTGGGATCCGCACCGAAGTCATGGGCGCGAGCTTTCGCAACGTCTCGCAGGTGCTGGCCCTGGCCGGCTGCGACTTGCTGACCATCAGCCCCGAGTTGCTGGCACAACTGGCTGCCAGCCAGGCACCGGTGGCGCGCGCGCTCGATGCAAGCGCGGCGCAGGCGCTCGATTTGCCCGAGCAGCGGCTCGACGAGCCCGCCTTCAGGCTGGCGCTGAACCAAGATGCGATGGCCACCGAAAAGCTCGCTGAGGGCATCCGCGCTTTTGTAGCCGACGCGATCGGGCTCGAGCAGTTGTTGCAGGCCGCCTAAATGAGCTTGCCACCGACGCAGCGCTGTGACCGCACCCCGGCGTGGCAGGCGCTGCGCGAGCATTTCGATCGAAGCGGCCGCAGCTTCGATCTGCGTCAGGCTTTTGCCAGCGACGCGCGCCGCTTTGAGGACTGGAGCCAGCAGGCGCCCCATGTCTTTGCAGACCTGTCGAAGAACCTGATCGATGGGGCTGCTGAGGCCTTGCTGCTTGAATTGGCGCGCCAGTGTGGCCTCGAGGCCTGGCGCGATGCGATGTTTGCCGGCCAGCCGATCAACCTGACCGAGCAGCGTCAGGTGATGCATGTGCTGTTGCGCCAGCCGCGAGCCCAGGCCGCCGCTGCGCCCTTGACCCAGGATCTGGCCGCGGTGCACGAGACGCTCGAGGCCATGCTCGCCTATGCCGAGCAGGTCAGGAGCGATGCGTCCATCACGGACGTGGTCAACATCGGCATCGGCGGCTCCGACCTGGGCCCTTGTATGGCGGTGCGCGCGCTCGACGGCTTGCGCCTGCCGGGCAAGCGGTTTCATTTCGTCTCCAATGTCGACGGCCATGAGCTTGCGGGTTTGCTCAAAACCTTGCAGCCGCGCAGCACCCTGTTTTTGATTGCCTCCAAGACCTTCACCACCGCCGAGACCATGACCAATGCGCACTCGGCGCGGCGCTGGTTTGAGGGGCAACTCGGGCAGGCGGCGCAGTCGCTGCTGCCTCGGCATTTCGTCGCGCTGACCACGAACGTGAAGGCGGCCGCCGAGTTTGGCATCACCACGACCTTCGGGTTTTGGGATTGGGTCGGTGGCCGCTATTCGCTGATGTCGGCCATCGGCTTGCCTTTGGCCATTTCTATCGGCACTCAGGCCTGGCGCGCGTTTTTAGCGGGCGCGCACGCCATGGATGAGCACTTTCGGTGCGCCCCCCTGGCGCGCAACCTGCCGGTCAGGCTCGGTTTGCTCGACGTTTGGTACCGCAAT
>JAIXWZ010000138.1 GCA_027491035.1 Comamonadaceae bacterium | reverse complement strand
TGAAAACCTTGCGCAATTGAAGGCCCGAACATGAACGAGCCTCAAGCGGCCGAGCCGGCCGACGACGAAATCAGCCTGCTCGATTTGCTGCAGGTGGTGGCCGACAACCTGCGGCTGCTCATCATTGGGCCCCTGCTGGCGGGACTGGCGGCGCTGGGGATCGCGTTTGCCATTGCGCCGACCTATACCGCCACGGTGCGGTTTTTGCCGCCCCAGCAGCAGCAAAGTGCGGCGGCCAGCATGCTGGCCAGCCTGGGCGCGCTCGGCGGCCTGGCCGGCGCGGCCTCGGGCCTGAAGAATCCCTCTGACCAATACCTGGCCTTTATCCGCAGCCGCAGCGTGCAAGATGCGCTGATCGATCGCTTTGGCCTAGTGCAGCGCTACGACGCCGAACTGAGGCAGGACGCCCGTAAGAGTCTCGAGGCTGCCGTGCGGGCCAGCAGTGGCAACAAGGACGGGTTGATCACGGTCGAAGTCGACGATGAGGACCCCAAGTTTGCCGCCCAACTGGCCAACGCCCATGTCGAGGAATTGCAAAAGTTGCTCGCCCGCCTGGCCGTCACCGAGGCGCAGCAGCGGCGTGTCTTTTTTGAAAAGCAGTTGCAGCAGGCCAAGGACAGCCTGACGCGCGCCGAGCAGGCGCTCAAGGCCAGCGGCGTCAACAGCAGCGCCCTCAAGGCCAGCCCGCAGGCGGCGGTGGAGGCGGTGGCGCGTTTGCGCGCCGCCATCACCGCGCAGGAAATCAAGATTGCCAGCTTGCGCGGCTACCTCAGTGAAAACGCGCCCGACTTTCGCCAGGCCCTGACCGAATTGGGCGCCATGCGCGCTCAGCTTGCACGGGCCGAGCAGCAGGAGGCGCCCGTGGCCGGCGGCAGCGACTACATCGGCCGCTACCGCGACTTCAAGTACTACGAGACTTTGTTTGAGCTCTTTGCCAAGCAGTATGAGCTGGCCCGAGTCGACGAGAGCCGCGAGGGCGCCGTCATCCAGGTGCTCGATGCCGCCCAGCCGCCCGAGCGCAAGTCCAAGCCCAAGCGCGCGATCATCGCGGTCATCGCCACCCTGGCGGCGGGCTTTGCGTTGCTGCTTTTTGTGTTCGTGCGGCATGCCCTGGGCAATGCCAGCCGGGATGAGGAGTCGGCGCGCAAGATCGATCGCATCAAACAAGGTTTTGCGCGCGCCCTGGGCCGCGGCTAGGCGCAGCAGAGCCTCAGCGCTGGGCCAGCCCGGTAAACTGCCAAGCCAGTCCTAGGCCGAGCACATCGGCTTTGAACGGGCCTCGCGGCGCGGTCATGCGTCCGGCGCTGGCCAGCAGCGACAGCTGCGGGTTGAGCCGGTAGCCGGCGCTGGCCATGGCCTGCAACACAAAGCCGTTGCCGGTGGCCAGCCCGCCCCCGCCGGCCGCGCCGATCAAGCCTTCGACCTCGGTGTACCAGCGCGCTCCCCAGTCTTGCTGGATGCCCGCGCCGAACAGTCCCGTCATGTAAGCCCCCGCCTTGCCCGTGTGCGCAGCCAGGCCCTGGCCGGTGAGAAACCAGCGCCGGTCGGGCTGCGCCGTGCCGACAAAGTGGTCCAGGGCGATGCCCAGGTTGTCCACGGGCTGATCGGGCAGGCTGCGCCAGTTGGCCGAGGCGCCGCTGTAGCGCTGGTTGAGGGTGCGCAGGCGCAGTGCCCTGCTGTCCCAGGCTCCCAGGTTCGCCGCCGCCTGCTGTGCGCTCACGCCTGGGATCGCAAAGCGGTGGGTGAGCTTGAGGTCGATCGCATCGGTCTTGAAGCTGCGCGAGGGCGCCTGCAGTCGGCTCAGCCCCATCTCGATCGAAAACTGCCGGCTCACAGGCTGCTCCAGTGCGACGCCCGCTTCGATGAGCAGGCCCCCGCCGGTGTCAACCTTGCCGCCGCCGGCCGGGCCAGCGGCCGCCTGCAGCTTCAGGGCCCTGCCACCGGCCAGTGGCCAGCGGTAGCCGCCGCCCACCAGGATCTGCATATAGCCGGTGCTGCGTCCGCCCATCGCGCCTTCGGCGTGCAGCCGCAGGTAGCGCCGCTCGTCGAGTTGAGCGATCCACTGGGCGCCGAGCAGTTCCATGGTCGGATGCTGGGCCCCGCCATCGTCTTGCACCACGCCCGGTGCAATGCGGTAGTGGCGGGCGGTGAGCGAAAAAGCCTGCGCCCGTGCCGGTACGTCGGCGAGGGCCGACGGGGTGGCTGGGCGCGCCTGAGCCGTCCCGGGCCAGCCGGGCAGCAGGGGGCTGCTGAAGTCGTATTCATAGGCCAGGTAGGGCTGACGGCTGCGGATCACGCCGGAGGGGAAGTCGACTTGTGAATAGCCCAGACTCAACCGTCCGGAGGGGTGGCCCCAGGAACGCAATTCGTAAGACAAGCCCAGATAGCTGCGCAGCATCAGGCCACCACCGGCCAGGGTCAGGCCCCCACGGCCTCCTCCCCCTCCCACAAAAGCGCCCGCCTCCAGCGCCCAGTCCGGATCGATCGGCCAGCGCCCTTCGGCCGCCAGGCCCAGGGTGATGAATCCGCCGCGTTGGCCACGCACCGCGCCGTATGAGCCCACGCCCAACTTCAGGTTGGGGTGGACCTGCAGCAGCACGTT
>JAIXWZ010000159.1 GCA_027491035.1 Comamonadaceae bacterium | reverse complement strand
CTCTAGGTGCGACGGCGCTGTTTGCCTCGCTCGACACCGCCACCAAGCTGGTGCTCACCACCGTGCCCCTGATGATGGCGCTGTGGTTCCGTTATTTTGTGCAGGCCGTGACCACCACCATGATCCTGGTGCCGCGGCGCGGCTGGCGCATCGGCTACACCGGCCGGCCGGGCCTGCACCTGCTGCGCGGCTTGCTGCTGGTGGGCAGCAGTTTTGCCGCATTCACCGCTTTGCAGCACATCCAGGTGGCCGAGTTCACCGCCATCGTGGCGCTCTCGCCCCTGGTCGTGACGATGTTGGCGGCGCTGATCTTTCGCGAGCAGATCAGCCCGCTGCGCTGGCTGCTCGTGCTCGGCGGCTTGGCTGGCGCCCTGATCATCATCCGGCCCGGCGCCGAGTCCTTCAGCGCCATGATGCTGCTGCCGCTGCTGGTGCTGGCGGCCAACTCGTCGTTCCAGCTACTCACCAGCCACATGGTGCGCACCGAAGACCCGATGACCATGCACCTGTACACCGGCTGGATTGGCACGCTGGTCACCTCGCTGGCCCTGCCTTGGGTCTGGACGGACTTGACCGGGCTCGAATGGGGCCGCATGTTGGTGATGGGCTTGTCGGCGGCGATTGGCCACTTTCTGCTGATCCTGGCCTACGGCCGCACACCCGTAGCGGTGATGGCGCCTTACCTTTACGCGCAGATCGCCTTTGCAGTGGTCGGCGGCTGGCTGGTGTTTTCCCACACGCCCGATGGCTGGGCGCTGCTGGGCATGTGCGTCATTGGCCTGTGCGGCGCCACCGGTGCCTGGCTGATCCTGCGTCAAAATCGCATCGACCGCACCGCCCAGGTCTTGGCACCAGACCCACGCTAAGCGGCCTGGCCATGGCCCAGCTCTTTGAGATCCATCCCGACAACCCGCAACTGCGACTGCTGCGGCGAGCGGCCGACCTGCTGGCCCAAGGTGGGGTGCTGGCGGTGCCCACCGATTCGAGCTACGCGCTGGCCTGCCACCTCGACGACAAGGCCGCGGCCGATCGGCTGCGGCGCATCCGGGGTGTCGATGAACGCCATCACCTGACCTTGTTGTGCCGCGACTTGAGCGAGTTGGCCAGCTACGCAAGGGTGGACAACCGGCAGTACCGGCTGCTCAAGGCGGCCACGCCTGGACCTTACACCTTCATCCTGGAGGCCAGCAAGGAAGTGCCCAGGCGGCTAAGTCATCCATCGCGCAAGACCATCGGCCTGCGCCTGCCCGCGCACAAAAGCCTGCAAGCCTTGCTCGAACAGCATGGCGCGCCGCTGCTGGCCACCACGCTGATCCTGCCCGGCCAGAGCCAGGCGCTCAACGGCGCGCAGGCCATCCGCGAGGCGCTCGAGCACGATGTGGCCGGTGTGATCGACGCCGGGGCTTGCCCACTGGAGCCCACCACGGTGCTCGATTTGGTGCCGATGGGGCGCGGCGAGCCGCCCTTGCTGATCAGGCAAGGCCGCGGCGAGTTGGCTGCGCTGGGGCTGAGCGGCTAGAAGAGCGCCGCCGAGGGGCCCAGCCATGGCGCTCTGAGACAATGAGCCCATGGACTTTGCCGAGCTGATCCAGAAAGTGGCGATCTACGCCCTGCCTGTGGTGTTTGCCATCACGGTGCATGAGGCGGCGCACGGCTATGCGGCGCGCCACTTCGGCGATCCGACCGCCTGGCAGATGGGCCGCGTCACGCTCAATCCCATGAACCACATCGACCCGATCGGCACCGTGCTGATGCCGGTGTTGCTCTACTTCGCCACCGCCGGCCAGTTTCTGTTCGGCTACGCCAAGCCGGTGCCGGTGGACTTTGGCCGCCTGCGCAAGCCCAAGCAGCACATGATCTGGGTGGCGCTGGCCGGCCCGGGCGTCAATTTTGTGCAAGCGGTTTTGTGGGGCGTGGCCTTGGTCGTGCTCGGTGCGGCCGGCGTGAGTGAGCCGTTTTTCATCGAGATGGCCAAGGCCGGCGTGCTGGTCAATCTGGTCATGTTTGCGTTCAACCTGTTTCCGCTGCCCCCTCTGGACGGCGGGCGCATCCTGGTGGGTCTGCTGCCCTGGCGGCAGGCGCTGCTGCTCTCGCGCGTCGAGCCCTGGGGCTTTTTCATCGTGATGGCTCTGGTGCTCACCGGCATCGTCAGCGCCTGGTGGATGCGGCCCCTCATGTCGCTGAGCTACGACGTGCTGGGCAGCTTGCTGCGCCCGCTGGCCACCGTGCTGGGCCGCTGAATTTTTTGACCTCATCTTGCTGCCATGACCCCTTTGCGCGTCCTCACCGGTATCACCACCTCAGGCACCCCCCATCTGGGCAACTACGTCGGCGCGATCCGGCCGGCCGTGCGCGCCAGCCTCGAGCCGGGCGTGCAGAGTTTTTATTTCCTGGCCGACTACCACGCGCTGATCAAGGTCGGCCAGCCCGAGCGCATCGCGCGCTCGACCCTGGAGATCGCCGCCACCTGGCTGGCCGCCGGCCTTGATCCCGAGCGGGTGACCTTCTACCGCCAGTCCGACATCCCCGAGATCCCAGAGCTCACCTGGTTTTTGACCTGCATGGCAGGCAAGGGGCTGCTCAACCGGGCCCACGCGTACAAGGCGCAGGTCGACAAGAACCTGGCTGCCGGCGCCGATGCCGACGCCGACGTCACCGCAGGCCTGTTCATGTACCCGGTGCTCATGGCCGCCGACATTCTGATGTTCAAGGCGCACCGGGTGCCCGTGGGGCGCGACCAGATCCAGCACATCGAGATGGCGCGCGACATGGCAGCGAGCTTCAACCACCTGTATGGCGAGCACCTGGTCCTGCCGGAGGCGGCCATCGAGGAGGCGGTGGCCACGCTGCCCGGACTCGACGGCCGCAAGATGAGCAAGAGCTACGACAACACGATTGCGCTGTTTGCGCCTCCCCAGGTGCTGCGCAAGCAGATCGCCAGCCTGGTCACCGATTCGCGCCAACCGGGCGAACCCAAGTCCACCGAAGGCTCAGCCCTGTTTCAGCTCTACCAGGCTTTTGCCAACGAGCAAGAGACGCAGGCGATGCGCCAAGCCTATGCCGAGGGCATCGCCTGGGCCCAGGCCAAGGAGATGCTGTTTGAGCGCATCGACCGCGAGATCGCACCCATGCGCGGCGCCTACGACCGCCTCATGGCCCGGCCCGCGCAGATCGAAGAGATCTTGCGCGCTGGCGCGGGCAAGGCGCGGCAGCTGGCCCAGCCCCTGATGGCGCAGCTGCGCCAGGCGGTGGGGCTGCGCGATCTGGGCTCGGTGGCGCAATCGGCGGCGGCCGCTGCGCCCAAGCGCGCTGCGCCGAGCATCAAGCAATACCGCGAGGCGGGCGGCAGCTTTCATGTCAAGCTGGTCGATGCCGACGGCGCGACCCTGCTGCAAAGCCTGGGACTTGATTCGCCGCGCGAGGCCGGTGCCCTTGCTGCCCGCCTGCGCCAGGGCGACGCGTCGGTGCTGAGCCACCCTGCCCTGCAGCCCAGCGCGCCGCTTGCTGCCATCGAGCAAGCCCTGGCCAGATTGCTGAGCCTCTCCCAGAACGCATAGTTGTAAAATGTATTACAACTGCGATCCGGCTGCGCCGGGTCAACCCGCTGCGATCGCCAGCGGCGGGTAACGTCAATCACATTGGAGAAAATTCCCAAAATTGAATTTCTCCAGCCCCAAATTGGTGCTCTGCCAGACACCTTAGTGACACATGCTGTGCGGGCAATTACTAATCCGAAAGCATACGATTAGAGATAGAATCGTTAAAAATCTTGAATTCCTCGGGTCTGCGAACCTCACTGCCTCAAACCCATGACCATCTTTGTTGTTGACGACCACCCGCTGCTGCGCGAAGCGGTCGTGATGATGATCCGGCGCCTGAACGGTTCGCTCAACGTGGTCGAGCTCGACCGCATGGCGGCCATCGGCCCGGCGGTGCAGGCTCACGGTAAGCCCGACCTGATTTGCCTGGACCTCAAGCTGCCCGACACCCACGGGGTCTCGGGCGTGCGCGAGCTCAAGCAGCAAATGCCCGAAGTGCCACTGATGGTCTTGTCGGCGGCCAGCGCGCAGGACTTCGAAGACCTCGCCCTGGAAGCGGGCGCTCAGGCCTTTCTGACCAAATCGGCCGGAGCGACTGAAATCAGCAACAAGCTGCGTACCTTGCTGCAAAAGGAAGGCGAAGCGCCGGCTGCGGTACCGGGCAAGCTGTCCAAGCGCCAAAAGCAGCTGCTGCACATGCTCGACAAGGGCTTGAGCAACCGCGACATCGCGGCCGAGCTGCAGATCAGCGAGCACACGGTCAAGGTCCATCTTTGGCGGCTGTTTCGCAGACTCGATGTCAAGAGCCGCTCGCAGGCCAGCCACCTGGCGCGGTCGCAGGGCCTGGTCTAGCCGCGCGGCGCCGTGGGTGCAGCCGGCGGGGCAGGCACAATGCCTAAGCCCTGAAATCTAGCCGAGCCCCGAACACCATGCGCCACACCCCCATGCTCAAGCCGGTCCAATCGGCGCCTCCCCACTGCGCCGGTCTGGGCCTGTGGGCCCGGCATGCGGCCTTGTGCCTGGGTCTGGGCGCCGCGGCCGCCTGGGCCGAGCCGGCACCACCGGCCTTGAGCACGGGCAGCTGGCGATTGAGCGACGAGACCTGGCAACTGCCTCACGGCGAGACCATGGGCATGACAGGCGGAAACGTGCTGCTGCAGGTCCACCCCAACCTGAAGTTGGGCGTGGGCTCATACGGCGCGGTGCGTGGCCAACGCGGCGGATTCATCACCCTGGGCCTGGCGGCCGAAGGGCGCTGGCCGAT
>JAIXWZ010000180.1 GCA_027491035.1 Comamonadaceae bacterium | reverse complement strand
TGCTTTTCCGCCTCGTCCTTGTTAACGGCGTACACCTCTTGGATTTTTGCAGAAAGCTTTTCTCGCTTCCCAGCGGTCGCACTGAGCTGCTCCTCGCTGATCTTGCTCCATTGGTTTTTCGCTTGCGGCTTAAAGCCCTTCCAATCTGCTTCTATTTGATCCCATTTCATTTCAATACCTCCTGTTGATGACCGACAAAATTGCCGCCGAAGCGGCCGCTTATTTACCTTGCGCGCACTGTGCAGTGCGGCAAGATAAATCGATGCCCCATCAAGAAGGTGTTCACGTTAGCGATTGAACTCTGTGCAGAGCCGTCGCAGACGACATGATGCAGATGGGTGCGATTTCGATCTTGGGCCAATGCTAGTGAGGCGCTGCGGCCCCGAATCAGAAAGAGATTCCCATCAACGGGTCATCTTTTGTCGCATGCGCCGCGCCCGCTCACTTCTTGTTTTTGTCGATCTCGTGACCGATCACGCCGCCCACAGCGGCCCCACCCAGGGTCCCTGCAGCGCTGCCGCCGGTCAGTACCGAGCCACCGATGGCACCCACACCGGCGCCGATGGCGGTGTTTTTCTCTTGCTGCGTCATGCCAGAACAGCCGACGATGGCGGTCAAAGCCAGCGCACTGGCCAGGCGTGTCAGAGTCTTGGGTTGAGTCATGGTTGAACTCCTTGTGGGCGTTGATGAATGTTTGATGAGCCCCTGCGGTGCCCACTGGCAGGTCCAACGGCCGCTGCTAGGTTAGTTGGGCCAGCGGCCACGGTGTGTGAGCCAATCGCATGGATCGCAGCAAGCGGTGTCTGACGCATTGCGAGCAGGGCCCGTCCGCAGGCCGCAGCCGCATACGCTGCTGGGGGGGATGTTCGGCGGGCTATTCGGCGGGCTATTGAGCGGGCTATTGAGCGGGCTATTGAGCGGCGCCTACGCCGCTGCCTCTCGGGGGATGACAGATGGAAGGGAGGGATCTGCGAGCACGGAGCCATGGAACTTCAATAGGATCAACGCAAAGAAGTCAGTCCAGGCTCGGGCCTTTCAATCTCTTCCAAAGGAAACCTCATGAACCGCCTTCACCCGCTCAAGGCCACGGTCCTTGCCGCTGTGCTTGCCGTCACTGTCGGCTGTGCTTCATCGCCCACGCAGGAGGGCACGGGCGAATACCTCGATGACACCTGGATCACGACGCGAATCAAGGCGGCGATGTTCAACGAATCAACCTTGAAATCGGCCGAGATCAATGTCGAGACCTTCAAGGGGGACGTCCAGTTAAGTGGGTTCGTCAACTCCGCCGAAGACATCCGCAAGGCTGTCGAACTCGCCCGATCAACGAGGGGCGTGAGGAACGTGAAGAACGATATGCGCCTCAAGGGTCAATAGAGCAGATCCATCACCATGGAGCACGACATGCTCGAAACACTGGCCATCGTTCTGATCGTGCTCTGGATCTTGGGCTTGGTGTCGTCCTACACCATGGGCGGCCTGATCCACATTTTGCTTGTCATCGCACTGGTGGCGCTGCTCTTTCGATTGCTGCGCGGACAAAGACGTTAAGCAGGCGCAGCAACGCCTCTCAATGTCTGCCTGCACTGATGAAGATCAGGGGGACGGTCTTCTTGCGCTTTTACCTGTGTCTGGCCGCGGCGACCGCATCGCCAATTGACGGGCAACACGCATGGCCGCCAGCGGCTCCAAGCACACGGTATCGGCCCCGTAAGACTGCCCTGTTGTCCCAACTTGCGTAAAAGCCACACCGCCAAGCAGTAGACCGATGTGCGGGTTCAGGGAGTGGCTGCGCAAGGCCTTGACAAGGGTAGGCAAGGTGTCGAGTTGCTCAAGGAGCCCCACCGAAAGGCCCAGCACGTCAAACCAGTTGGCTTGGATTGCGCCCAGCAATTTTTTCTCAGTGATGCCCACCTCTACATGAACGTCCCAGCCGTCGTTGACAAAAAACTCCGACACCATGGTCAATCCCAGCAGATGCTGGGAGCCCGGTGCCGCAGCAACCATGGCGCTGAATTTAGGGCCCTCTCTATGGGAAGTTCGGCGGCTTAAAGAGCTGTAGTGATGCGTCATGTTTTGCATGCGCAGAAGACCCAAGGTCACTTGAGAAAAACTCAGCCGATCTTGATTCCACAATTCGCCGAGGTGACGCGCTGCAGGGGCAAGCAATTTAAGCAAAATCTCCGAGACGCCGCGGTGATCGTCCATCAAACGATCCACCATTTCCCAGCAGGCTTTCTCGTCATCCAAGTGGCAGAGTTGGGCAAATTCGGCCACCATCTCGTCGCTGAGCGGGAGGGATTGGCCGGCAGACGCAGAGCCACTGGGCAGTTGGTTCGCGCAAGCGCGCACCAACTGCGGCACGATCTGCAACTCGATCACCGAAAGCAAAGACTTTTTGCATGCGTCCGCAGGACCCAGTTCACCACCCACTAAACGCCAAGAATGGCTACCTTGCGACATAACGGTCCACCCATTGACGAACTCAGCAGGCCGGGGATACGGCCTAACCCACATGACCAAGGCTGTGGCGCTTCTTCTATCGATCCATCGTAGGCAAGGTAAGCAAGCTAAGGAATACGTTAGAACCCTTGGCCCAAAGTGCTTACCCAGAGGCGGTGGCAAGCGGAACTTGGAGACGGTCAACGCTGCGATGCATTTGAGTACGGCGTCGCAGCGATGGCGCACCACGGTTTGAGCGAATTGCGCACGAATTGCGCACCAATTGCGCACCAATTGCACGCCCGGGACACCCAGAAACCAAAAAACCCGTTGAAGATCAACGGGTTATCTGGCGGAAACGGAGGGATTCGAACCCTCGATGAGGCTCTACACCCCATACTCCCTTAGCAGGGGAGCACCTTCGGCCACTCGGTCACGTTTCCAGGTGCGCAAATTATGGCACGACTTTGCGGGCGTGCCGGGCAGGCCGGCCCGACCACGCCAGGCGGCCGGGGACTCGATTCAGGCCGGCTGCTGATCGAGGTCGAAGGCCTTGTGCAGGGCGCGCACGGCCAGTTCCATGTATTTCTCGTCAATCACGACCGAGGTCTTGATCTCGCTGGTGGAGATCATCTGGATGTTGATGCCCTCTTCGCTCAGGGCGCGAAACATCTTGCTGGCCACGCCCACATGGCTGCGCATGCCGATGCCGACGATGGAGACCTTGCAGATCTTGGCGTCGCCAATGACTTGGCGGGCGCCGAGCTTGGGGGCGATGTCGCTCTTGAGCAGGTCGGTGGCGCGGGCAAAGTCGTTGCGATGGACGGTGAAGCTGAAGTCGGTCTTGCCCTCGTGGCTGACGTTCTGGATGATCATGTCCACTTCGATGTTGGCCTGCGCCACCGCGCCCAGGATCTGGTAGGCGATGCCGGGCGTATCGGGCACGCCGAGCAGGGAGATCTTGGCTTCGTCGCGATTGAAGGCAATGCCAGAGACTACGGCTTGTTCCATGTTTTCGTCTTCCTCAAAACTGATCAGGGTGCCCGACTTGGCCTCTTCGTGGATGTCGATGTCCCAGGGGGTAAAGCTCGAGAGCACGCGCAGCGGCACCTTGTACTTGCCGGCAAATTCAACCGAGCGAATCTGCAGCACCTTGGAGCCCATCGAGGCCATTTCAAGCATCTCTTCGAAGCTCACGGTCTTCAGGCGCCGCGCCTCGGGCACCACGCGCGGGTCGGTGGTGTAGACGCCGTCGACGTCGGTGTAGATCAGGCATTCCTGGGCCTTCATGGCGGCGGCCACCGCGACCGCAGACGTATCCGAGCCGCCCCGGCCGAGCGTGGTGACGTTGCCCGCGTCATCGACGCCCTGAAACCCGGTGATGATGACCACTTTGCCCGCCGCCAGATCGGCACGCACGCGCGCATCGTCGATGGACTCGATGCGCGCCTTGGTGAAGGCGCTGTTGGTCTTGATGGCCACCTGCCAGCCCGAATAGCTGACAGCGGCCAGGCCCTCGGCCTGCAAGGCGATGGCCAGCAAGGCCGAAGAGGCCTGCTCGCCCGTGGCGGCGAGTTGGTCGAGTTCGCGGTGGTAGGCGTCGTCGGCCTTGGCAGGCGCGACCTCCTTGGCCAGGGCCAACAAGCGATTGGTCTCGCCGCTCATGGCACTGGGCACCACCACCATCTGATGGCCGGCACGGGCCCATTTGGCCACGCGCTTGGCGACATTGCGAATGCGCTCGGTCGAGCCCATCGAGGTGCCGCCGTATTTGTGAACGATCAATGCCATGACAAAAAAGGCCAGCGCGCGCTCCGATCACCAGAAAGGGCAGGCGGCCGTCAAACAAAACCGGCGATTATAAAAGCCCGGGGGCTCTCGCCGCGAGGGCGCGGCTCCTACAGGCGCATGGCGGGCCGAACTTGACCTTGTGGGGGCGCCGCCCTCGGCGCGAAATCGACGCGAAATCGGCGCGATGGGGGCTCGAGGAAGGGCTGCTCTTTGGTTAAGGCCCCTATCGCCGCGGGGGCGCGGCTCCTACAAGGACTTGGGCGCCCAAGGCTGGGCTCAGGGCGCCAGATAGGCCAGCACCGGCCCCTGCCTCGTGACGCGGCCAGCGGCGGCTTTGAGTTCGATGCGGTGGCCAGCGGTGGTGCAGGCGGCCACCTGGGTCAGGAGTTCTTCGAGCTGGGCCGCACTGGGCCGCGCGCCATGTGCGCTGGCCAGCCAGTGGCGCAGCGCGTTGGCCTGGCGCGGTGCCGACAAGGTTTGCAGGTCGCGCAGCCGCGGGGGATTGCCGATGCGGTGCAGGTCTTCGCGGGCTAGTTCGTCGAGCAGTTGCTGAGCCTGGGCCGCATGGCGGGCGCTGCGGGCCAGGGTCTG
>JAIXWZ010000188.1 GCA_027491035.1 Comamonadaceae bacterium | reverse complement strand
GGAGACGGCGGTGATCAGGGTGGACTTGCCGGCGTTGGGCATGCCCAGCAGCCCCACATCGGCCAGCACCTTGAGCTCGAGCTTGAGGCTCTTGTGTTCCCCCGGCCAGCCCGGCGTCTTGGTGCGCGGCGCCCGGTTGGTCGAGCTTTTAAAACGCAGGTTGCCAAAGCCGCCGTCGCCGCCCTTGGCAATGAGCACCTGCTCGCCCGGTGTGAGCAATTCCAGCAGCACCTCGCCGGTTTCAGCGTCGCTCAAAATGGTGCCCACCGGCATCTTGAGCACGACATCGTCACCCTTGGCGCCGAACATGTCTGAGCCCTTGCCGTGCTCGCCGTTGCGCGCTTCGTGGCGCCGCGAAAACCGGTAATCGACCAGGGTGTTGAGGTTGGAGTCGGCCAGGGCATAAACATGCCCGCCCCGGCCGCCGTCACCGCCGTTGGGGCCACCGAATTCCTTGTACTTTTCGTGCCGAAACGAGACGCAGCCGCTTCCCCCATCGCCAGCGGCGATATCGATGTAGGCTTCGTCGACGAATTTCATGGTGAACCGGCCGGCAGCGGCCGAACGCAAAGTTTAAACACTGGAAGCGGCCAGCGACCGTTGCCGGGGGCAATGAAAAAGCCCCGCCGAGCGGGGCTTTGGGCCATCGGCGCCGGATCTGGGGCTCAGGCCGGCGTGACGTTGACCGTTTGCTTGTTGAGCTCGCCCTTGACGGCAAAGCTCACCTGGCCGTCGACCAGGGCAAACAGGGTGTGGTCCTTGCCCACGCCGACATTGGTGCCGGCATGGAACTTGGTGCCGCGCTGGCGCACGATGATGCTGCCGGCGCTGATGCTCTGGCCACCAAAGGCCTTCACACCGAGCATCTTGGGCTTGGAATCGCGCCCGTTACGCGTAGAGCCGCCGCCTTTTTTCTGTGCCATGTTGTGGACTCCTGTTGGGCTTTAACCGGCAATTGCGCCGATTTGCAGCTCGGTGTAGTTTTGCCGGTGACCTTGGCGCTTTTGGTAGTGCTTGCGACGGCGCATCTTGAAGATGCGCACTTTGTCGTGCCTGCCATGGGCCAGCACGGTGGCTGTAACGGTTGCACCGGACACCAAGGGCGTGCCCACCTTGATCTGGCTGCCGTCGCCGACGGCCAGAACCTGGTCGATCACAATCTCTTGGCCTACGTCCGCAGCAATCTGTTCTACTTTAATTTTTTCGCCAGCAGCAACTTTGTATTGCTTGCCACCGGTTTTTATGACCGCGTACATGTAAGACCTCTTCGAAAGAAAGCCTCCCAACAGCCCATTTGCCGTCGAGAAAAGCCCTCCATTATAGCGCCCTGGCCGGCGGCCTGTCCAGACCGGTGCCGTCCCTGACCGACTGGCCTGGCTCAGGCTTTGAGCCCGGTGCTGATCTGGCCAATCGATCGGACCATGAGATCGGCCCATGAATCGGCCCGCGCTTTGCAGGGCCAACGGATGAGCTTGGCGGGGGTCTGTCCCTATAATCGAGCTGGATTTTTTAAGATTTGTTGCTTTCAGGATTTGTTATTTTGTCCGCCGTCCCCTCCAGCACAGCCGCCGCCCTCGCCCTGGTCGCTCAGGATATGCGGGCCATGGACGCCGTGATCGAGCAGCGGCTGGCCTCCGAGGTGCCATTGGTCGGGCAGGTGTCGGGCTACATCGTGGCCGCCGGCGGCAAGCGGCTGCGGCCGGCCCTGCTCTTGCTGATGTGCGGCGCGCTCGAATGCGGGCACGAGCAGCGCCTGAATCTGGCTGCCGTGGTGGAATTCATCCACACCGCCACGCTGCTGCATGACGACGTGGTCGACGAGTCGACCCTGCGGCGCGGCCGGCCGACGGCCAACCAGGCTTTTGGCAACCCGGCCAGCGTGCTGGTGGGCGACTTCCTCTACTCGCGCGCCTTCCAGATGATGGTGCTGGCTCAAAACATGCGCGTCATGCAGGTGCTCTCGGAGGCGACCAATGTGATCGCCGAAGGCGAGGTGCAGCAGTTGGTGAACATGCACGATGCCTCGCTGACCGAGGCCCAATACCTGTATGTGATCCGCTCCAAGACGGCCAAGCTGTTCGAGGCCAGCGCCCGGCTGGCGGCGATTTTGGCCGGCAGCGATGAGGCCACCGAGGCGTCCTGCGCCCAATACGGCCAGGCCCTGGGCACTGCCTTTCAGATCATCGACGACGTGCTCGACTACGACGGCGAAGTCGCCCAGATGGGCAAGAACCTGGGCGATGACCTGCGTGAGGGCAAGGTCACGCTGCCCCTGATCGTTGCCATGGAGCGATCGGCAGCCCAAGAGCGCGCGCTCATTGCCCACGCCATCGAGGAAGGCGGGACCGATCAGCTCGATGCCATCATGGCCATCGTGCGGCGCACCGGCGCCATTGACACCACCCGGCTGCTGGCGGCCAGCGAGGCCGAGCGGGCGATTGCGGCGCTCTCGGGCCTGCCTGACAACGCCCACCGTCAAGCCCTGATCGACCTGGCTGCGCAGCTGCTGGTGCGGCGCGCCTGAGCGCCATGCCGAGGCGCCTGTGAGAACCGGCTCCCTGGGCGCTGCCGTGCTGGCTGGCGTGCTGTTGGCCTCGGGCGCGGCGCTTGTCGCGGCCGAGCGCTGGGAGGCGGTTTTGCTCAGCGAGCAGGGCATGTATTACCTCGATCCGCAGTCCATCAGCGCGCAGGGCTCGACCAAGGTCTTGTGGACCGTGCTGGACTACCGCAGCGTGCAAGAAGGCGCCGAAGGCGCCAACTACCGCTCCATGCGCGCTCAGGTGCAGATCAACTGCAAGGCGCGCCTGGCCCGCCTGACCCACATGACCTACTACAGCGGCGCCATGATGACCGGGGGCGAGGTGCAAAAACGCGGCATGTTGCGCGATTGGCACGAGATCGAGCCCGACTCGCCGATCGCGCGCATCGCGCGGCGCGTCTGCTGAGCCCCGCCCTCTAGCGACCTGCGCCGGGCCGCGCTCGGTTTTGAGCGACGATATCCCCTGTGCGGATCGGGGAATCGGTGAAAACCTAGGCCTGCTGCCCGTGCGCCGGGTGTTCAAATCAGTCTTTTCATTGTTTAGCCTCAGCCCTTGCTGAGTCAGGAGTTAACCAATATGACCACCCGCCGACAATTGATTCAAGGCGCCGCAGCCAGCTTGCTGGGTGTGGGCTATTTGCAGGCGCGCGCCCAAAGCCGCGTCGAGACCCTGCGCATCATCGTGGGATTCCCCCCGGGCGGCACCACCGACGCCTTTGCCCGCCGAGTGGGCGAGAAGCTGCGCGGCAGCTATGCCAACAACGTCATCATTGACAACAAGCCCGGCGCGGGCGGCCAGATCGGCGTGATGACGCTCAAGAGCGCGGCGCCCGATGGCGCGCACATCTTGTACTCGCCCGCGTCTATGCTGACGATCTACCCGCACTCGTACTCCAAGCTCAACTACGCCCAGTCCGATGTGGCCCCGATCGGCATCGGCCACTCGACCGATCATGCTTTTGTGGTCGGCCCGGCGGTGCCCGAGTCGGTCAAGAATGTCCGCGATTTCGTCGAATGGGCCAAAGCCAATCCCGGCAAGGCCGGCATCGGCAACCCGGCCGCTGGCTCCATGCCGCACCTGCTGGCCGGCCGCCTGGCCATGCTGGGGAGCTTTCAGATCACCAATGTGCCCTTTGCCGGCTCGGGACCGGCCATCCCCCAGGTGCTCGGTGGACAGCTGGCGGGCATGTCCTCGCCGCTGGGCGATTGGGTGCAGCACCACAAGTCGGGCAAGGCCCGCATCCTGGCTACCTCGGGGCCTGACCGCTCCGTTTACACGCCCGACGTGGCCACCTACCGCGAGCAGGGCTTTGGCGAGTTGGTCGTGCGTGAGTGGTTCGGCTTTTTTGCGCCGGCTGCCGCCAGCGACGCCGTCAAGGAAAACCTCAACAGCGCGCTGCGCGCCGCCATGGGTCAGCAAGACATTCGTGACTTCCTCACGCCCCTGGCCGCCAACCTTGAGGCCAGCACCTCGGCCGACCATGTGAGGCGCCTGGCCACTGACTCCGACATGGCGCGTCGCCTGGTTCAGGCCCTGGGCTTCAGGGCCGATTCCTGACGCCTGCGCTCGCCGGGCTCAGTCCCCTCTGATGCCCTGCTCCTTGATGATGGCCGCATAGCGCCGCGTGTCGGCGGCATTGAGTGCCGTCAACTGAGCCGGTGTCATCGGGGTGGGCTCAGCGCCCAGGTTGCGTATGACCTGCGTGAGGGCGGGCGTGACCAGGATGCGGTTGATTTCGCGGTTCAGCCGCTCGATCACCGCTGCCGGGGTGCCGGCGGGCGCATAAAAGCTGTGTGTGGAGCCGCCGTCATACCCCTTGAGGCCCAGTTCAGCCAGGGTTGGGGTGTCTGGGTAGAGGAAGGAGCGCTTGGTGCTGCCCACGGCCAGCAGACGCAGTGCGCCCGACCGGATGTGCGGCGCCGCAATGCCCGGATCGAGGAAGAAGTCGATATTGCCGGCCAGCAGGTCCTGCAGCGCGGGCGCCGACCCCCGATAAGGGATGTGCACCGCAAAAATGCCGGCCATGTTCTTGAGCATTTCGGCGCCGATGTGCGGCGTCGAGCCATTGCCCGGGCTGCCGTAGCTGAGCTTGCCCGGGTTGGCGCGGGCAAATTTTTGCAGGTCGGCAAAGTTCTGGAACGGTGAGTTCGAGCGCACCACCAGGAACAGCTCCAGTCGCGCGGTGGCGGCCACCGGAAGCAGGTCCTTGTTTGGGTCGTAGGGCATCTTGGCCGTCAGTGTGGGCACCACCACCATGGTGCTTCCTGAGGCCATTAGCAGGGTGTAGCCATCGCCCGGGGATTTGGCCACCGCGTCGGCACCGACGATGCCGCCCGCGCCCGCGCGATTTTCCACCACCACCGGCACACCCAGCGCCTGCGACAAGGGCGTGGCCACCGCACGCCCCAGCACGTCGGGCGAGCTGCCAGGGGCGAAATTGATGACCAGTCGGATGGGCTTGCTGGGCCAGTCCTGGGCCGCTGCGCCCAGGGGGGCCAGCAGCATGCCGGTCAGGCAGGCGGCCAGGGCTTGTCGGCGTGTGGGTGTCAACATCTTGGGAGTCTCCTTGCTTTGAGGATGGTCAAGGGTTGCACGCGCAAAGGCCGGGTCGCTGGGTTGTGCAGCGTGTGCAACCGCAATTGCGGCGGCAGTATTCTAGGGAGCGCTGGACTCGGATGAGCCCATGGCGCAACGGTGGCCTATTTCATGAAGGGTCAAGTCGCGGGCCGTGCATCCCAGAGCCTGCACCCGTTACCGCGCCACCCGCGTCATCGCGGGGAACGAAGCGATCCATCAGCCGTTGAACAAAGACACAGATTGCCACGGCCTGTGGCCGCGCCAAGACCGGGAAGGGGCGGCCCCGTGCGGCCCGTCTGACCGGGCGCAAACCACCCGTTGGCGGGTCTGGCCATTGCGCGCCCAAGCCCAATCGGTTGGGGCCTGCTCGGCACCAGCAAGCGTCACGCCCCGTCTGGCTTTGCTACACTTACCTGCTCCTTTCGGGGTGTAGCTTAGCCTGGTAGAGCGCTACGTTCGGGACGTAGAGGCCGGAGGTTCGAATCCTCTCACCCCGACCATTGAGGTCAAAACAAAACCCACAGCCTTTTCGGGCCTGTGGGTTTTTTGTGGGTGCCTTCATACCGGCGGCGCGGATTCAGCCGTTGGCCTCACGCAGCTTCTCGGTCAGCCAGACCTTCATCAACGACTGATAAGGCACATCCAGCTTATTGGCTTGCTGGCGGATGCCATCGAGCAGGCTGTCTGTCAGACGCAGAGAAATGCTTGTGGTGGAAGGCTTGAGGTTCTTGAACTTGGCGACGACCATCTTGGACGCGTCAAAGTACTCGGTCGCGTCGTTATCTTTCGACTCCCAAAATTCACGCTCCTTGGCTTCCGAGCGGAACTTGGGCAAGGGCTTGCTCTTGCTACTTGGCTTGCTCATACAAATGCCTTTCTTTGCGATGCTGGTCACGGGCTGAAATGATCCGAATCAATGTGGCGTCTTGCCTGAGCGTGAAGATAACGGTCAGCGCACGGGCCTGGTTGGTCTGACCCAGTGCCAGATAGCGACGCTCACTTTCGCTGTGTTGGTCATCGGAGCGGGTGAGCAAGGGGTTGTTGAAGAACACCTCTTCGGCTTCAGACGGCATCACACTGTGCTTGACTTCATTTTTTCGGCTGTTGCCCGCATCCCAGTCAAACCCGACAATCGAATCAAAGTCCATCATTTTTGTATATTAAGGAAATATACAAAGAAGTCAAGCGGTCACTGGTTCCCGATCACATCAATCGGGGGTGGCTTGGCCTGGTAGAGCGCTGCGTTCGAGACGCAGAGGCCGGAGGTTCGAATCCTCTCACCCCGACCAAATGGGTCACATGATGAACCCACTGATTTCTCAAAGTCGGTGGGTTTTCTTGTTCTTGGGTGGTGGTGTGCCTCTTTTGTTATTTTTTGTTATTCGCTGCGGGGGTGCATGCGGCGGCCTCCTCGCGCCTTGCCATCGCAGGCGCACACTCGGGCGTGTCCAACAGCCGTTTTTAGATTCAAGGAGTGGCCATGCAGCGACGTCGGTTTTCTTGTGCCGCCTTGGCCGGGCTGGGCCTGAGTCTGGCAGGCGATCGGCTGTACGCGTTTTCGCTGGGCGACGTCGATGCCTCGGCGGGGGTCAAGGCGGCGCTGGAGCGTGGCGCGGTCGCGGCGATCGGGCTGCTGGGGCGCGCCGACGGCTTTTTGGGCAATGCCCAGGTGCGCATCGCCTTGCCCGCTTATCTGAACGATGCCGCCAGGCTGCTCAAGGCCCTGGGGCAACAAAAGCGGGTCGATGAATTGGTGACTGCCATGAACAGGGCCGCCGAGTCGGCGGTGCCCCAAGCCAAGGACCTGCTGATCAGCACGGTGCGCAGCCTGTCTGTGCAGGACGCGGTGCGCATCGTTCAGGGTGGCCCGACCTCGGTGACCGACTTCTTTGCTGCGCGCACCCGAGCACCCTTGAACGAGCGCTTTCTGCCCATCGTGGCCGAGGCCACCGAGCAAGTGTCCCTGGCCGGAAAGTACAACGCTGTGGCCGGCAAAGCCACGACGTTCGGTCTGATCAAGAAGGAAGATGCCCACATTGAGTCCTATGTGACCCGCAAGGCGCTCGACGGGCTGTATCTGATCATCGGCGAGGAAGAAAAGAAGATCCGCCGCGACCCGGTAGGTACCGGCAGCGATGTTTTGCGCCGCGTATTCGGTCGCTAAAGGGCGTGGTGACGGGCCTGGCCTTTGTTAGGATCGAGCGTTCACGGAGTCGACGATGCAACCCTTTCACCTCGCTTTTCCCGTCACTGATTTGGAGCAGGCCCGCGCGTTTTACGGCGGTGTGCTCGGTTGCCCTGAAGGGCGCAGCAGCCCCGAATGGGTGGATTTCAACTTTCACGGCCATCAGATCGTGGCCCATCTGTGCCCCACGATGAACTCCGAGGTCTCGCGCAGCGAGGTGGACGGGCATGGCGTGCCGGTGCGTCACTTCGGTCTGGTGATGAACCTGCCCGAGTGGCAGGCCCTGGCGGCCCGTCTCAAGGACATGGGCACGAAGTTCATCATCGAGCCCTACATCCGCTTCAAGGGCGAGCCCGGCGAGCAGGCGACGATGTTCTTTCTTGACCCCTTTGGCAACGCCATCGAGTTCAAGGCCTTCAAGTCGCTCGACTCCCTGTTCGCAAAATAAGCACGGCGATGGCGCTGGCGATCTCTTACGGCGACATCGAGGCGGCGCACCGGCGCTTGCAGGGCGTGGCGCACCGCACGCCGGTGATGCGCTCCCAGACGGTCGACGCATTGACCGGCGCCCAGGTGTTTTTCAAGTGCGAGAACTTGCAGCGCATGGGCGCCTTCAAGTTCCGCGGCGCCTATAACGCATTGGCGCAGTTGGCGCCCGAGCAAAAGCAGCGCGGCGTGTGTGCCTTCAGCTCGGGCAACCATGCCCAGGGCGTGGCGCTGGCGGCCCAATTACTGGGCATCGATGCCACCCTGGTCATGCCGCAGGACTCGCCGGCGGTCAAGATGGCGGCGACGCGGGGTTATGGCGCGCAGGTGATCAACTACGACCGCTACACCGAGGACCGCGAGGCCATTGCCGGCCAGCTCGCGCGCGAGCGGGGCATGACTCTGATCCCGCCCTACGACCATGCCGATGTGATGGCTGGCCAGGGCACCGCGGCCCAGGAGCTTTTTGAGGAAACCGGCCCGCTCGACCTGCTCTTCGTTTGTCTGGGCGGCGGCGGCCTGATCTCGGGCTGCGCGGTGGCCGCCCGGCAACTGAGCCCCACCTGCCGTGTGATCGGTGTCGAGCCCGAGGCGGGCAATGACGGCCAGCAAAGCAAGCGGCTGGGCCGCATCGTGCGCATCGACACCCCGCGCACCATCGCCGACGGCGCGCAGACGCAGGCCCTGGGTCAGCTGACCTTTCCGGTTATCGAAGCGCTGGTGGCCGATATCGTGACGGTCAGCGACGCCGAGCTGATCGAGGCCATGCGATTTGCGGCAGCTCGCATGAAGATGGTGGTCGAGCCCACCGGCGCCCTGGCCATGGCCGCAGCCCTGCAAGCTAAGGTCCCGGTGCGCGGCCTGCGCGTGGGCGTGATCATCTCGGGCGGCAACGTCGATATCGCCCAGTTGGCCAGCTACCTGGCTTGACGCGGCCGTCATTGCGAGGCGCGCAGCGCCGTGGCAATCCATGTCTTTGCGCGACGGCCAATGGATTGCTTCGTTCCTCGCAATGACGGGGCGGGGTCGTAATGACGCCACGGAGTTGGCAAT
>JAIXWZ010000211.1 GCA_027491035.1 Comamonadaceae bacterium | reverse complement strand
GTTGTGCCACCGCCGATGGATTGCTTCGTTCCTCGCAATGACGGGGCGGGGGCGCAATGACGGGGCGGGGGCGCAATGACGGGGCGGGGGCGCAATGACAGGGCGGGGGTCACGACGTCACCACCCCGTCATTGCGAGGCGCGCAGCGCCGTGGCAATCCAGGTTGTTGTGTCGCCGCCGATGGATTGCTTCGTTCCTCGCAATGACGGGGCGGGGGGCAGTGACAGGGCGGGGGGCGCAATGACAGGGCGGGGGCCACGACGTCACCACCCCGTCATTGCGAGGCGCGCAGCGCCGTGGGAATCCAGGTTGTTGTGTCACCGCCGATGGATTGCTTCGTTCCTCGCAATGACGGGTGAGGGACGCAATCACAGGCGGTTGTCACAACGGGAGGCCCGCTTTGCCGGGCGGCAAGGTGTTGCCGGTGTTTGCCGGCGGCAAGGGGCTGCCTTGCCGCTGTGGGGGCTGGCGGGGTGGGTTTGGTGGCGGAAAACAGATGGCACGGGTTTTGCGGTCTAGCGCCTGAAGCCGCATTTTCGTCGGCTGGGTTGTCGGGAAACCGGCATGTGTTGAACGTGGTCAGCCTCACCCTCGAAGGACCTTGAAGACATGAACTTCATCGACAAAGCCCTCGACATTCATGCCCGGGCGCTTGATGTGCGCAGCCGCCGCATGGAGGTGCTTGCGCGCAACATTGCCAACGCCGACACGCCGCATTTCAAGGCCCGTGATGTCGACTTTCGCTCGGTGCTGAGCAATGCCCGCCACGAGCCCATGGTGGCCACCCGCAAGGGGCATGTGGACAGTGCCGTGCAGGACAACTCCGATGGCATGCGCTACCGGATTCCGTTCAACGTGGCTTTTGACGGCAACACGGTTGAACTCAATATTGAGCAGGCGCAATACGGTAAGGCCGCTGCCGACTACCAGGCGACGCTGCAGTTTCTCGAACAGCGCGTGAGCTCCATGCGCCGGGCGTTGAAGGGGGATTGATCCATGGCTATCGACAACATATTTGGTATTGCCGGCTCGGCGCTCAACGCCCAGATGGCCCGCATGAACGCGACGGCGTCCAACCTGGCCAACGCCAGCACGGTGGCCGGCAATGAGCAGGAGGCCTTTCGGGCCAAGCGCACGGTGTTCAAGGCGGTGCTCGAGGAGCAAACCCCAGTGCCGCGCGACCAGACCTACCAGGGCGGCGTGCGCATTGATGCGCTGATTGACGATCCGGCGCCGATCAAGCGCATGTCCGACCCGGGCAATCCGCTGGCTGACAAGGACGGCTATGTCTATATGTCCAACGTCAACGAGATGACCGAGATGGTCGAGATGATGGCCGCCTCGCGCTCCTACCAGAACAACGTCGAAGTGATCAACACGACGCGTCAGCTCATGATGCGCACGATTGATATCACCCGCAGCTAAACGCACGCATCACCATGGCCACCACCGCCCTGTACACCAACGCCGCGAGCATCAACCCCTCGGCGGCCGCCTCGCGCGCCATGCCGGCGGGCATCAAGAGCTACGAGCAAGAGCTGGCCAAACCCAAGGCCAATGGCACCACGGCCAACCAGCAGGACTTTCTCAAGCTGTTCACCACGCAGCTGCAGAACCAAAACCCGCTCGATCCGACCAAAAACGAGGCGTTTGTGGCGCAGTTGGCCCAGTTCTCGCAGCTCGAGGCGACCACCAATATGGCCACGCAGTTGTCGGCACTGACCGCTTCGCTGCAAGGCGATCGCATGATGGCCGGTGCCGCGCTGATTGGCAAAAGCGTGGTGGTACCAGGCAACACCTTCACCCACACAAAAGACCAGCCGGTGCAGGCCAGCATCGAGCTGCCCAACGGTGCCGACGGCGTGCAGATCGATGTGCTCAACGCCGCAGGCCAGAGCGTGTTTCAGCAAATTCTCGGGCCGCAGCAGGCCGGCAGCCTGTCGCTGTCGTGGAGTGGTCAAAGCAGCAACGGCTCGGCCGTGCCCGAAGGCACCTACCGTTTTCGGGTGGCGGCTGTGGCGCAGGGCAAGA
Organism: Comamonadaceae bacterium; assembly: GCA_027491035.1. Lineage (GTDB taxonomy): Bacteria > Pseudomonadota > Gammaproteobacteria > Burkholderiales > Burkholderiaceae_C > Polaromonas. The sequence continues at coordinate 701 of JAIXWZ010000211.1, read as the reverse complement.
ACATTGCGCCCACGGTCAGCACCTTGTCTGAGATTCGCAGCATCAGCCAAGACGCCACCGGTCAGATGCTGGTGCAGGTTCAAGGTGGCCAGACGCTCAAGATGGCCGACATCAAGCGCATTGGTGGTTGATTTTTTCCAGGCTAGACGCACGCAAGCGATCGCCTCATCGGTTTACAGGAGTAGCACATGTCTTTCTACACATCGCTCACGGGTTTGAATTCGGCCACCGCCCAGTTGGCAGTGACCAGCAACAACATCGCCAACGTGGGCACCACCGGCTTCAAACGATCGCGCGCCGACTTCGGCGACATCTTTGCCACCTCGCCGCTGCAGAAAGCCTCCTCGACCGTCGGTCAAGGTGTGGCGCTCAAGCAGGTGAGCCAGGAGTTCAGCCAGGGCAATGTGTCCTTCTCGTCCAACGCGCTCGATCTGGCGATCACCGGCGACGGCTTTTTCCCGCTCAAGTCGGCCGACGGTCTGCAGGACATCTACACCCGCAACGGCTCCTTCATGCTCAACGAGCAGTTCAACGTGGTCAACTCGGCCGGCCAGCGCTTGATGGCGGCAACGGTGGACTCGACCGGCAGCGCCAACGTCAACGAGCGGGTGGTGCTGACCATTCCGCAAAAGACCTCGGGCGAGGCGCGTCAGACCTCGCTGGTGGAGTTGGGCCTGAACTTTCCAGCCGATGCGCAGGTG
>JAIXWZ010000175.1 GCA_027491035.1 Comamonadaceae bacterium | reverse complement strand
TTCGCGCCAGCGGCCGCAGCGCACCTCGGTGCAGGGGCTGGCCGAGGCCACCCTCAATGCGGGCGCGCTGGAGCGGCTGCAGCGCCTCAAGGCCTGGCGCGCCGAGGTGGCGCGCGAGCACAACCTGCCGGCCTTCGTGATCTTTCATGATGCCACCTTGCGCGCCATTGCCCAGCGCAACCCACAGCAGTTGGAGGCGCTCGAGGGCATCAGCGGCATGGGCACCAAGAAGTTGCAGGCTTATGGTGCCGATGTGGTGCGGGTGTGCACCGAATTGGAGTGAAGCTGTGCCGGCGGCTGGGGGTTTGTCATGCCAGAGTCGACATAAGGCCATGTTGTTCAGGCATGCCCCAGCCCCACACTCGGGTTAATCCTAGGGGTATCTGGGTTCTGCGTCTCGGTAAGGCGCTTGGTTTCGTTTAGCATCCCGCCTCTGGCTTGTTACATGCGGTGCAAGCCACCATTTACCTACCCATGGGAGTATGTTGTGTTCAAACTGACCAAAAATCAGGGCTTCAAAGCCCTGGCCGCCGCCGGCCTGAGCCTGGCTGTGCTGGCCCCCGCCTTTGCCGGCAAGACGCTCGACGCGATCAAGCAGCGCGGCCAAGTCGTCTGCGGCGTCAACACCGGCCTGGCCGGTTTTTCTGCGGCCGATTCGTCGGGCAACTGGAGCGGCCTGGACGTTGATTTCTGCAAGGCCGTTGCCGCCGCCACTTTGGGCGACGCCACCAAGGTCAAGTATGTGCCGCTCAACGCCCAGCAGCGCTTTACCGCCCTGCAGTCCGGCGAGATCGACATGCTCTCGCGCAACACCACCTTCACGCTCACCCGTGATGGCTCGCTGGGCCTGCACCAGACGGTGGTGACCTACTATGACGGCCAGGGCTTCATGGTGCCGGTCAAGAGCAAGATCAAGAGCGCCAAGCAGCTCAAGGGTCAAACGGTGTGCGTGCAGTCCGGCACCACCACCGAGAAGAACCTGACCGACTTCTCGCGCGCCAACAACCTGGGCATCAAGCCCGTGGTGTTCGAGAAGGTCGAGGCCGCCACCGGCGCCTACTTCTCCGGCCGCTGCGTGGCCTACACCACCGACGCCTCGGGCCTGGCTTCGGTGCGCAACAAGGAAGCCAAGAACCCGACCGATCACATCATCTTGCCCGAGCTGATCTCCAAAGAGCCCCTGGGCCCGATGGTGCGCCGCGGTGACGACGAGTGGTTTGCCATCGTCAAGTGGGTCATTTACGGTCTGCTGGAGGCCGAAGAGTACGGCGTGACCCAGGCCAACGTCGACCAGCTCAAGACCAGCGCCACCGATCCGGTGGTGCAGCGTCTGCTGGGCACCACCGAGGACACGGGCAAGCTGCTCGGTCTGGACAAGGAGTGGATGGTGCGTGCGATCAAGACCACGGGCAACTATGGCGAGATCTTCGAGCGCAACGTCGGTCCGAAATCGGCCCTGGGTCTGCCGCGCGGCGTTAACAACCTGTGGAACAAGGGCGGCCTGATGTACGCCTACCCGATCCGCTGATCGCCTCTGCGTCTTTAAAAACCGCCTGTTGGGCTCGGCCTGGCAGGCGGTTTTTCTCAAATGGACAGCGTATTTGTCAACGTTTGCCGCTGGCCCAAGGTTTGCAAGGATTGAGCGTATGAACCGTCCTCCTGCCCCTCCACCGAAGAAGAAAAACTGGTCCTGGCGCAGTCAGGCTTTTCGTGGCCTGGTTTACCAAGTGCTGGCGCTGGCCGTGATTGCGCTGGGGCTGTGGTACCTGGCCCACAACACCCTGATCAACATGCGCGAGCGTGGGATCCAGAGCGGTTTCGGGTTTTTGACCCAGACCGCCGGCTTTGACATCGGGGAGAGCCTGTTTGCCTTCGAATCGACCCAAAGCTACCTGATGGCGTTTGTGGTCGGCCTGGTCAACACGCTGCGGGTGGCGGTGCTCGGCATCATCTTGACCACGGTGCTGGGCACCTTGCTGGGAATCGGGCGGTTTTCGCGCAACGCGCTCGTGCGGGGCTTGTGCCAAGTCTATGTCGAGTTCTTTCGCAACGTGCCGATCTTGCTGCAGCTGCTCATGTGGTACCTGCTTTTTACTGAGCTGCTGCCCGACGCCAGCGAGGCTTGGCAGGCCGGCAGCGTCTTTCTGAGCAAGGGGGGTTTGAACTACCCGGTGCCGATTTGGGCCGACGGCCACGCCTGGGCGGGCATCGGTTTGCTCGCCGGCCTGTTGCTGGCCTGGCTGCGCAGCCGTTGGGCGCGCGCGCAGTTCGAGGCCACCGGCCAGCCGCGCAGCGTGTTTTGGGTGCCGCTGCTGATCGCGCTGGGCATGACGGTGCTGGGCTGGTTGCTCGGCGGCGCGCCCACCGAGGCCAACTACCCGAGCAAGGGCGAGTTTGCGATTGAGAACGGCGGCGCGCTCACGCCCGAGTTCATGGCGGTGCTGCTGGGCCTGGTGGTCTACACCGCCGCCTTTGTGGCCGAGGTGGTGCGCGCGGGCATCGGCTCGGTGGCGCGCGGCCAGAGCGAGGCTGCCGCTGCGCTGGGGCTGTCGCGCGGTCAGGAGATGCGGCTGGTGATGTTGCCCCAGGCGCTGCGCGTGATCATTCCGCCCATGACCAACCAGTTTCTGAACCTGACCAAGAACTCTTCTTTGGCGGTGGCCATCGGCTATCCGGACGTGGTCTCCATTGCCAACACGGCCCTCAATCAGACGGGCCGGGCGGTCGAGTGCATTGCGATCGTCATGCTGGTCTACCTGACCACTTCGCTGGCCACCTCGGCCTTGATGAACTGGTACAACGCCCGCGCGGCGATCAAGGAGCGCTGAGCATGACGGTCCGAGTTTTTCAATCCATCGCGGCGCGCCCTGCGCCCGTGCGCACCGGCGGGCTCATGGGCTGGTTGCGCAGCAATTTGTTTGCCGATGCGCGCACCACCGTGAGCACGCTGATCATTGGCGGCTTGTTGCTGTGGTATTTGCCGCAGCTTTTCAACTGGGCCGTTTTGACCGCCCACTGGCTGCCCGATGCGCAGGCCTGCCACCCGGTGGAGGTGGGCGCTTGCTGGGGGGTGGTGGCCGAGAAGTACCGGCTTATCATCTTCGGGCGCTACCCGTTCGATGAGCAGTGGCGCCCCCTGGTGGCCACGGTGCTGATGATGACGCTGCTGGTGGTCAGCTGCGTGCGCCTGTTTTGGAAGCCCTGGCTGGCGGGCCTGTGGGCGCTGGGTCTGGCGCTGTTTTTCTGGCTCATGCTCGGTGGCATGGGCCTGAGCCGGGTCGAGACCGATCGCTGGGGTGGCCTGCCCTTGACGCTGCTGCTGGCCACTTTGTCGATCGCAATGGCCTTTCCGCTGGCCTTGCTGGTGGCTTTGGGGCGTCGCTCGGAATTGCCGGCGATTCGCACCTTGTGCACCCTGTATGTGGAACTGATCCGTGGCGTGCCGCTGATCTCGGTGCTGTTCATGGCCTCCTTCATGTTCCCGCTGTTCATGCCGCAGGGCACCAAGATCGACGTGCTGATTCGGGTGCTGGCGGGCATCACCTTGTTTGCTGCGGCCTACATGGCCGAGGTGATCCGGGGCGGCTTGCAGGCCATCCCCAAGGGGCAGGTGGAGGCGGCCGCATCGCTGGGCCTGTCGTACTGGCAGACGCAGCGCAAAATTGTGCTGCCGCAGGCGCTGGCCATGGTGGTGCCGGGCATCATGAACAACTTCATCGCCATCTTCAAGGACACCTCGCTGGTGACCATCGTCAGCCTCTACGAGCTCACCGGCGCGCTCGGCCTGGCGCTCAATTCCGATGCCGATTGGCGGCCCTACAAGATCGAGGGCTACGTCTTCATTGCGCTGATTTATTTCGCCTTCTGCTTTGCCATGTCGCGCTACAGCCTCTGGGTCGAGCGCGAGGTCAACAAAGGTCGGCAGCGCTGATTGTTTTGAACAGGTTTTTCCATGAACACTCCCATCATCAGCTTTGAGAAGGTCAACAAGTGGTACGGCAACGATTTCCACGTGTTGCGCGACATTGACTTGAGCGTGGCCAAGGGCGAGCGCATCGTCATCTGCGGCCCCTCGGGTTCGGGCAAATCCACTTTGATCCGCTGCATCAACCGGCTCGAAGAGCATCAACAAGGGCGCCTGGTGGTCGATGGCATCGAGCTGTCCGACGATGTCAAGGCCATCGACACGGTGCGCAAGCAAGTGGGCATGGTGTTTCAGCAGTTCAACTTGTTTCCGCATTTAACGGTGCTGGAGAACCTGACGCTCTCGCCGATGTGGGTGGGCAAGCTGCCCAAGAAGGAGGCCGAAGAGCGCGCCATGGCCCAGCTCGAGCGGGTGCGCATTGCCGAGCAGGCGGCCAAATACCCCTTGCAGCTCTCAGGCGGTCAGCAGCAGCGGGTGGCGATCGCCCGCGCCCTGTGCCTGACGCCCAAGATCATGCTCTTTGATGAGCCCACCTCGGCGCTCGATCCGGAGATGATCAAGGAGGTGCTTGACGTCATGATCGAGTTGGCCAATCAGGGCATCACCATGCTGTGCGTGACGCACGAGATGGGCTTTGCCAAAGCGGTGGCCGATCGCGTGATCTTCATGGACCAGGGCCAGATCGTCGAGCAAAACACGCCCGATCAGTTCTTCAACCATCCCCAGACCGATCGCGCGCAGGACTTCCTGTCCAAGATTCTGGGTCATTGAGACGGCGGCGGGCCGGCTGCGCCCGCGGTTCGCACCGCCAGAGCGGCCTCAGCGGCTGGCCAGATAGCGTTTGCGCCACAAAACGCCGATCACGGCCAGCGCTGCCGCGACCATGCCTCCAATGGCCCACCACAGGCCGGCGCTGTTGTGGATGGCCGGCATGAACTCGAAGTTCATGCCGAAAAAGCCGGTGATGAAGTTCAGCGGCAGGAACACCGCGGTCAGGGCGGTCAGCGTGCGCATGATTTGATTGGCGCGATGGCTCTGCGCTGAAAAGTGCATCTGTACCGCAGCCTCGGTGCTGTGTTCGAGCCGCTGGACATGCCGCACCACCCGCTCGATATGCTCGAGCACGTCTCGCGAGCGCACCTTGAGCAGATCGCGCTCGCGTTGTACCGCGGGGGATGGGTCGTCTGGCAACGCTTGCAGCGCATCGATCCAGTCTTGCACCGCACTGCGCTGGTCCTCGCAGATCTCGTCGAGCTTGTGCAAGGTGATGCGCGCATCAAGGACGGCGCTCCAGTTGGCAAAGCGGGTGCGCGGATCGAGCAGTTCGGCCTGCCAGTGGTCGAGTTGCCGGTTGAGCTCGCGGCGCAGGTCCAGGTACTGGTCCACCATCTGGTTGACCAGACGCAGCATCAGATCGGGCGCGCTGGTGGGCAGCTGCGCCCCCGCACTGCGGCCGCCTTGAGAGCTGGCCTCGAGCAGGCGCGCGGCATAGCTGTCGCGCACGCTCATGTCGTCCGGATGGACCGTCAGCAAGACGCGATCGAACAGGGTCATACCCACCGGGCTGGTGTCGATGCGGCGCAGGATGACGGGGCCGCGGGCCTTGCGCCTGCCATGGGCTGCAGCGGGGGCTGGTTCAGTGCGGGCGGCGGTGCGCCAGCTGCTCAGGCGCCTAAAGACCAGCAGGTCGTATTGCGCGGTGTAGTCGTAGCCCGAGGGCAGTTGCAGGTTCAACAGATCGGCCACATGCAGCTCGACGAGCTGCTGGCCGCACAGCCGCTGCAGGGTCTGTTGCACTGGCTCGAGCTGCTGCTGCAGCGCGTCGCGGCCGATGGCCAGCCATAGGAAGCCTTGCTCAGGCAGCTGTTCGGGCCAGTGTTGGCTTTCGATGACTTGCTGGGCGGCGATGTGAAAGATGCGCAGAGGTGGGGCGGGCGGGTTCATGGCGTGCTGGGGCCGTGCGTGCTTGAACGTGGCACGGACCAGTGTGCCATGTGGGCCGGCAAATGGCCCGACTCAGCCGCGCAGCTTGCGCGCCACGTCCAGCGCGAAATAGGTCAGGACGCCGTCGGCGCCGGCGCGCTTGAAGGCCAGCAGGCTTTCCATCATGACCGCGTCGTGATCGAGCCAGCCGTTTTGGGCTGCAGCCTTGAGCATCGCGTACTCGCCCGAGACCTGGTAGGCAAAAGTGGGCACCTTGAACTCGTCCTTGACCCGCCGCACCACGTCCAGGTAGGGCATGCCGGGCTTGACCATCACCATGTCGGCACCTTCGGCGATGTCCATCGCCACTTCCTTGAGCGCCTCGTCGGTGTTGCCCGGGTCCATCTGATAGACCTTTTTGTCGGCTTTGCCCAGGTTGCCCGCCGAGCCGACCGCGTCGCGGAAAGGGCCGTAGAAGGCGCTGGCGTACTTGGCGCTGTAGGCCATGATGCGGGTGTGGATGTGGCCCTGGGCCTCCAGCGCCTGGCGGATGGCACCGATGCGCCCGTCCATCATGTCGCTGGGCGCCACGATGTCCACCCCCGCGGCGGCCTGGTTGAGCGCCTGCTGCACCAGCATGGCCACGGTTTCTTCGTTGAGGATGTAGCCGGTCTCGTCGAGCAGTCCGTCCTGGCCGTGGCTGGTGTAGGGGTCGAGCGCGACGTCGGTCATCACGCCGAGTTCGGGGAAATGTCTTTTGAGCTCGCGCACCACCCGCGGCACCAGGCCGCCGGGGTTGGCGGCTTCGCGTCCGTCGGGCGTCTTCAGGCTGGCGTCGATCACGGGAAACAGGGCCATGACGGGAATGCCCAGCCGTTGGCATTGCTCGGCCACCGGCAGCAGCAGGTCCAGCGACAGGCGCTCGACGCCGGGCATGGAGGCCACCGCCTGACGCTGCCCGACCCCGTCGGTGACGAAGACCGGGTAGATCAAGTCATGGACTGAGACGGCGTGTTCACGCACCAGGTTGCGGGTGAAGCTGTCGCGGCGCAGGCGGCGTGGGCGGCCGGCGGGAAAGGCGGCGTAGGAGGTCATGTGGAAATTGTGCCAAATAAAGTTGACAAAATCACCTGCCTAAGAAAAGTTTGCACAACCCCGTCATCGCGATCAGGGCAGCGATGTAGCGATCCCTAAGCGCCGTATGGATCAACGTTTGATTCGCTTGCCACGCTGGGCTCGCCGGCACAGGTGGGGCACTACACTTGGGCCCATGCTGTGGGTCAAAGCCTTGCACATTGTGTTCGTGGCCAGTTGGTTCGCCGGCCTGTTTTATTTGCCGCGCATTTTTGTCAACCTGGCCATGGTGCCCGTCGGCAGCGATGCCGAGCGTGATCGTTTGCTGCTCATGGCGCGCAAGCTGATGCGCTTTACCCACATCCTGGCGGTGCCGGCCCTCGGGCTCGGGCTCGCGCTGTGGTGGGGCTATGGCATCGGCTGGGGCGCGGGCAGCGGCTGGATGCATGCCAAGCTCGCCGTGGTGCTGCTGACCCTGGCTTACCACCACGAGTGCGCGCGACTGCTGCGGGTGTTTGAGCAGGGGCACAACGTGCGCAGCCATGTCTGGTTTCGCTGGTTTAACGAGCTGCCCGTGCTGTTCATGCTCGCGGCCGTGGTGCTGGTGGTGGTCAAGCCCTGGCAGGCTTGAGCCTGGCCGCTCGAGGCTGCGATGCCCTGATACCCTGATGTCGGCGAACGACCGATCCACCTCCACCTGGCCCCTGGCTCTCGCGCTGGCCTGCCTGGTGGTCTACGCCAGCCTCTACCCGTTTTCCAATTGGCGCGATCAGGGCCTGTCCGCCTGGGCCTTTTTGAGCGCGCCGCTGCCGCGTTACTGGACGGGTTTCGATGTGGCGGTCAATGTGCTCGGTTACAGCCCCCTGGGCTTTTTGCTGGCTTTGGCGGTGATGCGCGGCACCGACTGGGGCTGGCCGGTGACGCTGGCCAGCCTGGGTGCGGCGCTGTTGTCGCTGTCGATGGAAATGCTGCAGGGTTTTCTGCCCTCGCGTGTGCCGTCCAACCTGGATTTGGCCCTCAATGCCCTGGGCGCCTGGCTGGGTGCTTTGGCCGCCTACTTGCTCGAGCGCCTGGGGGCGCTGCAGCGTTGGGGCCAGTTCCGGCGGCGCTGGTTCATCGGTCAGACACGGGGGCCGCTGGTGCTGCTGGCCCTGTGGCCGCCGGCCTTGTTGTTTCCGCTGACCGTGCCCTTTGGGCTGGGCCAGGTGATGCAACAACTCGAGGAGGCCCTGGGCAGCGCCTTGGTCGGCACGCCTTTTTTGGATTGGTTGCCGGTGCGCGAGGTGGAGTTGCAGCCCATGCTCAGCGGCTCGGTGGTGCTGTGCGTGGCCCTGGGCCTGCTGGTGCCGGTGCTGCTCGGTTATGCCATCGTCCGTTGGCCCTGGCAAAAATTGGTCGTGCTGGCCTTGGCTTGCGTGTCGGGGGTGTCGAGCACGGCCTTGTCTTCGGCCTTGAGCTTTGGGCCCGAGCACGCCTGGGCCTGGCTGGACGGACCTGTGCGCCTGGGGCTGGGCCTGGGCTTGCTGGCCGCCGCTTTGGCTCTGCTCTTGCCGGTGCGCGGTGCGGTGGCGCTGGCTTTGCTGGCCCTGGGGGTGCAGCTGACCTTGCTCAACCAGGCTGCAGTGGACTCCAATTTCGAGTACACCCGCCAGATCTGGGAGCAGGGGCGTTTTGTGCGCTTTAACGGCTTGACCGAGTGGCTGGGCTGGCTGTGGCCTTTTGCCGCCCTGGTCTATGCCCTCATGCGGCTGTCGGCGCCGGCGGCCAGGGCGGGTCGCAACGAACTTTAGAATCGGCAGCCATGACCACCCCCGGCCTCAGCGAGCCGCCTGTCTCCTACTACAGGCACCATGTTTTCTTTTGCCTCAATGAGCGCAGCAATGGGGAAAACGCCTGCGGTCATCATGGCGCGCAGCAGGCTTTCGAGCGCTGCAAGTCGCAGGTCAAGGCAGCCGGGTTGGCGGGCCCGGGCGGCGTGCGGGTCAACAAGGCCGGTTGTCTGGATCGCTGCGCGGGCGGGCCTATGCTGGTCATTTATCCGCAAGGCACCTGGTACACCTATGTCGATGGGCAGGACATCGATGAGATCGTCGAGTCGCATCTGCGCGGCGGCCAGCCGGTCGAGCGACTGCTCACGCCGCCTTCGGTCGGCCGTTGAGCCGGGCGATCATGAACGCCCAAACCCGCAGGTCGTTGATCGAGGGGCCGGCCGGTGCGATCGAGGTCGCGATCGATGCGGCCCAGGGCCTGCGTCGGGGCGTGGCCGTGATTTCCCATCCCCACCCCCTGTTTGGCGGCAGCCTGGACAACAAGGTCGTGCAGACGCTGGCCCGCGCGTTCAGCCAATGCGGTTGGGACAGCGTGCGCTACAACTTTCGCGGCGTGGGCGCCAGCCAGGGGGTCCATGACGAGGGCCGCGGTGAACTGCTCGACTTGCTCGCGTTGATCGAGCAACTGCAGCCCGATGGCGCCCTGGCGCTGGCTGGTTTTTCGTTTGGCGCTTTCGTCACCAGTCTGGCACTGGCCCCCTTGCTGGAGCGCCGCCCGATCGACAAGTTGGTGCTGGTGGGCACGGCGGCCAGTCGCTTTGCCGTGGCGACGATCCCGCCAGCGAGCCATGAGCGCACGCTGGTCATCCACGGCGAGGCTGACGACACGGTGCCGCTGTCGGCGGTCATGGACTGGGCGCGGCCGCAGTCGCTGCCGGTGATGGTCTTGCCCGGGACGGGCCACTTCTTTCATGGACAATTGCCGCTGCTCAAGTCGCTGGTGGTGCGCCATCTGAGCGCCTGAGGCCGGCGTCGGGGCCGGCTCTGCCCCGATCACCTCTGAACCCCCCTGCGCCCATGCTCCTGCGTTTGATTGTCCTGACCGCCGCCTTGTGCCTGGCGAGCCTGCAAAGCGTTCGCGCCCAGCAGCCGCGCGCGCCCGAGGTTGCTGCCAAGGCCTATCTGCTGGTGGACCTGACGGCCGACCAGGTGCTGGCGGCCCACGAGGCCGACGCGCCGGTCGAGCCGGCTTCGCTGACCAAGCTGATGACCGCCTACCTGGTGTTCGATGCGCTCAGGGCGCGCAAGATCGACCTCAAGCAGCCGCTGCCGGTCAGCGAGCGGGCCTGGAAGATGCCGGGCTCGCGCATGTTCATCGATCCCAAGATGCAGGTGCCGGTCGAAGACCTGATCAAGGGCATGGTGGTGCAGTCGGGCAACGATGCCACAGTGGCCTTGGCCGAAGCGGTGGCTGGCGATGTGCCGCGCTTTGTCGAGCGCATGAACGCCCAGGCCAAGGCCTTGGGCATGAAGGCCACCGCTTACCGCAACCCCGAGGGCCTGACCGAGCCAGGTCATACCACCACGGCCAGTGATCTGCGCATCCTGGCGCAGCGGCTGATGGCCGACTTTCCCGAATACATGGGCTACTACTCGATCAAGAAGTACCGCTACCCTGGCACGCCGGCTGCCAACGACACCAACCGCAATGTGCTGCTGTTTCGCGACCCCTCGGTCGATGGGCTCAAGACGGGGCACACCCAGGCCGCAGGTTACTGCCTGGTGGCCACGGCGCGCCGCGACTTTCCCAACCTGGGCAGTGGCAACCAGCCGGGCCCGCGCCGGCTGCTGGCCATCGTGCTCGGTGCCGCCAACGAGGGCGCGCGGGCCAACGAGGCGCAAAAGCTGCTGAACTGGGGCTACACCGCCTACGAGGCGGTCAAATTGTTTGACGGCAATCAGGCGGTGGTTTCGCCCAAGGTCTGGAAAGGCAGCGCGCCGGTGCTCAAGCTGGGCCGCCCGCAGCCCATCGTGATTGCTGTGCCGGCCGGCACGGGCTCGAAAATCAAGACCGAAGTGGTGCGGCGAGATCCCCTGGTGGCGCCGTTTCAGCGCGGCCAGGCGGTGGGCACCCTGCGCATCGCCCTGGAGGGGCAGGCCGCCCCCCTGGAGGTGCCCTTGCTGGCCCTGGAGGCGGTGGATGAGGCCGGCGTGATCGGCCGGGCCTGGGATGCCATGCGTTTGTGGATACAGTAGCGCCGCCGTTGTTTTTGGGCAACGACTGGCCGCGTTCGCGGCCTTGGCCGGTCTGCCAATTTCGGGTTTGAGCGCTTGACGCGGCCCACCGATTCGGGCCCAACCTGGGCCGAGTCCGGGCCGAAGTGGGCGCGAATTTGCTCCAGGCCGGCTGACCTGATACACTAGAAAGCTTTCCGACTTTTGGTCGGGACGATTTCACGCTGCCTGAGCAATGCAGGCTGCCTTACGTTTAGGGACGTTTTTAATGCCAACCATCAACCAGCTCGTGCGTCAGGGGCGCGAGGTCGAGAAGACCAAGTCCAAAAGCCCCGCGATGCAGAACTCGCCGCAGCGCCGAGGCGTTTGCACGCGTGTCTACACCACGACCCCCAAGAAGCCCAATTCGGCCTTGCGCAAAGTGGCCAAGGTGCGCCTGACCAACGGCTTCGAAATCATCTCCTACATTGGCGGTGAAGGCCACAACCTGCAAGAGCACTCGGTGGTGCTGGTGCGCGGCGGCCGTGTCAAGGACTTGCCCGGTGTGCGCTACCACATCGTGCGCGGCTCGCTTGACCTTCAGGGCGTCAAGGACCGCAAGCAGGCGCGCTCCAAATACGGCGCCAAGAAGCCCAAGGCCAAGTGATTTTTCGCGGTATCCGCATCCGGTTGGATGCAGGTGCCGCAAAGCGGGTGTCCCGGGGTCTTGGCAGATCCCGGTCATGCCTGAGCGACCCAAGTGCCCATGGTGGGTGCCGGTCGAGTAAGTGAGGGCCTTGTCGCCCTCGCGGCGCTGTTGTGATGACGGCGCCAACTGAAGCAAAGAGGTTGTTCCATGCCACGTCGTCGCGAAGTCCCCAAACGTGAAATCTTGCCGGATCCCAAGTACGGCAATGTCGAGCTTGCCAAGTTCATGAACGTCATCATGCAAGGCGGCAAAAAAGCAGTCGCCGAGCGCATTGTTTACGGCGCGCTTGACTTCATCGAGAAGAAAAACCCGGGCAAGGACCCGCTCGAGGCCTTCACCATCGCCCTCAACAACGTCAAGCCCATGGTGGAGGTCAAGTCCCGCCGTGTGGGTGGTGCCAACTACCAGGTCCCCGTCGAGGTGCGTCCGGTGCGCCGGATGGCCCTGTCCATGCGCTGGCTCAAGGAGGCGTCCAAAAAGCGCGGCGAGAAATCGATGTCGCTGCGTCTGGCCAATGAGTTGATGGAGGCCACCGAAGGCCGGGGCGGTGCCATGAAAAAGCGTGACGAAGTGCACCGCATGGCCGAGGCGAACAAGGCCTTCAGCCACTTCCGTTTCTGATGGCCTGATCCGGCCCGGCCGCAGCCCCGCGGCCAGGCCAGTCCCCCATCGGTGCGCCGGCCCGGGCTGTGCGCATCGGCGATCCGGGCCCCAACGCTGCTGGCGTGGCCCTGCCTAGATTGCGCACCAGCTGTTTTTTTGACTTCCCCCATTCCTGAGGTTCATCATGGCCCGCAAGACTCCCATCGAGCGCTACCGCAATATCGGCATTTCGGCGCATATCGACGCCGGCAAGACCACGACCACTGAGCGCATTCTTTTCTACACCGGTGTGAACCACAAGATCGGTGAGGTTCATGACGGCGCGGCCACCATGGACTGGATGGAGCAGGAGCAAGAGCGTGGTATCACCATCACCTCGGCGGCCACCACCTGCTTCTGGAAGGGCATGGACATGTCCTTCCCCGAGCACCGCATCAACATCATTGATACCCCGGGCCACGTGGACTTCACTATTGAGGTGGAGCGCTCGATGCGGGTGCTCGATGGCGCCTGCATGGTCTACTGCGCCGTCGGCGGTGTGCAGCCGCAGTCCGAGACGGTTTGGCGGCAGGCCAACAAGTACCGCGTGCCGCGTCTGGCCTTCGTCAACAAAATGGACCGCACCGGTGCCAACTTCTTCAAGGTCTATGACCAGATGAAGCTGCGCCTGAAGGCCAACCCGGTGCCCATCGTCATCCCGATCGGGGCTGAGGAAAACTTCAAGGGCGTGGTCGATCTGCGCAAGATGAAGGCCATCATCTGGGATGAGGCCTCGCAGGGCATGAAGTTCACCTTCGAAGACATCCCGGCCGAGTTGGTGGCCGATGCCAAGAAGTGGCGTGAGTCCATGGTCGAGGCTGCGGCTGAAGCCAACGAAGACCTGATGAACAAGTACCTGGAAGAGGGCGATCTGACCGAAGAGGAGATCACCTTCGGCCTGCGCACGCGCACGATTGCCGGCGAGATCCAGCCCATGCTGTGCGGTACCGCCTTCAAGAACAAGGGCGTGCAGCGCATGCTCGATGCAGTGATCGAGCTCATGCCCTCGCCACTGGATGTTCCGCCGGTGCCTGGCTTCGATGAAGACGAAAAGGAAGTCAACCGCAAGGCCGATGACAAAGAAAAGTTTGCGGCTTTGGCCTTCAAGCTGATGACCGACCCTTTCGTCGGCCAGCTGACCTTTGTGCGCGTCTATTCGGGCGTTCTGTCCAAGGGCGACACCGTCTACAACCCGGTCAAGGGCAAGAAAGAGCGGATTGGCCGTATCGTGCAGATGCATGCCAACAACCGCGAGGAGATCGACGAGATTTGCGCCGGCGACATCGCGGCCTGCGTGGGTCTCAAGGACGTCACCACCGGTGAAACCTTGTGCGATCCCAATGCCATCGTCACCCTTGAGCGCATGGTCTTCCCCGAGCCGGTGATTGCCCAGGCGGTGGAGCCCAAAACCAAGGCCGATCAGGAAAAAATGGGCATTGCCCTGCAGCGTCTGGCCTCCGAAGATCCGTCCTTTCGGGTCAAGACCGACGAAGAGTCGGGCCAGACCATCATTTCTGGCATGGGCGAGTTGCACCTGGAGATCATCGTTGACCGCATGAAGCGCGAGTTCGGCGTGGAGGCCAATGTCGGCAAGCCTCAGGTGGCTTACCGCGAAACGATCCGCAAAATTGTGGAAGATGCCGAAGGCAAGTTCGTGCGCCAGTCGGGTGGCAAGGGACAGTACGGTCACGTGGTGCTCAAGATTGAGCCCAACGAGGCGGGCAAGGGCATTGAATTTGTCGACGCCATCAAAGGCGGCGTGGTGCCGCGCGAATTCATCCCGGCGGTTGAAAAAGGCATCACCGAGGCCGTCACCTCCGGCGTGCTGGCTGGCTACCCAGTGGTGGACGTCAAGGTCACCCTGCATTTCGGCTCCTACCACGATGTGGACTCCAACGAACTGGCGTTCAAGATGGCAGCCATCTTTGGCTTCAAGGAAGGCTGCAGGAAAGCCAGCCCCGTCATCCTCGAGCCCATGATGGCGGTGGAAGTCGAAACCCCGGAAGATTACGCCGGCAACGTGATGGGCGATTTGTCCTCACGCCGCGGCATGGTTCAGGGCATGGAAGACATGGTCGGCGGCGGCAAAGCCATCAAGGCAGAGGTGCCCCTGTCCGAGATGTTCGGCTACTCCACCACCCTGCGCTCGATGTCTCAGGGCCGCGCCACCTACACGATGGAGTTCAAGCATTACTCGGAGGCCCCGCGCAACGTGTCCGAAGCCATCATGGCGGCAAGGGCGAAATAAATAGATTGCGGGACAGACCGACGGACAGGGGCGAAGCCCCACCGTCGCTCTGGCCCCAACTGATTAGATTAGAAGATTTCATCGGTCTGCGATGCCGTGCCCCCCGTTGCCCGTGGCGGGGGAATCAGCAACAGCATGCAGACCTTAAACCAGTGACACGCGGCATGTTCTTTAGGGAGTTTTGAAATGGCAAAAGAGAAATTCGCGCGGACCAAACCGCACGTCAACGTGGGCACGATTGGCCACGTCGATCATGGCAAGACCACGCTGACGGCGGCCATTACCACCATCTTGGCTGCC